>NZ_CP015401.2:4139975-4489951 GCF_001688725.2 Bacteroides caecimuris | reverse complement strand
CGAATGGAACTGACGCTCAAGTGTATGGAACGGGAATAAACCTCGACCAGTTAGTAACAGCAGGGGCAGAACTGACCTACAATGTTCCCCACTGGAAATTCGGATTGGAATATACCTTAAGCTCTGCATGGTATGGTTCACTCAATGCCTCCAACGGAAAAATCAGAGATACTCATGCTGTATGCAACAACCGTATTGTTGCTGTTGCCATGTTTATGTTCTAACCTCTCTCTACACAATTATTTTGATTAATATCTGTCACCTGTCACCGATTACTGCCTAATGATTTGATTATAAACGATTAGCATTGTGACAGCAATCGGTGACAGCATTGTGATGACAATATTGCTATCACCGAAAGCAGCAAACTACATTTCATTAATCGGAGACATTCATTACAGGAGCCCTAACAGTCATATTTACTTCATTTATATACAACCTTTGTTTCATTACGGGAAACGATTAGTTTCACACCGAGAAACCAATCGTTTCGCTATTTGAAACTTTTGGTTTCCTTACTTGAAACTAGAGTTTCATACGCTTGAAACCAAAGTTTCCCTTTGTAGAAACTAAAGTTTCTGCAGCTAGAAACAATAGTTTCAAAGCTTTGGAAACCACGCTTGTACAAAGGGAAACAAAACATTTTCTAGTTGCCTGACTTCTTATCTCTTTAGTTCCACTTCAAAGCTAGCGCCATCTTTGCAACCGAACCGTAAGATAGTTTGCTTTTCATTAGAAGAGACGACTTTACAAAATGAAGTTTCTTCCACATTCCATCGGCCTTTTAAGGTCACAGTCACCGGTATTTCACTGCTTTCATTATTAATCCACGGACGAGAGTAGATACTACGTTCAATCCGCTTCCCGTCTTTGTCAAACACTTCGTCACTTGGACCGCGATACAAAGCTAAATCAGGTTGTGCCACCGTCAGTTTAATCTTATCAGCAGATTCTTTATGAGTCATAACTAGGCAGGAAGTATCCACACGCTGCAACAGACCACCCGGCAACGTTGTTTCAGGAGTCTCAAATAACACATAAGAAACAATCTGCTCGGAAGCGGACTCTACAATATGTGCCTTCCGGTCTTGCTGCAATACTTTATAAGTGGGCTTTTTCGCAAACTTCTTCATCGCGGTTTCATTCGTTTGGGGCAAAACAGCATATTCATACCTTCCGTTTTTCGGTGCCTTTCCATGATCTATTACCAAAGAGACCCAATCACCCTTTGTTTCCTTTCCTGTATTCTGCATTCGCGAACGTTGAGGGAAGTTCTTCTCAAACCGAATGGTAGTCGGAACATAATAACCTGTCCCTAAATGATCTACCCATACCTTCTTATCTCCCTGATAATTTTTCCAATAGTCATGTCCCGCCTTATCAGTGACAGCCAATTGGAAGATAGTCGTTTCAGTGGGGAACTCCGTATTTGTATTTTCGACATCCGATCCAAGGCAGACAATCATTCCATCGATGAAATGGTAAGATTTTCGTGCCCGGTGCGATCCGTTATACTTGTCGTGCTCGTGCAACTTCATTCCGAAGTTACCATTCATCTTCTGTTGAGACAACCCGCCTGCAAAAGCTTCATCCGAATAAAGCATCTCTTCCATTCCCGAATAACGGTCTACATTGAGCACTTTAGCCTGCAATTGTTCCAATGGCAAATGAATAGATGTGACTCCCGGGATACGGTTCCAGTCAAAACCTTCCTGCTGCCAACCACTAGTGGCCGGAGTCACCGCCTGCCCTGGTGCAGCTGTCAATATCTGCAAGCTGCCGTGTGCCAGATAGCGACCATATAAATTCGCTCCCAAATAATGTTCAGCCGCCCATAAATAACGGGAATGTCCACGTACCACGGCAGACCAATTATTGCGACGTTGAACAGAGACACAACCATAGCCCATTGCTATATTCCCTTGCGGGTCCGGTTCCGGGCGGAAACCTTTCTCTATCAGAAGCTTCGCCACCTTGCGTTCTTCAGCATTCGAAACTTTCGGCATATATTCGGGAGCATCATTCTCAACGCCTGAATCTGAAATCAAACGAAGATAAGAAAAAGCCATTTCACTGTCATATTCCGCCTTTCCATCGGGAGAACCGGCTAAAGCCATCATGGCAAAATGCATAGGAACCAGTTTACCTTTTCCATCCGGATGACGACCGGACATAGAGAGAGGGAAATTCAGTTTATTACAATAAAAGCGCATGGTCAGCAATACATTTTTCACCGTTTCATGGGCTAATTTGGAAACGGCAAACTCCGTCCGGCTGAGAAGATAAATCATATTTGTTGCTCCATCCAACCCGCCTACGGCATAAGCCGGATAGTTATTGCGATGATGGAAAGCACCTCCGTCCACTTTAAATGAACCGGACAACCCCAGTGCAGGACGGCAACCATAGTCAATCCAACGAGAGAAAGACCGTAAGTATTGCAGTTTCTCCGGTGTATCTTCCATCATCAGAATACTGGCAATACGTCCTGTGGTCTGTGTATTGAAAGAGTCCATATCAATTCCGTTGACTTCCGGTTTGGGATACACTTCGTTAGTAATCGCATACCAACGTAATGTCCGTTCGGCTTCTTGAAGTTTGCCTGCTTCTCTAAGCACATCTTTCATCAGGAAATATGCCAAGTACAGACCGCGAACACTATATCCGTAATGATGGATATTTCCCCAACAACTACCATAAACCACGCCCTGATCGGTTATGTGGTCGTACATTGCCAAAAACTTCTTCTTCATTTCTTCCCGAATCACCGGTTTCGCCGTACTATTATTATATGCAACAGCTATTTTTTTCATCAGATCGAAGTAAGCACGCATTTCCACCCCCATTTTAGTGAACATATCTTTGTTCCAATCCGGGATGATTCGTTCATAAGCTTCTGCGGCACGTACCATATAGATAGGTACTCCCGAAACCTGACCGTTTTTGTAAGTGATCTGATAGAAATCGTACTTCTTGCGAATATTCTCAACCTCTTTATCTGTGATCTTGCCCTTCGTATAGATCATATCCCGAAAGCGTTTCTCCAACAGTTGCATCTCTTCCCGTTGCTTGTCGCCCACAGGAGTTAGTTCAATATCCGGTTTTAAAAAAGAATGTTGATAAACAACCAGCCAATGATTAGTTGTTCCGGCATTCACAAAAGGTACTTGCAAATCGGCTGTCTGCTGACGTGCATCGACTTTAGTAGCTGTAATCAAATGGTCGATGAAAAGGCGTCCTTTTGAATTCGGAGCTACAATACGAAGTTCATTCATCCCTTCCTCAGGTGTGCCTTGCATATCTCGCTCGTAACAAACCCACGCGGCACGCCAACCGGTAAAATTGATACCAAAAGGAAAGGAGGTACATTTCTTTCCATTCTTTAGGAACTCAAATTCTATAGTTGCATCTTGAGAAGTTTCATTGTAGACCCACACAATAAAAGCTGAAAGATACAAGTCCTTACCAGTCGGGTCTTTCTTCTCAAACTTCAAATCTTTCTTAATCTGCAATACAGCTCCCGGTTCAAAAGTCCATTCCAACGAATGTTTTCCATCTTTATAGTGTATATCCGAGATAGATAATTGTGATTGGACGGCAGAAATGCAATCCGGGATTTGCGGTTCTTCAAAGGAAAACATCCGCTCATCTGTTACGACTTGCGCATGAAGATATGTTGAACACAATAGAGAAAATAGAGTTGTCACTCCTAATTTAATAAAAAGTTGTTTCATCATGGATATATCGTCTTATTAGGTTTTTCAGCATATAAGTCAGCAAACAGTCACTCATTGCCTGCAAGAGCATGCGGAACAGTTCTTCACCATTACGGCATTAGTTCTTCCAAATACAAAGAAACCCCTCTTTTTGAAAAAAGAGAGGCTCAAATTGTACAAAATATCTCAAATAATGTATTGACCGGGAATTTGTATTGCCATTTTAAGGATGTACCTCTTCGAATGCAGCGTTCTCTTCTTTCACATTCTGGATGGTTTGTTTCAATTCTCCAATCGGCAAGTCATATCCATACCAGCCTGTATAGCAGTCCACCACATACCATTTCCCGTCAGCCTGCAATTCGAACTCGACCCGCAAATCCACTTCGGACTCTTCATAGCCCGCTTCAAAGATTTTGTGTTTCGGTTCATTCAGCGTAAACTTGGAGACATAGATTCCCCCTTCTTCCTGAGTAATACGTTCTTCTTTCATGGTTTCGCTATCCAGCAACGGCCATTTTTCTTTGGTGAAAGGGAATGTTTTCTCTGTTTCGCCGTCATCTGCCAATAAAGTAATCGGGGTCTTTAATGGGAACTTGATACGAGTATACTGGAAGGCTGCACTGGAAGTAAATCTATCCAGAAAGGATTTGAAATTTTCACCGTCCTGCGCAGTCAGTTCATTATCGGCTTTTGCTTTGGAACTATTACCGCAAGAGATAAACGAAACACCAACAAGCAGCAGCATAGCCAGCAAGCAGCATACAAACTTTTTAGCTCTCATAATACTATACAAATTAAGAGTTTAATTGACGCTGCAAAGATAGTAACAAGTTTGGTTTTGCCATACTTTTATACATTAAAATTGGTGCCAATCAAGGCACAAAAGAAACTTCTTTATCACGTTCAAGATGAAAGATTTTAAAGAAATATCCGATTCCATCCGTTTACGGTCAGATAATGTACGTTTTCATCCTACTAATGTATTATTTACTCATATTCAAATACTTATTTTTCCTCACCTTTGCAGCATACAAGTTAAAGAACACCCTTTTATTATAATACTATGAAAACAATTTGCACCGCATTTTTACTTCTTTTGTTACTCAGTTGCACTTCATCCAGTGAAAAACTAGCATGGAAAATAGCGAGCAACTCTCAAACAAATAATAAGGAGCTTACCCGCTTTTTAGAATATTATAAAACAAATAAGGACAAAGATAAATATAAAGCAGCTTGCTTTCTGATAGAAAATATGCCTAACAAATATTCCATCAATGGCAAAGAACAGAAAATATATGATATTGATATAGTAAAAGCTGACTCTCTCATAAAATCACTAGAGCATTCATTCTTTTTAAAAGAAAAGAGTCCATATTTGAAAAACTATACATTTGAACAATTCTGCGAATACATCTTACCATACAGAGTCTCCGATGAACCATTACAGTATTATTGGAAATGGGACTGTAGTAGAAAATTTGAGAAACAATGTACCAACGATATTATTCAAACAGCACAGAATATAAATGCTCAAATTAAAATAGAGCTATCTCCCGAATTTTACAAAGATACCTTAAAATCATATTCATCAATAATAAGGACAGGATATGGTAAATGTGATGACAGAACAGCCTTAGTTACTATGGCCTTACGGTCAGTAGGAATTCCTGCCGCATTTGAATTTGTACCTTATTGGGGAAGCAATAACAATGGACATTCTTTTGTTTCAATCATATTACCAGACAACAAAATATATCCACTTCAAAACACTGATAAACAAGCAGACAGAGATTACTATCTATCACGTAAAACCCCTAAAATATATCGTAAGATGTATTCAATACAAGATTTAGCCAAACATGTCGACAATATTCCAGAATTATTTCGTTACAATGACATACTGGATGTTACAAGATTGCACAACATCGGCTCATGTGATGTTACAGTCTCGGCTAATATAAATAAAGAAAAAGAAAATCTTTTATCTGTATTTTCTCCAAAAAGATGGGTGCCTGTTGCTTTTTCCTCTTCTCAAACATTCCATAGCATTGGGACTGGAAATATATACAATGTTGATCGTAATAAGGAAGCTATTGATTTAGGTGATGGTATAGTTTATCTCCCAACTCATTGGGTAGATGAAGAGGCCATTCCAATAGGCAGCCCAATAATAGTATCGGAGGATTCAGTAAGGGAAATAACACCAGACACTAAACATCTTGAAAGAGTCGTATGTAAACGCAAATTCCCTTTGAATATGCGAATTGTTGATTTCTCAAAATTAATGATTATGGGAGTTTTTGAAGGGGCAAATAAAGCAGACTTTTCTGATGTAACGGAACTTTATAAAATAACAAAAACTCCGGAAAGCAAAATGCAAAAGATAGAAATATCTGCAGAGAAAGCCTATCGTTACATACGTTATAGAAAACCCAAAGGGACCTTTAGTATCGCAGAATTTTGTTTATATCAATCTGATGAGAAGCTTCTAGCATTCCGACCTATAGCTTGTGATGCTATATACGAGGACAGTACTATGCTTAATATTTTCGATGGACAACCACTTACCTATTATCAAGTGAGTGGTGGCATAGACTTATGGGTTGGTGTGGATTTATATAAACCAGTGAAGATTTCCAAAATTGGATTTGCTCCACGTAATGACGATAATGCAATAGTTTCAACAGATACTTATGAACTGTTTTATTGGCAGGATCAATGGATAAGTTTAGGCCGGAAACGCCCAACAGGTGATAGTATCGTTTATGATAACGTACCTCAAAAAGCTCTGTTATGGTTGCACAATTTGACTAAAGGTCGTGAAGAACGTCCATTCACTTATGAAAATGGGAAACAGATATGGTGGTAAAATTATTTCTAACTATTAAATAATAAAATTATGAGAAAAATTACTTTGTTTTTGTCCTTACTTTTAATAGGAAGTGTGGGCTTTTCACAGATTATTCCGGGCGTCAACATCGGTAAACGCAAGGAATATATGATGAGAACGTATAAAATCAATAGTCAAAAGGCAGATGAATACGAACAAATTCTATTCTCCTTACAGAAAGAGAATGACCAATTGAAAAGTCGTAAAATTAGTTCTGCTCAATTTAAAGTGGAACAAAAGAAACTTTACAAAAAATATGGCATAATTGTCAGCCAGACATTTTTTGAAGGAAAATATAAAAAATGGAGCTCTTGCACCCAAGAGATGGAACGTTACCAGGTGTTAAGTGAAAATAAATTTGTTCCGTATGAACAAATGCGTGCTTTATATCAAGCCGAATCTGCATGGGTAAAAGAACGGGATAAAATGCACAAAGATGCTGGAGAAGCATGGGAAAAATATGAGAATAGTGACACTATGCTGTCCGAATTGAATATTAAAATAAAACAAATATTGGGAGTAGAAAATGGGACTTGGTATATTGAATATAAAAGACTGTTCTTCAGAGCACTTGATGATATGGATAAATACGAAGTTGCATATAAAGATGCTTTTACTATAGCTCAAATAGAAGATACGTATAAACAAAAACGTATAGATATATTCAATAGTAATAAGAAAAATGCCGAAAGGGAAGTGGCATTGATGGCCATTGATGATGAGATGGCAAAAAAAATAGCAGTGGCGGTTCCGTCTGCATCTGCGAAGTGGAGGAAAGTAAATAATGCGGCATTGGATCATATTTTGAAATCAAAGTATGGACTTGACCAGAAGCAGATTAATGAATTTAAGATAGCCTACAACAAGTATGCAATCGAAGAATATAAAATTCTTAATCAAAAGAAATTGCCTGATACCGATAAATACGACCAACTTTCCCAATTAGGTGACAACTTCTGCAAGACAGTAAATCCTTTATTTAAAACTGACAGTTATAAAAAATGGTGTGGCTGGTGGAAATATGATTTTGAAAGGAAAATGAAAAGAAAAGGATTAAAATAATTGTTTTATGAAGAAAATAGCTTATATTTATACTGTCTTATGCGCAATTGTAATGGTCATAACTGTAGTTAATTGTAAAGACGAAGTTTTGCTGGAGTCAAGATTGCAAACAGACATGAAAGATTTTAGTTTGGAAGAAGCTAAGAACTTTTTTCAAACGCAAGCTCGTGATAATTTAATGTTAAGTCGTTCATTGGATAATAAAAAGAATGAAACAGTTTCCCCCGGTGATTTCGTACCTAACTGGGATGCAGCGGTCGGTTCTGTAAACAACGGACTTGCTTGTTATGATATCCCAATAACTCCGACTTATCACTTTAAAGCAATTTATGTAGATGAAAGAAATGGCAAGCCTTCTGCTGGAAAAGTCAATGTATATCAGAAACTAGTGATAGTAAAAGATGTAAAGAGCAATAGAATGGATCAATACATCTTAACTTTGATACCCTCCCAATTATATGATAGTAGAAATGGCTCACAAACTTGTAACAACTTTATAAATTGTGCAGACAAGGGTGGTTTCACAGGAGTAGCTTTATATTCCTGTGTATATTCACAAGTAACAGCCCGTATAAGTACTTATAAGAACGGAGTAAAAACGGGAGGAGTATTTCTATTAAATGCTTCAGGGAAAACTAATTTATCAGATAAGTATGAGCAGGCTCGCGCATTAGCATCTACTGTATATATTCAAAAGAAAAAGATGGTTTTGACTCGTGGAGAAGATGACTATGATTATACTTATGATGGTGGATGGTTTGATGACATTATTATTGAGCCGGAACCTGACTACAGTGAATGGGGAGAAAATGATAATGAAGATTGGTTAAATTCTTCAAGCCCAGATACTACGCCAATAGATCCCGAGCCGACAGAACCGGAATCGACAAGTCAGGAGGATGATACCGTGACAGAAAAACCGACAACTGACACAGGAGATGAAGACCCTCAACTAAGTACAGCTTTGAAAGAAATAACTCCTCTTTTGAAAGCTAAAGGAATTGATTTATCTAAATATAAAATTCAGAAAAATAAAGACATATGTACTACTACTGCGCGGACTTTACTGGATGGAACAATTGAAGTATGTAGCAATTTTTTCAAGTATAAAACACCAGAAAGAGCATCAATTTTATGGCATGAGATATATCATTGTGAACACGGGCATAATAATACTAATAATGCTTCTTCACCATGTGATCTTATTCTAAAGCCAAATAAAGATATTTCTGATGCATTAGATTGTTATTTAAAATGGTATTGTGAACAATATGCAAATGAATTACTTATAAATCTAATAAAGAATGAAGAGTTACATGTCTATTCGATAAAGGACAATCCGCAATGGTATAAAAATGAAATAGAAACATATAAAGCAGAATTAAATAATGGATTTGCAAAGGAGGATTATTATCAAAAAGAAATCGAATATCAGATCTGGAGAAATGAAGAATTATTAAAATATATAGAATCAAAAAAATGATATATTATGAGAACAATATTAGTTATTTTATTTTTGGGGTTGCCTTTATTGGCTTTTTCCCAAGTCGAAGCAGATTTGTCATTCGATAAAAAAACAAAGCAGATTCAGCTTGTGTTGGAGAACAAATATAATGCTCCTGTCTTTTTACGTCCCAAGTCTGATGATGAACCTAAGAAAGGGACGTATTACACTATTACATTAAAAGATAGCAATGGCGTAGTTATAAAGAAAAGAAATGAATATGTGTTTCAGCAGGATTCATCACGAAGAATAGATTTTATTATATTTGCTTTGCAAAAACAAGACTATTCGTTGAATTTAAGTAGGTGGGTAGACTCTGCCTATTCAGTAGAAGTAAGATTGCATGTGGAAGCCTATAATTCAGTAGAAAAGATTTATTATGTCAATAAAGAAGATATAACCAAAGTCTTTTTATGGAAATAATTACATTCTGTTCTCTTTGTATCGCCCAATGCAAAGAGAACAGCTTCTTTGAATAAACATATTCCCCAATAACATACAAGCCCAACGCACAATTATACGGAAGTAAAATCACGTATAAATATATTTCCACTTAAATTGAATGTACCTTATAAACAGTATGAAAAGCCATTCTATTGTAACTATCAGAATGCAAGATATATTACTTATATCAATATGCATATTACTGTTCTTAAATAGAGCTGTACCTATTGACTACTCATCAATTTGGCGAGTAACTGTATTATGCCTTATATATACTTGCATACGCATTATATCAAAACAATATCGCAATTGCCTATTACACATGGTCTATATTTGGGGAATTACCGAAGTCATCATTTCAATACTTCAAAAAGCGAATTATTTAGAGAGCAATCATCATGATTTTGGAATCACAGGAACGTTTGGAAATCCAGGACCATTAGGTGGATTATTAGCAGTATGCTGGATAGTATCTATTTTTTTCATTTATGAAAACATACAAAATAAGCATCGTATATTAACATTATCATTTTGCATGATAGCCTGTTTTATTTTATATGGTTTACTATTATCTGGTTCACGCGCCGGATGGACAGCTGCATTGGTAGGAAGCATGATATTCCTATGGCAATGGTTAAAAAGAAAACATACAATCAAAGTCAAACCAACTCTTTTGAAATCTAGTTTTCTACTTATCATCACCGTTTTTATCATATCAATCTACTTTATAAGAAGAGATTCGGCAGATGGCCGATTGCTAATATGGCATAACACAATAACGATGATAAAAGATTATCCTCTATTCGGTATTGGAGCCGGAGGATGGCAAGCTAATTATATGCTTTATCAGGCTGAATATTTCCTACAAAACCCAAATTCTCCATACATATTATTAGCTGACAATATTTTTTATGCCTACAACGAGTTTTTACATATAACAGCAGAACAGGGAATAGTCGGACTAGTTGTTGTCACATGGTTGTTGTATGCATTATTTAGTTATAAAGAAAAGAATAATACTGACCATTGCCTGAAATCCGCCTTAATCACTTTCTTAGTCTTCTCTTTTTTTTCTTATCCTGGCGAGGTTTTTCCACTAGAAATATTATTCATCAGCATAATAGGTATGATGAAAAGCAAAACCATAAAAACGTTTACAATATCAAATTCTACAAAATATATCATTAGAAGTATAGCCTTCATTTTTATCGTATGCATATCAATTGGATCTTATCATATTTATCATAAAACTTTTACTACAATTATCAGGATAGTGGATAAAAATAAAATATCCAAGGACACCTATTCTCAACTATCCCAATTATATCCATTATTTCGTTATAATTCACAGTTAATGTACATCTACTCAAAAAGTAGTTTGGAAGATTATCCTTTAAATACAAAACTACAAATATTGCAAACAGCTGTCCGAATCGCTCCTAATAGTGAACTATATATCAAGCTGGGAGATTTTTGGAAACAGAAAAAAGATTTTCCCCAGGCTGAAGCATATTATCAAACGGCTGCTGCCATGATTCCACATCATATCACTCCTTCGTACAAATTATTCCAGCTTTATATAGAGGAAGGAAATATAAATGCAGCTACCAACATGGGAAATTACCTTTTAAAACAACCGATAAAGAAAAAAGGAACAAAAGCTTTACGAATGGAAGCTGAAGTTTTAGAGTTTCTTCATAAAGAAAAGAATATAAAGAGAACACAATAAGTATTTATACGAAAAAGAATTTCTAGGCTCCTGACTTCGTCACTATAAAAACATTGATTTTATAATATCTTGATAAATAATGTTTTGTAACTTTTCATACCCTGATTTTGGGGTACGCGTTGACGAAGTCAGGAAAATAATTGGACAGCCTGAAAAAAATAGCCGGTCCATAGACAACCGTACAAATAACAAAATAACGAGGCTTATATAATAAGGGATAATCTTTGCCCGGATATTTTCATCCCTCTGTTAAAATAGCCTTTTTCTGTTTGATTATATCTGATTATTGCTACTTTTGTACATAATGCTCCGGAAGGCTATTGAGGCATTTCAAAAGGAAATCCATATTATTGTTATACGAAGGGGGCTGGATTGGAATTTCAAACTATAAAAAATGGAAAAAGACATGGGAACGGAAGGAATACAGGATAAATATGTAAATCCATATACCGATTTCGGATTCAAGTTGCTTTTTGGAACAGCAATGAATAAGGAATTGTTGATCAGCTTTTTGAATGCGCTCTTATTCAAGGAGGAGGTTATCAAGGATGTCACTTATCTTAATGCGGAACATCTTGGCACGCAGGAATATGACCGTCGTGCCGTATTTGATGTATATTGCGAGAATGAGAAAGGCGAGAAGTTCCTGGTTGAGATGCAGCGTGGCGAGCAGCAGTTCTTTAAGGACCGCAGTGTCTTTTATTCCACTTTCCCTATTCGTGAGCAGGCCAAACGGGGGGAATGGGATTATGAGTTGAAGGCTGTTTATGTGGTGGGTATCCTGAATTTCTCCTTTGACAATTCGGATGAGAAGTATTTCCATCATGAGGTGAAGCTTGTAGACCTTTATACGCACAAGATATTCTATGACAAGCTCACCTTTGTTTACCTTGAAATGCCAAAATTCAACAAGAATGAGGATGAGTTGGAGAACATGTTTGACAAGTGGCTGTTTGTCTTGCGTAATCTTGCTTCTCTGCTTGAACGTCCTAAAGCATTACAGAACAGAGTTTTTGACCGTCTTTTTGAAACTGCGGAAATAGCTAAATTCACCAAGACTGAACTGAGCGAGTATTGGGACAGTTTGAAAAATTTCCGTGACTGGTATAGTGTTATGTCTACAGCGGAAAAGAAAGGAAGAGAAGAAGGAGCAAGAGAAGCCAATTGGAATAATGCTCGAAATCTGAAACAATTGGGAGTAGCTATCGATATAATTTCACAAGCTACCGGATTGTCTAAAGAGGAAGTAGAAAAGTTATAGTGAAAGAAACTGTTTTGAATTCATCAAAGACAGGCAACTTGCATTGTTTTAAATTATATCGAACTGACATTAAATAGACGTCTACACACTGTATTCGCACTTAGGCGTAGATATTGCTGAGTCCGAAGTCGGAAACTAGACCTCGGACTGGATTATATAAGCAAACAATTCTAATAAAATGTACCCTATAAAGAATTATGTTTCAAATACTCATAACCAAAACGGCAATACAAACATTTCCGTTTATCGCAATACTCTTTTTGCAACTGTATCAATGCCTGACTATCCGCCGCACTGACAACCGGAAGCCCGGCATCGCTCCACGAGCGGATAATATGATTGCTCTCCGCCTTCAATTCTTCCAAAAAGCGTCCGGCACGTTCACACATTCGTTCATCTGCCTTATGCAAACCGTATGTATAAAGAAAAGGAACCACTGTATTAATGATAATCAAATCCTTGGAACGCTCTCCCAGCGTTTTCTCCTTTTGCGAAGAAAGTCGCCCGAACAAATAATGATTCTCCCAATAGGAAGACGTACGTGTATCCAGCAAAGTTCTCACATCCGCCAGCGTTTCCGCTTCCAGCAAACGTGAAAACAACTTATCCCCTTTCTGATAGAGATAAGCCAACTGTGCCAGGCGAATATGCGGAAAGTTATCCGGACGAAGCCGTAGAAAACGCCATAACGTAGCGTCCATCCCCTGCCCGATTTCAAACTTCCGCTGCAGATAACGGAACTCCTTACAAAGACGGAGACTATACTCGTCTTCCTGTTCCCTTTTCAGAAACTTCTCTTCCAACAATCCCGCCAAACCATAGAAAAAAGCCTCTATCTGAAACAAATCATTCCGGTGCTTATCCATCGCACGAAACGGCAGTAATCCCGCCCACGTTTCAAAAGCATCTCCATTCAAGCCAAAACCGAAATTACGGGCAAGGGTGATAAAGAAAGCATCTTCCCAATTACGGTTACAAAGGGCGAGACGCTGTGTGATTAACTGCGCTTTCTGCTCCAAACGTTCCGTTTGCAAAGCGGTCAGCCAGGAATGAATGGTAAGTTTGGGAAGAGAGGCAAGGACGGGATAACAAGCCGGATATTGGTCCGCCACACAAAGTTCGCGATAATGCAACCGCACATTTTCCGGACAAGTCAGTAACAGTTGCGGGATCGGTTCACCGTTGGAACGGGTTATTTCCGCATCTGCTTCGCTCACCACATGAAGAATTACAGAGTCGTATGCTTTGTCAGAATGATGTCCGTGGCGGAACCAGTCGGAAGCGTGTGTATGTATTTCGATGTTTCCCACCCACAAGGCGCCATCAATCTTTAGTTTCGCGTTGAAAAAGTCGGGACCGGCGTTGGGGTTTTGCAGACCGGGGTCAATCACTTCTACCGGTAAACCGTTGGTGGTTTGCAGTACTTTCAGGGGAAATAATTTATGTTTCCACACGTAGTGAAGAAGGTGTTCCATGTTAACAAGACGTTAATGTGCGCTGCAAATGTAATAAAAATCTTATCTTTGCAACTATTATTTTGAATATAAGTCAAAAAACAATGAAAATAGCACTGATCGGTTACGGAAAGATGGGCAAAGAGATAGAAAAGGTTGCCCGTAGTCGCGGACATGAAATCGTCTGCATCATTGATATCAATAATCAGGATGACTTCGAATCGGAAGCGTTCAAATCGGCCGATGTGGCCATTGAGTTTACCAATCCGATGGTAGCTTACAGCAATTATATGAAAACGTTCAAAGCCGGTGTGAAACTGGTATCGGGCAGTACCGGATGGATGGCGGAGCATGGCGAAGAAATCAAGAAGCTCTGCACGGAAGGGGGAAAAACACTCTTTTGGTCGTCCAACTTCAGCCTGGGAGTCAGCATCTTCTCCGCTCTCAACAAGTATCTGGCTAAAATCATGAACCAGTTCCCCGCATACGATGTCACCATGAGCGAGACACATCATATTCACAAGCTGGATGCCCCCAGCGGAACAGCCATTACACTGGCGGAAGGTATTCTGGAAAAGATAGACCGTAAGGACAAATGGGTGAAAGGGACTTTCCTTGCACCGGACGGAACCATTAGCGGAACCAACGATTGTGCCCCTAACGAACTTCCTATCAGCTCGATCCGTGAGGGTGAGGTTTTCGGACTTCATACCATCCGGTATGAGTCTGATGTAGACACCATTTCTATCACCCACGATGCCAAGAGCCGTGGCGGATTTGTATTGGGAGCCGTATTGGCTGCCGAATATACTGCCACACACGAAGGCTTTTTGGGCATGAGTGATTTATTCCCGTTCTTAAATGACTAAAATATCAGAAGCTAGTTCTAAACAAATATAACATTATGAGACAAGCCACACGCGCACAATGGATCAAATGTGCCATCGTTATTCTACTTTACCTCATCTTCCTTATCTGGGTACGGAGTTGGTGGGGATTGATTGTTGTTCCTTTCATTTTCGATATTTATATCACAAAGAAAATTCCCTGGTCTTTTTGGAAGAAGTCGAAGAATCCGGCTGTTCGCAGTGTCATGAGCTGGGTAGACGCCATCGTGTTTGCGTTGGTTGCTGTCTACTTCGTCAATATCTACATCTTCCAGAATTATCAGATTCCTTCTTCTTCGCTGGAAAAATCATTGCTGGTGGGCGACTTCTTGTATGTGAGCAAGATGAGTTACGGTCCCCGCGTACCGAACACTCCCCTTTCCATGCCGTTGGCGCAGCATACACTACCTGTCTTCAATACTAAATCATATATCGAGTGGCCACAATGGAAGTACAAACGGGTACCGGGCTTCGGCAAAGTGAAACTGAATGACATTGTTGTCTTCAACTTCCCCGCAGGAGATACGGTAGCAGTGAACTACCAACAGACAACGGACTTCTATACGCTGGCTTACGGCGAAGGACAACGTATCTATTCCAAACAGATTGAAATGGATAGTCTGACACGCGCCCAGCAACGTGCTATCTATGATTTGTACTATGCTGCAGGACGTAAACAGATAATGAACAACCCGCGCATTTACGGTGAAGTCCTCTGGCGCCCGGTAGACCGTCGCGAGAATTATGTGAAGCGTTGTGTCGGCCTGCCCGGTGATACCCTTCAGATTGTAGGCGGACAGGTGATGATTGACGGTAAAGCAATCGAAAACCCCGAAAACCTGCAATTCAATTACTTCGTACAGACCACCGGCCCGTACATTCCCGAGGATATGCTGCGCGAATTAGGCATCAGCAAGGATGACACCATGCTGATAGAAGACTCCGGCTGGGAAAGCGGATTGCTGGAAATGGGACTGGACAGCCGGAATGCACAAGGCAAACTGAACCCGGTATATCATTTCCCGCTAACCAAGAAGATGTATGAAACGCTTTTGGGCAACAAAAAGCTAATCAGCAAAATAGTCATGGAACCCGAAGATTATGCCGGACAGATGTATCCGCTCAATCTTTATACCCAATGGAACCGCAACAATTACGGTCCGATCTGGATTCCTGCCAAAGGAGCTACCATTACCCTCACAGAAGACAACCTGCCTATCTATGAGCGTTGCATCGTAGCCTACGAAGGCAATAAGCTGGAAGTGAAACCGGACGGTATCTACATCAACGGTGAAAAGACCAACGAGTATACCTTCAAAATGGATTATTACTGGATGATGGGCGACAACCGTCACAACTCCGCCGACTCCCGTTATTGGGGTTTTGTGCCCGAAGACCACGTAGTGGGCAAACCGATTGTTGTATGGCTATCGCTTGACAAAGACCGTGGATGGTTCGACGGCAAGATTCGCTGGAACCGCCTCTTCAAGTGGGTAGGCTGATAAGTGTACGGATAGCATAGAGTGATAAGGTGATAAAAGTTGATGAACATTCGTAAATTCAAATGGATACTAGCATTTGCCGGAGCAGTAGCCGTAGTGCTTCTGCTCCGGGGATTTGCTTTCACGTCCTGCCTTATCCCTTCCACCGGCATGGAGAATTCCATTTTTCAGGGTGAACGTATCCTGGTCAACAAATGGAGTTACGGGTTGCGGATTCCTTTCATGTCGCTTTTCTCTTATCACCGCTGGTGCGAGAGTCCCGTGCGTCGGCAAGACATCGTAGTGTTCAATAATCCTGCCGGAATCCGGCAACCTGTCATCGACCGTCGGGAAATCTATATCAGCCGTTGTCTCGGAGTTCCGGGCGATACGTTATTGGTCGATTCTCTTTTCTCCGTTATTTCTCCGGAGGCACAGTTTAACCCGGATAAGAAAAGACTTTATTCGTATCCCGCTTCAAAAGAAAATCTGATTACGTCACTCATGCATACCCTTTCCATTACCAACGACGGATTGATGGGAAGTAATGACAGTACCCATGTGCGCAGTTTCAGCCGCTACGAATATTATCTGTTGGAACAGGCCATGAATGGGAAAGAGAGTTTCGTCCAACCTTTGTCGAACAAAGAAGATGCCGAACCAAATCCGCTGATTGTCCCCGGAAAAGGGAAATTCATCCGGGTCTATCCCTGGAACATGACCTTGCTGCGGAATACCCTCGTGATGCACGAAGGCAAACAGGCAGAAATAAAGAACGACACTCTCTACGTGGACGGAAAACCCACACAACACTGTTATTTCACCAAAGATTACTATTGGATGGGGTCTAACAATACGGTCAACTTCTCCGACTCACGGCTCTTCGGATTTGTCCCGCAAGACCATATCATCGGAAAAGCCTCCGTCATTTGGTTCTCTAAAGAAAAAGAAACAGGTTTGTTTGACGGATATCGGTGGAAGCGTTTCTTCAGAACAGTGAAATGATCTGCCGAATCATCAAAGAAACATCCTCTTCATAATATCTCATAATATCCTTACTAACAAAGCCTCCTAAACGAATTAAAATGAAAGAAATGAACATCGCTTATTTATCTTCAGCCTATCTCGCTCCTGTTGAATATTATACCAAACTACTGGCTTATGACAAAGTGTTTGTAGAACAATACGACCACTATATAAAACAAACCTACCGCAACCGGTGCACCATTGCCGGCCCATCGGGTGAGTTAGCTCTTTCCATCCCAACCGTAAAGCCCGATACATTGAAGTGCCCAATGAAGGATATCCGCATCTCCGACCACGGCAACTGGAGACATCTACATTGGAACGCCATCGAATCGGCCTACAACAATACTCCTTTCTTCGAGTACTACAAGGATGACTTCCGCCCTTTCTATGAAAAGAAATACGAGTTTTTAATCGATTTCAACGAAGAACTCTGCCGGATGGTCTGTGAATTGATTGATATTCACCCCACCATTGAGCGCACTTCCGAATATAAGATGGAGTTTGCTCGCGGAGAATCCGATCTTCGGGAAGTGATTCATCCGAAAAAGGATTTCAGGGAAGTGGATACAGAGTTTGTTCCGCAACCTTACTATCAGGTTTTCGAGTCCAAACTGGGTTTCCTGCCCAATTTGAGTATCATAGACTTGTTGTTCAATATGGGACCGGAAAGTCTGTTGGTACTAGACAGTTGCTTAGTCAAAAGCCCCAATAGAGTAGACCACTAAGTGATTAGAGTTTAGCAAATGAGAAGATAGCACTGCGAAGATGCTTACATCATATAGATTAACATCAGTTCGATATAAGCTTGTACTATTCCGATTCTCCTCCTTCGGGAAGGAAACCATGCGAACAAAGTTATATCGAACTTACGTTAGATTAATGGGTGTATACATCCAATTTGTTGGGCATATATATCCAATGTATTGGGCATATATATCCTGCACGTTGGATATATATATCCTGCGTCTTGGGTATATATGTCCAGCAACTCAAGTATTAATAGCCTAGATACAAAGTATTAATAGCCTACAACTCAAGTGTTAATACTTGATGGAGCATTTGCTATGAGCATATTTACTTTAGCTTATAGCATATAAAAAGAACAGTGAAGGGAGTGAAGGATGAATATTTCTGTATTTTGCATCCTCTTTCACCATAAGATATTGATTTATAGCTATTCAACTAACGGCAAAACTGGTGAAACCTTGTTTTAAAACTATTAGAGAATTACATAACTCGCCACTGTCCCATCTATTGATACAGAAAAACAATGAAAGGTGATTTACTAAAAAATAACTTTTCACTGATTCATCAACCACATTTCCTGATTTATTTTTGTTAATCTATTGCCCGCTTTTATGCAAGCTATCCGATAAAATCGTATTTTCGGGGATAGAAAATTATAAAAGACTGCCGTAATATGAAAATTACCCGTGATGATTTATTAATAGCTGCGTTCAAACTATTTATGTCCGTGAATTACGAAAAAGCCAGTTTTGCGGAACTTGGTAAGATGCTCGGAATGTCGAAAGCCGGCATATTCAAATACTACAAGAACAAACAAGAGTTATTCATTGCCGTAGTGGACAGATTTTTGTTCGGCACACAAAATCCACGAAACAAATTCACTGCAACCAACGGTACGTTTGCCGAATTTATAGATGAATACGTGAGAGGAGTGCAACGAACGATGGATATGCTAAGCAAGCTATTAAGTGTAAATAAGGTGGTGCCAGAAAATTTTTCATACCATGCCCAATATTTTCATTTTCTGTTTCAAGTGATCCAGTATGATCCTGACGCCAAAGAAAAACTCCATAATCTCGTAGCCAGCGATTATGCTTACTGGCGTGCCGCCATCCAAAGCGCCGTACAAACAGGAGAACTAAAAAAAGACGTAGACATTGAAGAAGCGGTAATCATGTTCCGGCAGGTTTACATGGGACTGTCCTTTGAAATGGCATTCCTGGGCGGATTGGACACCCAACTACTCTCCAAACATTTACATGCTGTTTACTCCTTATTAAAAAGCTAGACTGTATTATTCAACACAAACCATATCCCTTCCACCTAGACTAGCTATGCAAAAAAAAGATAAAAAAGAAACGATCGTTCACTTTTTCGGAATTGTTTTATAACTTTGGCACTATCATTTAAAAAATGGTAGTTATAATGTTGTAAAACAAGCACTGTATGAAAGTAGATTCCTCTATCAGCCATTAACACATTAAATTATAATAATTATGAAACAGTTTTTATTTATTCTGACCGTCATAGCCGGTCTTTTGATGAGTAGTAATGCCGAGGCACGCAGAATCAGAATTCCTGTAAGCAACAACATTCCCAAAGTAGCAACCCTCCCCGACAGCTCCTATTATAAAACGGACGAAGGCGCTCATCTGGATTTAGGCTATATCGAGAAAGATGGCAAACGCATGCTCGTACTCTTTTCCGAATCGAAACCCGATACGTATTACGACATTCCTGACGAATATGCCGAAGCAATCCGGAAAGACCTGAATGTAGAAGAACTTAGCAGCCTCATCCCTGAACCCACCATTTGGGACAAATGGGGTGGCAGCCTTCTTTTTTATGGTTTTGCAGCGTTGATAGTCATAGGCCTACTATCCTATCTGAAAGACTTTATCCTGGGACTTCTGGGCATAGTGAAAAAAGAGAAGGATGACAACGAGGAAGAAGAAAAATAGTACGGATACCTAAAACTAAAACTCATGAACATTTATTCGCTTATTCCAATTGTCTGCATTATCCTATCTTTGGGATATTGGTTTTATATAAAAAGCAAAGTTTCCCAACAGGTTCAGGCAGTAGACAGTACCGATTTCAAAGCAGAATTTGCAAATGCGGCACAATACAAGAACCAATTTCTGACATCCGAACTCCCCTTTCTGAAAAAAGCGATGGAGCAAAGCCCTATCGATGCTTTCAATTATGCCAACATCGAACACAATATGGTAGATGCCCTCAAAGACGGTGTGAAAGACAAACTGAAAGGAATGGCTACTTTGGGAACCGTGCGTTTCACTACCGTGGCAACTCCTAAATATCTGGTATTAAGCGGTGATAAGCTGCACCTGTTCGACACAGATACCGATGGGGAAATTGACAAGCATCTGATATTCGAACCTTCGCAACTCAAAAACTCCAGGCTCACCGTATATCCTTTGGAGGGACAAGTAAAAGCACAGGCACAAGCTCGCGGCAAAAATGTAAAAGCCTATAAGCTCTCTTTGCAGACAGACGGAAAAGCGATTGAACTCATCCTTTATTCCTGCCTGATCTTCACGAATATTCCCGGAACTCCGGCAGATGCGGAAGAAACGGTACATGCCATTGTCATTGCCAATGATTTTCTAAAACGCCTGGGCGACTGTTATCCGAATCTGAAAGTAGCATTGCCCATAGAAGAGTCCTGATGTAAAAATGGATGCATCCCACCCGGAAAGAACTGAAATATGATAATTAGCGCCCAAAGGTCTTACCAATAAAAGTATTATCTTTGTTGCATGAAAAAGTTAGTCATTGTAGGATGTGGACGACTTGCAGGAATCATTGCGGATGCAGTTGTCAAAGGCTTATTACCAGATTACGATCTGGTAGGTGTCTATTCGCGTACGGCTTCAAAAGCAGCGCACATCGTTCGTAAAATGCAGCAACATGGCAAACCTTGCATTGCTTGCGCTACATTGGAAGAGTTATTAGCATTAAAACCAGATTATCTGGTAGAGTCGGCCTCCCCTGCCGCTATGCGGGAAGTGGCAGAAACCGCCAAGACAAATGGCACACGAATCTATATCGCATCCGGAGCTACCGGTGGATTCGATGTTTTAAGAGCTGCCTCCCTAATGGGAAATACGACGGCCCGCTTCTTCAATGAAAAAGGTCCTAACGCACTCAAAGGAACTCCCGTTTATGATGATTCTTTGCAAACGGAGCACCGCATCGGCATCTCCGATACGGGCAATGATTTCATCATCACTCGCGGGTATGTCAGGATACATCACAACCTGACCGGCAAATGAATACAACGTTTTTTCGGCCGACGGAACCAGGCTGACCGGCTCTATAGCTACAAGTTTCTGAAACATCGTTTTTTTTATTTTAGAAGTATTATTAATGAAGTAATCATTTGTACCTGAAATCAAAATCAGGCTACAACCCAGCGTTCCACATTCCGCTTCTCTGCACTGAACTCTACACCGACTTTTATCACCTGCCGACCTTCCACTGCATAAGGAAGTGCGTACCCTTTCTCATCAATCTGCTGCATAGCTTGGCCGGCAGTCCCATTCAACTTAAATTCGAAAACATAGATAAACTTAGGAGTCCGCACCACAGCATCTGCGCGCCCTCGTGAGCTATGTACTTCTGCCTGAGTAAATTGTCCCATCAATTTGAAGATCAAGTAAATGACAACTTGATAATGACGCTCGGTCTGGTCATTCAACTCGTAGGGAAAATCTGCAAAGAAAGCTTCAAAACGACGCATGAAGGCATCCGCATTACCATTTTCCAGTTCATTGATAAATTTGCCGATATAAAAGCTTCTTTCATCATCGGTCACGGAGGTGTAAAATGGAACCAGAAAGTTGAGAAAACCGTAACGTACTTCATCGTTAGGAAAACCAAGACGATACATTTTGAATCGTCTGTCATAGTCCTTAATGGTCAGATAGCCACTCTGATAAATCAATGGGATCGGGTTTTTCTTATCTGCACGATATTCGGTGAAAGCGGAAACCGCTGTTTCTATACCATCCATCAACAAACGGAGATCATAGTCGCTCTCCTTCAACAGCTCTACAAGAAAGGTAGGAGTTCCGGTTTGAAACCAATAATTGCTAAACTCTTTACTGAAAAAAGCATTCAGAACGCTAAACGGATTGAACACTCCCCCGCCATTGGGATGAAAGTGATAACCATCATATTGCCGGGTCATTGTATCCACGACTTCTTGCTTGTCGATGCCATTCGCCTGCGATAGCGCCTCGATCTCCGGTTCAAAGTTAGCGAGAAGCTCCTCATGGGTAATGCCGCAAATAGTAGAGAAATCATAATTCATGCTGATATCAATCAACTGGTTCAAGTCACTGAACACGCTGACCTGCGAGAATTTGGTAACACCCGTCAGGAACGCAAAACGGAGATAGCGATCTGCACTTTTCAGTACCCCGTAGAAAGCTTTCAGAGTAGAACGGTAAGAATCGAGAAGCGGTTCGTTCTGAATAGCCTGCAATAATGGTTTGTCATACTCGTCCACCAATACCACCACTCCTTTACCCGTTTGTTCGGAAGCACGACGGATGATGCCCCAAAAACGGGAGGATAAAGTAGTTTCATCATCTCCCACACCATAGATGGCTTCCCACTGGGTCAACTGATTACTTAAAATAGCATCCAACCTATCGGGCGAATCATATTTCTCGGCATTCAAATCAATATGCAACACAGGATGCACCTCCCATTTTGTTTCTAATTTCTCCACATCGAGTCCGGTAAAAAGCTCACGCCGTCCCTTAAAGTACGCTTCGAACGTAGAAATCAGCAAACTCTTTCCAAACCGGCGCGGACGGCTCAAGAAAAAAGGCTTGCCTGTATTCGCCATGGTCCACATCAATGCTGTCTTATCCACATACAAGTATCCATCGTTGCGGATATCCTCGAAAGTCTGAATCCCGATAGGGAGTTTTCTGCCCGTCACCAACATATTATTTTTGCTATTCAATTGTTATCAAACACGTATTTGTTACAAAAATACGAATTCCGGTAATGAAAGCAAACCTGCCAACCATTTATTTACTGAAGTTTCGCAATCTCTATACAAGCAGCCGCGAATATCAATAAAGAAGAAATTATAAGAAAAGTTTAATTATATAAGTTCCTGATAATGCACAAACAATACATTCGCTTTGTTTTCTATTCATTTTTAAACAAAATCAACCACCATTCCTCTTTGTCTTGAAACAATTCATTATATTTGCCTGACCTACTTCTATTACAGGAAGATACCTCTCTACGGCTATGGGACAACCGTAGTCAACTGAATAGTTTCGGTAACCTCCAAGCCTTTATTTTCACTATTGCCAAACATCAAGTAATCGATTATTTCCGCAAACAAGTCAACGAACTGCAATTCGAGGACTTTATGGAGTATTGCGAGAACCAGGAAAGCGATGTATCTCCGGAAGACCTATTATTGTATGATGAATTCCTGCAACATCCGTACCCAAGGTTTTCCATTCGGCGGTTCACTCCGGACGCTTAATCTTGGTTAACAGACTGATAAAAAAACGAAAAAACAAGCTCCTTCCGGAGCCTTCCCGAAGATTCTGATTTTTTGTCTTTTCCTCGCTTGTCCGCTGCTTTTTCGTCACTTCTTCGTATCCCCTTCGTTTCCCCTTCGTTCCCCCTTCGTTCCCTCTTCGTTCTAAAATTGAATAAATATTTACTTAATATCCGTGAAGAAACGAAAATGAATGCTTCATGAAGCGAGGATAAAACGGAATTTGACGCTTAATTGTTAAATGATGCAAACCAACGGATGGCTTGTTGCGTTTTCCAAAATGCGGACAAACTCTCTTCTATTGCGTTTGCATCCGTTAACAGAACGGGGCGTCTGTCGGAAAACTTTCTCCCGCCGGTGATTGTTGACTGCATTGAAGCATGAACCGCCCACAGGATTTTCGGGCTGCCCCCTTCTGCCGGCTTGAATTTCTTTGTTGACAGAGCCGCAAATGCCTTCGCTGAATCGTTCAACGCAAAAATCAAAGCATTCAGGGCGTCTCTGAGAGGGGTGACGGATATCAGGTTCTTTCTGTTCAGACTTACAAAACCATATGCTTAGGCCCCCCTATGTTTATCGGGTGAGCCACCAACAGCAACTTAACATCTTAATAAAAGAAAAAGGTCAATTCACCCCCATGAATTGACCTTTATTTCTTTGGCTATCTGTCTCCATTATGATCTTTCATCCTTATTGTTCAGCCTTGAACTTAATCTTCAGAATCTTACTGATAGCCGGCTTATACTTCTTCAACATCCGGTCGAATCCCAAGTCATTCGGATGGGTCCCATCTACAGTCCCCTCGTGATCTGTTCCCAAGAAGCGGTCTTCTTTGATGAAATACAGGTTCTTTACGCCTTTTTTACGCAGTACTTCTACTTGTTCGGCGACGGCCTCGTTCTGTTGCTTTACATTCTCACGGGCTTTCTGATTAAAGTTTCCCGTTTCGCGTATCAATGTCTGTATCACAATAATAGGTGTATCCGGATGTTTTTCCCGCAAGGTCATTACAAAGTCAACAGTCCGGTCGGTTATCTCTTTGGGAGAAGGATTAGGAATACAATCCAAGATGAAAGCGTCCGCATCAATATCCGCCAACATCTCGGCAACTTCTTTCTCCATCTTGCCGTTTCCGCTCAATCCTAAATTGATAAAATTATATCCGCTGCTACGGGACAAACGAGCCGGATAAGCCATCCCGGGACGACTGGCAGATGCTCCCTGCAAAATGCTGGACCCGTATACCACTATCTTTTCTTTGAACGGATTTTCTCCTTTACGTATGTGAGCATCAGAAGAAACGCCTATCTCCAGACTCTTCAACTCATCATATAAAGGCAGATATAACAAACATTCTTTCTCTTCGGTTCCCATATTATCAACAATCACTCTTTCCGTAGTTACGCCACCCGGCATCCCTACTCCGGCAAATTGCCATTTCCCATCGCGTTTGATATACAAATCCAAGCCTTTCTGGGCTATCCCGGTCAAGTTTGGCAATTGGTAATTGCCAGAAACAGTCCATTTAGCTTTTATCACCGGGCTGTCCGTTGTGAAGGAAATAGCCAAACCTGCAGAGTTAGTGAATAGCTTCTTTGCCGCAGGAGGCATCATACAATACTTTGCAGTGTCTACCCGGTGGAAATATTCGCCTTCGGTAGTCGCTTTTCCTACCAGTAAAAGCTCTTGGGCGGGCACATAGGTAAAATTGTTCTTCTGCTGTCCGAATGTTGTAAGGGGAAACATTATCAGACCCAAGCAAATCCATACATTTCGTGTTAAGTTTCTCATGATCAGTTTAATATTAATAGTTTATTCCAGTATATCGTAGCTGTATCAAAAAAGCTACTTATAAATCAGCGTTGATAAATACTCTTCTGCAAACATTTCATTGGCAACCTCCAGTAATTGCTCTGCTGTTAACTCTTCAATACGCCTAAAAACAAACTCGGATGATTCATATTTATGATAATGAAGGTATGTTTTCGCCATTCCCAGCGCATTATTCTCAAAGTTATCAGATGCCACTCCGATTTGTCCGATCAACTGCTTTTTCGCTGCTGCCAACTGGGAGGAAGTCATTTTCACATCACGCATCCGCTTCAGTTCCTTATAGGTCAGTTTCAAACAGGTGTCCATATCATCCACATCTGTCCCGAAATAAATACAGAAAGCCCCTGTATCCGTGTAAGAGGTCAGATTGGATTCGACATTATAAACCAGCCCTCTACGCTCACGAAGAGACACATTGAGTTTGCTATTCATCCCGGGACCTCCGAGGATATTGTTCAATAAATAGAGAGCCGTTCGTTTGTCGTCATACGCATTATAGCCACGACTACCCATCATTACATGTGCCTGGTGTGTGTCTTTGGAAACCGTCAGATGTTCCGGCACATAAAGAGGCGGAGGTGTACGACGATTCTCTACTCTTACATCAGGAATATCCAAGAGGTATTTCTCTACCAGGCGGATGATTCTTTTGAATTCATATTGTCCCTGAACAAAAAACACCATATTCCCCGGTTGGTAAAACCGGCGGGTAAACGACAGAACATCCTCTGTGCGAAAACTCCGCAGCAGCTCCGGTTTACCAAGAATGTTTCTTCCCAATGGATGATTGCGGAAGATCATATCCTCAAAATCATCGAAGATCAGTTCCGACGGAGTATCCTCATACGACTGGATTTCATCAATAATGACCTCCGTTTCTTTTTCTATCTCATGCTGCGGAAAAGTTGAATGAAATACAATATCCCCCAACAGTTCAAGCGCCCGTTCCAGATGTTCTTTCAGGAAAGCGGCATAGACCACCGTTTCTTCCTTATTAGTGTAAGCATTCAGGTCGCCACCCACATTCTCCATCCGGTTGAGGATATGCCAGGCTTTCCGCTTCTCCGTTCCCTTAAAAATCAGGTGTTCCACAAAATGGGCCATTCCCTGCTCATTCTCCGCCTCATCGCGCGTTCCGGCATCGATCGCAAAACCACAATAAGCTACTTTTGAGAGGGTCGGTTCATGGATAATACGTAAGCCATTTGGCAATGTATATTCGTTGCAATGCATTGTTTTCTACTTCCTTATTGAATTAATGCCACAAAAATACAATAAAACTTATTGCTGTTTATAGAAAATTGCAGATATTTGTGGACTATAACAGCAACAACGTATATGGAAAAAATAGGAATATTCTGTTCCGCCTCCGAAAACATTGACAAAATGTACTTCGAAAGTGCCCGCCAAATAGGAGAATGGATGGGGCAGAAAGGCAAAACCTTGATATATGGAGGTGCCAGCCTCGGACTGATGGAATGTATCGCCCGCGCCGTGAAAGAAAACGGCGGCAAGGTCATCGGAGTTGTTCCCGCCAAACTGGAGGAGAACGGCAAAGTAAGCACTCTGTTAGACGAAGAAATTCACACCCGCAATTTGAGTGACCGCAAAGACATCATAACGGAGAAGTCGGAGGTGCTAGTCGCACTACCCGGAGGCGTTGGTACGCTCGATGAGATTTTCCATGTAATAGCCGCTGCTTCTATCGGCTATCACCGGAAGAAGGTCATCTTCTACAACGAATATGGTTTCTATGACGAACTATTGAAAGCACTCCACACCCTGGAGGATAAAGGGTTTGCACGGCAACCATTCTCAACCTATTACGAAGTAGCAAACACATTGAACGAATTAAAAGAAAAAATAAACTGATTATATGATAGACTCCATCAAACAACTTTTGCAACAGGAAGCACAAGCTGTGCTCAACATCCCTGTAACAGACGCTTATGAAAAAGCAGTGAAACTGATTGTAGAACAAATACATCAGAAAAAGGGAAAACTGGTAACTTCCGGTATGGGAAAAGCCGGACAGATTGCCATGAACATTGCTACAACTTTTTGTTCCACCGGTATTCCATCCGTCTTTCTGCACCCCAGCGAAGCGCAACACGGGGACTTGGGTATTTTACAAAGAAATGATTTACTCCTGTTGATCTCCAACTCGGGCAAGACACGGGAAATTGTGGAATTAACCCGTCTGGCTCATAATCTGGATCCGGACTTGAAGTTTATTGTTATTACTGGTAATCCGGACAGTCCGTTGGCAAAAGAGTCGGATGTTTGCCTTAGTACCGGTAGGCCGGCTGAAGTCTGTGTGTTAGGCATGACTCCTACTACCTCTACCACTGCCATGACAGTGATCGGAGATATATTGGTGGTGCAAACCATGAAAGAAACAGGATTCACGATCGCCGAATATTCAAAACGCCATCATGGTGGTTATCTGGGAGAAAAATCAAGATCACTATGCGAAAAGTAATCGGTATCGGAGAGACAATCCTCGACATCATCTTTCGAGGCGACCAGCCTTCCGCAGCCGTACCGGGAGGCTCTGTATTCAATGGCATCGTCTCATTGGGACGAATGGGAGTAAACGTCGGTTTCATCAGTGAAACCGGGAATGACCGTGTAGGCAATATTATCCTGCAGTTTATGCGTGAGAATAATATTCCAACCGATCATGTCAACGTATTCCCGGACGGTAAATCACCAGTATCTCTGGCTTTTCTCAACGAGCAAAGCGATGCAGAATATATATTTTACAAGGACTATCCCAAGCAACGCCTGGACGTCCTATTCCCTAAATTAGAGGAAGATGACATTGTGATGGTGGGGTCGTATTATGCACTGAATCCGGTACTGCGGGAAAAGATTCTCGAATTACTCGATCAGGCACGGGAAAAGAAAGCCATCATCTATTACGACCCGAATTTCCGCTCTTCTCATAAGAACGAAGCCATCAGACTGGCTCCAACCATTATTGAGAATCTTGAATATGCGGATATTGTACGCGGTTCATTGGAGGATTTCCTCTATATGTACAACATACAGGACGTAGACAAGATATACAAGGATAAAATCAAATTCTATTGCCCACGATTCATCTGTACTGCAGGTGGAGAAAAAGTAGCGTTACGCACCAATCTGGTCAACAAAGATTATCCGGTAGAACCGTTACAGGCAGTCAGCACCATTGGGGCCGGCGATAATTTTAATGCAGGACTCATTTATGGATTACTCAAATATGATGTTCGATACCGCGACCTAAATAACTTGAACGAAGATATATGGGATAAAATAATCCAATGCGGAAAAGACTTCGCAGCCGAGGTTTGCGGAAGTTTCAGTAATTCGGTATCCGTGGAGTTTGCAAAGAAATACAGGTAAAATTTACCATAATGCACAAAAGGACACAGAGCTTTATATCATTCGCTCAACAACTAAAATGACTATACCCTCTGTGTCCTTTGTGACGATATTCAAACACGTAAATTACTATCAACTTTGTCTAATTATCGCAAAGGAATTCAAAAAGCAGTTCACCGTTCTTCTCAACCATAACGATTATTTCAATATCCCCAAAGCCTCTAAATACACCTATAAATTGCCGGTCAACTCTCAAGAAGCAATCACTACTATTTATTCGGTTAAAAAAGATTTCCTGAATGCCGCAAAGGAACAGGTTGAATCTGAATATGGGAGTATACAAACGTATCCGAAAAGAGGAATCGAACTTTTTATGGAAGACATAGAACAGTTGCGCAGCATTTTATTAACAGATAATTGATTGTTGATAAAGGATAAATATGATGATGTCTACAATAATTATCCGTTATCAACCATTCATTATCAACTAAATTAACTATCTTTGCATCCGAAATAAAAGATATACAGAGATTTAATGAAGACATTTGAAGAGCTTGGCGTTTCTCCGGAGATACGTAAAGCAATTGAAGAAATGGGATACGAGAATCCCATGCCGGTACAAGAGGAAGTGATTCCGTACCTTTTAGGAGAAAATAATGATGTAGTAGCTCTTGCACAGACAGGAACAGGTAAAACAGCCGCATTCGGTTTGCCTCTGCTCCAACAAATTGACGTAAAGAACAGAATCCCACAATCGCTGATCCTCTGCCCTACCCGTGAGCTTTGTCTCCAAATAGCAGGAGATCTGAACGACTATTCCAAATACATTGATGGACTAAAAGTACTGCCTGTATATGGAGGTTCTTCCATTGACAGCCAGATACGCAGCCTGAAACGAGGCGTACATATCATCGTAGCCACTCCTGGACGTTTGCTGGACTTGATGGAACGCAAGACCGTTTCCCTATCCACCATCCGCAACGTTGTAATGGACGAAGCAGACGAGATGCTGAACATGGGATTTACAGATAGCATTAACGCTATTCTGGCTGATGTACCGCAAGAACGTAACACACTGCTTTTCTCCGCTACTATGAGCCCGGAAATTGCACGTATCTCCAAAAACTATTTACGTAACGCGAAAGAAATCACTATTGGCCGTAAGAACGAAAGTACCAACAACGTTAAACACGTAGTTTATACCGTACAAGCGAAAGATAAATACGAGGCTTTAAAACGCATTGTCGACTATTACCCGCAAATATACGGTATTATTTTCTGCCGTACCCGCAAGGAAACACAGGAAATTGCTGACAAATTAATGCAAGAAGGCTATAATGCCGACTCGCTGCATGGCGAACTTTCACAAGCACAACGAGACACTGTCATGCAAAAGTTCCGTATTCGTAATCTGCAGCTGCTTGTTGCTACGGATGTAGCAGCCCGTGGTCTGGATGTGGACGATTTGACTCACGTCATCAACTACGGCTTGCCTGATGATACAGAAAGCTACACTCACCGCAGCGGACGTACGGGACGTGCCGGAAAAACCGGTACTTCTATCGCTATCATCAATCTCCGCGAGAAGGGAAAGTTAAGAGAAATAGAACGAATTATCGGCAAGAAATTCATTACCGGAGAGATGCCGACTGCGGCAGGCATTTGCCAGAAGCAGTTGATTAAGGTTATTGACGACCTTGAAAAAGTAAAAGTAAATGAAGAAGAAATCGCAGGCTTCATGCCGGAAATCTATCGTAAACTAGAATGGTTGAGCAAGGAAGACCTGATAAAACGAGTGGTTTCGCACGAATTCAACCGTTTCGCAGAATATTACCGCCACCGCCCGGAAATAGAACAACCAACAATTGAAAGCCGTAGTGAACGTGCCAGAAAAGGTGACCGCAAAGAAAACGGTTTCGAAAAGAGAAGTCGGAAAGCTGCTCCAGGCTTCAACCGCCTATTCATCAATCTGGGTAAAACAGACAGTTTCTTCCCCAGTGATCTTATCGGCTTATTGAACAGTAATACACGCGGACGTATCGAGTTGGGACGCATTGACCTGATGCAGAACTTCTCTTTCTTCGAAGTACCTGAAAAAGAAACTGTCAATGTTCTAAAAGCTCTAAACCGTGCCAAATGGAATGGTCGCAAAGTTGTTGTAGAAGTTTCCAGTGAAGAAGGCGGAAAAGGACACGAAAACGGTTCGGGTGAACGCAAAGGCGGTAAAAGATCCGGTAAAAACGAAGAGCGCGCTCCACGCTATGAAAATAAAGACAGAAAATCTAAGGATGCTTCTGCCAAAGGTTCAAAATCCAGCAAGAAGGAAAAACCAAGCCGTGCAGAGCGGGGATATTCGGATGCCCGCGGACCGAAAAGGAAAGATAACTGGCAGGAATTTTTCAAAGATAAGGAGCCTGACTTCAGTGAAGAAGGATGGGCGAGAAGAAAGCCCAAAAAGCAACTTTAATCTTCCGAGAAATTGGGGGTGTGTCAACGTGATAAACTATTCAAACCCTTGACACACCCCCACTCAATTATACTAATGAAAGTCCTTCTCTTTCAAATCTTTTTTTTTCATCTCTCTATACTGCCGCGGAGGTATTCCGAACTTTTGAGAAAACACTTTATAGAAAGTACCTCTATTCGTATAACCCGCCTTATTCATAACCTCCTCTACTGTAAGATTTGTAGTAAGCAACAGGCGTTCCGCTACCGTCAGACGATACTCTTTGATAATGTCAGCCGGAGTTTTATCCGTTATATTCTTCAATTTCCGATAAAACTGACGAGTGCTACACCCTAATGAAGCGCTCAACAACTCTACCGAAAGCTCCGGATTCTCCACATATTCATCTATCACTCGCATCATTTTCTCAAAGAACGACTTGTCTTCTTTATGCAAAAGATGCCCGTCTTCCAGTTTAAAAGCACTATAAATAGAGTTATAATACTCTTTCATATCCTCTTTACGCCTAATCTGCCTTTCTACAATCTTCTCTAGATATTCGACATTAAAAGGTTTTGTAACGTATGCCTCCGCACCCGATTCGATTCCTTTCACTTGCTCATCAATATAATTAAGTGCCGAGAGCAATACTAGCGGAATATGACTCAACAATTTATCTTCCTTCACAATCTTCGCAAATGCCCGTCCATCCATATCCGGCATCATCACATCCGATAAAATCAAGTCCGGTTGTTTCAGTTTCAACTGTTCCAACGCCTCCTGCGCACTATTAAACGGCTGCACATTATATTTACCCGCAAAGATTTCTGTCACAAACCACAACATAGAAGGATCATCATCAATAATCATTATAGTCTGCCTAGAAGCGTCATAATCTGCAACAATATCCTTCTTCTGCTCTACTGGTTTATCGCTAATTGGCATTACTTGCTTCTTCAGTTCCTTCAATTCTCCTGATTTCGCATCAGTAACAGTCAACATCGGCAAAACAACCTCAAAAGTCGTCACCTCTTCCGGTATGCTCATCACGCGAATCTCTCCAGCAAGCAGATTCACCATACTATGACAAATAGCCAGTCCCAAGCCATTTCTCGGGAAAGCTTCGTTCTTATTCTGCGTTTCAAAATCATCCAGAATCTTATAGCGATCGAATATCTTATCCAGATTCTCCTTCTTAATTCCCTTACCTGAATTGGATACACGGATACAAAGCCTTTCTCCTTCAATACATTGCTCCACAGTTATCTTACCGCCATCGGAGGTATATTTGAAAGCATTCGATATCAAATTATTGACAATTTTACTCAAGCAACTCACATCTGTATTCCAGCGATCTCCCTCCTCAATATTTAGTTGATAATCCACCTTTCTACTTTCCACCCATTCACCGAAAGATTCGGCAATGCCCCGAGTATGCTCATCCACAGCTACCTCTTGTATATCCAATACCTTATGCCCTGTTTCTAACCGACGAAATTCTATCAGTTCTTGAATCAGCGAGTTCAGTTTCTGTGCATTCTGTTGAACCAAATCAGCATATTTACGGATATATCCATCTGTTCCGGCATAGGACAGAATCTTCTCACAAGGTCCTGATATTAAAGTAAGAGGTGTACAAAATTCATGTGTGATATTTGTAAAGAACCTTAATTTAGATTCATAAATTTCATCTCGTTTTTGTCGGTTCAGTTTCTCAATAATAATATCCCGTTTCCGACGATAGCGACGAATAGCCATATAAACAAGCCCCCAAAGCAAAAGAAGAAACAGCAAGAAATATCCCCAATAAGCCAATTGTGTCATATACCAAGGAGGAGCAATACGAATGACCAAAGAGTACGGCTTGCTTTCTTTACCCATAATATTACTCCGGCATTTCACCCAAAGAGTGTATTGACCGGGTGGAAGATTGGAGAAAACAGCCGTTGTAGAAGAGCCGTTCTCTATCCAATTATTGCTTAGTCCGTCTATCATATAAGAATAAGTATAATTATTACCATTGATATAATCGACAGCTACAAAAGATAAATTGAAAAAATTCTGGCTATAATCCAGTTCCAACACTTCCACCTCTTTATCTTGCCGCAAAAAATGATAAATATTATATTCTTTTCCAAAGATAGATAGACGGTAAAACTGCAATTTCGGCATATATTCCATAGCCGTAAGATCGTTTTCATTGATAGTAATAAATCCGTTCGTTCCACCGAAGAAGAGAGTCCCTGTACGCTCGTCCTTAAAGAAAGCACCATCACTGAACTCTGTGACTTCCAGATTATTCTGCCGATTATAAGCCTGGACAGTATTTGCCTCAATATTAAACCGTACCACCCCTTGATTGGTACTTAGCCAAAGATTATGTTCGCCATCTTCCAAAATGCCGTGAACCGTATTATTGGGGAATCCATCTGCCTCATTATATACCCGATAATTACCGGGCGACTGCATATGTGTCAACCCAAAACTAGTACCCAACCAATAGCCTTTTTTATTTGAAAGAATGGCAAAAATATCATTTACAGCCTGGTTACTGACTTCCTGGTCAAAACGAAATGGCATCATCACCTCCGTCTTCACATTCATCCGGTAAGCACCATAACCACGATTACCAAACCATAAAATGGAATCATTTTCCTGATGAGACGTAAAAAAGTAATTAGAGGCTCTTCTCCCTCCATCTAACACAATTCTTCGGGTAAACATAACTTTAGGTTCTCCATCAGAAACGTTCAGCACAATTTTCACAATTCCCTCACCTACAGTAGCCACCCAAATCGTACTGTCATTCAATTCACATATAGAGTGCACATATCTCAACGTCTTACCGTCAACCATAACAGGAAACTCTTTTACTTTTCTCTCCCGATAAGAATAATAGTTCATCCCATGCTCCGTTCCTATCCACAGTCGATTCCAACAACTAGGAGCAAAACAGTAAACGGAATTATCCGTCAACGAACTATTCCCTGTATGCAACCGTTCCACATCAAACTTTCCTCCCGTATCTGGAGCATAACGGAGCATACGCAAAATTCCATCTCCTTTAGTCCCCACCCATAACGTTTGCTCATCATCCAAAAACAAAGCCCGCACCGGAGTGTTAATTTGATAGTCAGAAGTATCCAATAAAGTATTCCGAATAGAAAAATGGTCGATGAAATACATATATACCCCCTGTCCATCAGTTCCCACCCAAATAATATCCTGAAATCGATCTTTAAACAGACAGAAAATGCCGGATTCAATGCCGATTGATTGCATGACATATTTAACCTTACTGTCGGACTGATATTTCAAGCAAATCAATCCACTGCTTTTGAAACCGACATAATAATCATCTCTTTGCTTGACAATAGAAGAGACCTGCCCTCGCTGAGCTATCTCCTCTTTCAAATCAGCTATGAAATATTTATTCCGGCTACGCAAATCATACTCATAAAGATCATAAGCATCGTCAATAAAATAAACCAAATCTCCTTCTCCTGATGTCCAAAACAACTCTCCCTCCTGCTCAAACAACGACTGAAGAATAAGTTCCGGAATACTATCTTCCTTCTTTTCAATAACATAACTACGGACATCACCACCGGAAGAAAAAATCCATAGAACATTCGCACTATCCACACATATATACTGTATATCCTCAAAAGCTAACCGCTTTGCATTCAAACGGTGGAATTTAAGTCCTTTCCGATCAAAATAATAAATATAACCGTCATCCTTAATGACCAAGACATCATTCTCCCGCGTTTTTGCCATACAGCTAATATCCTGAAAGTCTTTAAATCGCTGAACAGTTTGCAAATGAGTATCGAAACGGTCGAGTCCATAATTCGTCTGTATCCATAAAACATGGTCTTCCGCTTCCATTATATTATCAATCAAGTTACCAGACAAATTGTTCCGGACATCAACAGGCTTATACAAACGGAGTTCAGTCCCATCAAACACATTTAATCCGTCACACGAACCAATCCAGATCAATCCATCACAATCCTGACAAATAGAAAGAATGGCGCTATTAGACAATCCGTTTTTGCTGGAAAACTGACGCAAACTATATGCTGTAGCCTCAACATCCAACAGACTCCACCAACCGATAACGAGAAAAAAGAAAAATCGAGAAAGATATGTTTTTCCCATAAGCAACAAAGTATTTCATTCAATAGCAAAAGATGCAGTTCATTAATACAAAAGTAATAAAGAAACTTCTTACACCAATAATAAACAGATAATAAATTGCACGATTTTCCGCCATTTCCTCCTCAATTCCTGCCATTTTATCAAGAAAAGACATAAATGGCATAAATTCGTACATACATTCCTCAGCACCACCCCCATATTTGCAACGTCTGATTTTCATAACGGTCAAGACACTATTTTATATCCATTAAACACTAATACGTATGACCTAAAAGTACTCTCCATTCAAAATCAAAACTAGCATCAGAGAATTTTAATCATTTAATTTAATTCCTTAAATCAAAACAAGGTATGACTTGTAGAAAGTATAAACTTTTGTTTTTCAGTCTCGCTATAGCCTCCTTATTTATTCTGGCGCCCGACATTAATGCCGGACAAGCGAGCATATTGAACACTTCGCAAACGAAGAATACCCTCGTAAAAGGAACGGTAAAAGATGTATCCGGTGAACCTCTCATCGGAGTAAGCGTAAGTGTAAAAGGCAAGTCGGGAATCGGAACAATTACAGACATCAACGGCAACTTCTCCATTCAATGTGACGCCAATGATGCACTAGTTTTTTCGTACATCGGCTATGCTACTCTAGAGTTTCCGGTTAACGGAAAGAGTTCTCTTTCCATTAGCATGAAAGAAGACACGAAAGTCCTCGATGAAGTTATTGTAGTAGGATATGGCACAACAACCCGTAAAAGTGCGGTAGGTGCGGTAGACCAAGTAAAAGCCGACATGATTGAAAACCGTCCGGTGGCAAACATGACTCAGGCATTGCAAGGAGCAGCACCGAACGTTATCATACAGCAACGTAACCACAACCCGAATGATAACAAAACGAATTTCAATATCCGTGGTATCAGTACGCTGAATGACAATAGCCCTCTATTTGTGATAGACGGACTGGTAGCTGACGGTGAAAGCTTCAATAAGCTGAATCCGATGGACATCGAAAACATCTCTATCTTGAAAGATGCAGGAACGGCCGCTATCTACGGTTCACGTTCTTCCAACGGTGTAGTAGTGGTGACCACCAAAAAAGGGAAAAAGAACCAGCGTCCGGTAGTCCGCTTGAGCGGCATGATAGGTTGGGAAAACCCGGACATCCTGTTCTCTCCGGTAGCAGGCTATCAAAACGCAACACTGAGAAATCTTGCAGAAACCAATGCAGGCAATGCTCCCAAGTATACTCCTGACCAAATCCGCGATTTAGCCGCTCATCAGAATGAAGAGAGCTGGTTCTTTGACCAGATTATGCGAACAGCCATGCAACAGAATTATAACCTAAGCGTATCCGGAGGTAGCGAACACTCTACCTACATGATTTCAATGGGTTATTACGATCAGGAAAGCAACTATGTAGGAAACGACTCTTTCGGTGTTCAACGCTACAACTTCCGCACAAGTCTGAGTACTGAGCTCGGACGCTTCAAACTGACCGGAATCCTTGCTTATGCCCGCAACAACAGTGTAAGCACTACCGGAGGAAGCCTGGAAGTAGATGCCGCCCGTACCCCGACCTACTATTACTATAAAATGAAATCAGCAGACGGACGATACCTGCTGAATGATATATTGTCCGAGTTCAACCCGCTGGGACAGTTGGAAGCGGGTGGAAGAAATAAATACCGTAATAACTACATCAACACAAACGTTTCCGCCGAAATGAAGATTATTGACGGATTAAAATTGAAAGGAGTGTTCGGTGCTGACATCATGAACGACACACGTTTTACCAGGAATCATGCAGTGGCTTATTATAGTAGCGAAGAAGCCACAGAACCGCGTCCAATCAAAAAAGAGAACAACAAAACCAGTAACTGGAACAGTAACGCCTATCTTATCAATACTCAACTGCTATTGGATTACAACAAAACATTCGGCAAGCATACGGTCAACGGTCTAGTAGGATTGACCAACGAGTCATACACACAAAGCAGTAACGAAATAGAAAAGAAGTATGTAGACCCCGATTTAGGTATTGCTACTGACGAAACAACCAGTGAGCCGGGAAACATCACAGGAAAAACTTCCGTTGACGACAGTAACCGTACCAGCATAACCTCCTTCTTTGGACGTGCAGGTTATTCGTATGCCGACAGATATTATGCAGAATTCAGTTTTCGCTACGACGGAGCTTCTAAGTTCCACAAGGACTATCGTTGGGGCTTTTTCCCCTCAGTTTCCTTGGGGTGGCGCCCTACAGAAGAATCCTTCATGGAGTTTTATAAAGAAAAGATAGGCGACTTGAAGTTACGAGCCTCTTACGGTATCTTGGGCAGTCAAGCAATCGGTACTTACGACCGTTTTACCGTATATGACGTGTATGACAACAGCTATGCCTACAATAACAAAACTGTATCGGGAGCCGGATTCAAACTGGGACTAGAAAATCTGACTTGGGAAAAAACCCAAACATTCAATATCGGTGTCGATGCCTCTTTCCTACAAAACAGTCTGACTGTCACTTTCGATTACTTCCATAAAAGAACGAATGACATCTTAATGAAACCGCTGATTTCTTCCGTATTCGGTACAGAAATGCCTATGGCAAATATCGGCAAGATGCAAAACCAGGGATGGGATCTATCTGTCAACTATCGATTGAAAACTGGGGCGTTTACTCACAATTTCAACTTTAATTTGGGAGATTCTTGGAACAAGGTATTAGAATTCCCCGGAGACGAACAAATTACCCAAGTGGAAGAGTTAAGCCGTATCATCCGGGTCGGTGTTCCCTTGAACTCTTATTATGGCTATAAGATGGCAGGATTTTTCCAAAGTTACGATGAAATTGAAGCGTCTGCCATACCAGTAGGAGCTAAGGTACAACCCGGAGATATTAAATTTGTAGACCGAAATGACGACGGTATCATCGACTCAAAAGATAAGTTTATTCTTGGTAATGCCTTCCCACGTTATACTTTCGGATTCACCTACGGTCTGAACTGGAAAGGGATCGATTTCAGTATGTTCTGGCAAGGAGTAGGCAAACGTGACATGATGTTGCGTGGTGAATTGATAGAACCATATCACGCCAACTACTCTTATACCATTTATAAACATCAACTGGATTTCTGGACACCAACCAATACCGAGGCCCGCTGGCCAAGATTAGCAGCGCCAGGTTCTGACTCCAACAGAAACAACTACGGCAATGGAAACGGCTCCGACCTCTTCTTGCTAGACGGTAAATACTTGCGGTTGAAAAACCTCACGATTGGTTATACCCTGCCCAAAGAATGGACTAAACATTTGGGAATGCAAAAAGCCCGCTTGTATATAAACGGTCAGAACTTACTGACATTCAGCAACAACTCGTTTATAGACCCGGAATCATCCGAATTTGATTCCAAAATGAGCACAAGCGGTGCCAATAGTGGGCGTTCGTATCCTACTCTGCGTTATTTCGGATTTGGTGTAGACATTGAATTTTAATCAAACAACAGTATGAAAAGATATAAACTTCTCTATTTAGTGACTGGGTTTGCTTCCGTGCTGATGACCGGTTGCAACGATATGGAAAATACCCCGTCCAACAAATTCACGGACAACAGCTTCTGGAACTCCACAGAGAAAGCACAATACGTAGTTAACATGGCCTACAGCCAAATGTACAATGCCGGAAGAATGTGGCAGGACGAAAGTCTGAGTGACAATGTATTCGACGGAAGAAATGTAACCGACCCGCGTGCCATTCGCAAAGGTATGGGCACTCCTTCTTTAGAACTCTTTAAAAATGAATGGAAGGATCTATACGGTGGTATCAAAACCTGCCATGTATTTCTGGAGAAAGTAGATCTGGTTCCGGGAATGAATGTAGCTGTCAAAGCACGCATGATTGCCGAAATTCGTTTTATCCGTGCCTTTATCTATTTCCGGCTAACTAATCTGTATGGAGATGTGCCATTCTTTGACAAAGATATTACAATTGATGAATCCAACTCCATTGCCCGTACTCCACGTGCTACCATCATCAGCTTCATCCATCAGGAATTAGAAGATATAGCAAACGCACTTCCCACCCGTGACCAACTGCAAGATGCTGAACAAGGCAAAATTACCAAAGGAGCGGTCAGTGCTCTACAGGCGAGAGTCTACCTAATGGACAGTGACTGGGATAACGTTATCAAATATTGCGATAATCTGATAAAGAAACAGAATGAATATGGCACATACAGCCTTCTCCCCACTTATCGTAGTGTTTTTGAAGAGACAAACGAATATAATCAGGAGATTATTCTAGACCGTGCATACGTTCCTTTCCTACTGACATGGGGTGAGATGTCAGATATGGCTCCGCTATCAGTTGGTGCACGTCTTTGTAACCGCGCTCCGCAACAATCGTTAGTAGACAGTTATTTAATGGTAGATGGCAAAGCATTTAATGAAAATAGCCCGTTATACAATCCAAGTACTCCGTATGCCAACCGCGATTTGCGGCTGACCGCCACTGTTGTTTATGACGGTTATGACTGGAGTAAGAATGTTTCGGACGGTAGTACAGGCACTATCATTCAAATCAATCCGCAATCCAACACAGTGGATAAGTATGAAGCCGGAAGTAACAAAACTGCTACCGGATATTACACCCGCAAATACTATAGCCCACAAGCAAAAGGTGATATGAATTCTGGGGTAAATCTTAGCATCATACGTTATGCCGACATTTTGTTAATGTATGCAGAGGCTCAATTTGAGAAAGGAAACATGGATGCTACTATCTGGAATCAGACCATACTCCCACTCCGAAACAGAGCTGGATTCACAGAAGAAGCAAAAGCTTATCCTACCGAAAAGACAGAAGCGGAAATGAGACAAATCATCCGTAACGAACGCCGTTGCGAACTAGCCCTCGAAGGATTGAGATGGTATGATATCAAACGCTGGAAAGCCGGAAAAGAATACCTTGAAGGATATGTCTATGGCGCAAACTTCAACAACGGTAATCCTATCCGACTGGATAAACGTCAGTTCGATGAAAACAGAGATTATTTATGGGCAGTTCCTCAAAGCCAAATCAACCTAAATCCGAATCTAGCCCCTAACAATCCCGGATATTCTAACTAATCACCCTATTAAAAGGAAATTAATATGAAAACAAAAATAACAAAAGTAGTCGCCTTATTCACTACATTGGCAATCATCTTCTCATGTACGGAAGATATGGAATACAGAGATACGGCAGTAAGCCCGGTGAATCAACTTTATGAACCAATCAGCGGAAAAAGTGTAGAACTAGTAGCATCTGCTACCGCTTCCCTGTTCTTCGAATGGGAAGCAGCGAAAGCTGAAGACAGTGGCTCACCGCTCTACGAAATCGTTTTCGACAAAGAAGGGGGAAACTTCTCTAATCCTCTTTACAAAGTATTGTCTGACAACAACGGGGCGCGCAATTACGCGACTATCAGTCATAAAACACTGAATAAAATAGGTGCAGCAGCAGGATTGAACAGTGGAGAGACAGGTACAATTATCTGGACGGTCATCGCATCACGCGGTCTGAGCACGGCAATGAGCAATGTCTCACATAAACTGACGATCACCCGTATGCTCGGATTTGCAGAGGTTCCATCTCAATTATTTCTCACCGGTGAAGCAACCGAAGGGGGAAGTGATATCAGTCAAGCAGTACCTTGTTCCTCACCCGAACAGGAAACATTTGAAATCTTTACCCGTTTGAAAGGAGGAAAAAGCTATAAGCTGGTAGATAAAACCAATGACAACGCAAACTATTTCTACATTGATGGAAATAGAATTGTAGAAGGCGAAGGCGAAACGACAGTAGAAAAAGACGGAATCTATCGCATCACTATGGACTTCTCTATTGCTTCAGTCTCTATTCAGGAAGTAAAATCAGTAGGAGTATTTTTCTGCCCGAGCAACAAGGTTATTTTCGAACTGTCTTACAAAGGTAACGGAATATTTGAAGGAGAAGGCAAAGTAACGTTTAAACAGGAGAGCTGGGGAAAAGACCAACGTTACAAACTGTTGATGTCTTACAGCGATAAAGATATGTATTGGGGAACATTGAATGACGTAGATTCATCTCCGAACGGAGCTGGTCAAGAAGATTCATATTACTTTATCAAAGAATATGGAATCAATGAAGGTAGTGAACCACAATGGAATCACAAATGGAAATTTGACAATCAGTTTGATGGTAGCATGACCAAAGTCACCGTTAAATTCAACGGAGCAAACTATACACATTTTGTATCTCTCGGAGACGGTGTATCTCCTGAAGAACCGGAAACAACTCCTAAAAACTTATTCTTGACAGGTGAAGCCAGTGAAGGGGGAAATGATATCAGTAAAGCCATGCAATACAATAAACTGGGAGAAGGCATATTTGAAATATTCACCCGGCTGCAAGGAGGAAAGACTTATAAGATGGCTTCTTCTCAAGAAGCAGATGCAAAGTTCTTCTATATAGAAGATGGAGAGATTAAAAGTGGAGACGGAATTACCACTGTCGAAAAAGACGGGATTTATCGTATTAAGGTAGATTTCTCCAACAAATCAGTCATTACAAAAGAAATTAAATCAATGGGACTATGGCACTGCTGGGATCGAAATGTCCTTCTTGACTTACCCTATATAGGAAATGGAGTATTTGAGGGAACAGGTACAATAAGTCCTAGTAATAATAGTAATAATGATAATCGTTACAAACTCCTAATGGTATATGCGGACGATAGCGAATTGATTTGGGGCACCAAAAACGACACAGACGTAGTACCAGGAGCAAACCCAGATCCATCCTATTTCTATATCATGGAAACAAATGATAATGCAGAAGCAGGTCAATGGGAGCGTAAATGGAAATTTAATGATGGAATCATAGGAAATAATACAAAAGTTCGTGTTATTTTTACCGGTGAAAATTACACCCATTCTATAGAACCAGTTAATTAAGAAGATGTATGAAAAAACTATTATTATGTGTCCCGTTCCTCGCGCTGATGTTCCAAAGTTGTGGCAACATCGAAGACGAGTATATGTACGACAAGGGACTTTATACAATCAACTGGGAAGCAGCAGCAGACAGTAGCTCGGTCACCATAATTAACCGTTTCTGGAATGAAACGGGCAATTACTTCAACTATGAAAGCGACGGTTATGACGAAGCTTTTCATTACTGGCCGCAAGCGCATGCTATGGACGTATTGATTGATGCCTATATTCGTACTCATGATGCTAAATATAAAGACTGCTTTGACAAGTGGTATGCTGGCATCAATTCCAAGAACGGCGGAAGTTATTGGAATAACTTCTACGATGACATGGAATGGATTGCCCTGACCATGATACGTTTGTATGAAGTCACCGATGAAGCTAAATATCTGGATACAGCCAAGCAACTTTGGGATTGGATTAAGGAAGGTTGGAATGAAGAATACTGCAACGGTGGTATCGCATGGAACCACGGCGATGTATGGAGCAAAAATGCCTGTTCCAACGGTCCTGCCAGCCTCATCGCCTGTCGCTTATATCAAATAGAAAAAGTGGAGGAATACAAAGAATGGGCTATCAAGATTTACCAATGGGAAAGAGAACATCTGTTCAATCCTGCTACAGGAGCTGTCTACGACAATATAGACGGAAGAACGGATAACTTAAATACCCTGACATTAAGTTATAACCAAGGGACATTTCTCGGAACAGCCCACGAACTGTTTAAGATTACAGGAGAAGCATCATATCTGAAAGACGCCCGCAAAGCCGCTTATTTCGGAATCAGTGACGGCAGCATGATTGACGCAGGAAACAATCTTCTCCGAGACGAAGGAAACGGTGATGGCGGACTGTTCAAAGGAATATTCATCCGTTATTTTGTGAAACTCATTTTAGATGATAATTTGGAACCCATTTATCAGAAGAAGTTTATCACCTTCTTCAATAACAATGCGGATATATTATGGAGAAAAGGCGTCAACAAGTCCGACCTTCTCTACGGAAGTAGTTGGGCAAAAGGAGCCGAAGGCAGCACTCAACTGACCATACAGACAAGCGGCTGCACCCTGATAGAAGCAAAAGCTTATTACGAAAAATATAAAAAATAACAAGAAACATGCGAATTATTGAAACCGTACTGTGTGCTGCTTTCCTCACCGGATGCGCACCAAAGGGGAATAGTAATCCAAACATCAATTTAGAGAGAGCCCAGCAAACGCTGGACTCCCTCTATGTTCACTATTCAGTACCCAACACTTGTCTGCTTCGCGAAAATTTTCCTTTTGACGAGAAGCACAAAGTCACTTATCTGGCATCAGAAGAACAAGCTAACGTGCCAAACGCCTATTCGTATCTCTGGCCTTACTCCGGAACATTCTCCGCAGTAAATGCACTGTTCGAAGCCACTCAAAACAAAGAATTTCAAAAACTACTGGACGAACGGGTATTACCGGGACTTGATGAGTATTTTGACACTGCACGCACTCCCAATGCTTATTCGTCGTATGTGCGTACCGCTCCTGTGTCAGACCGTTTTTATGACGACAATGTATGGTTAGGCATTGATTTTACAGACACTTACCAACTCACCCAAAACAAAAAATATTTGGACAAGGCCACACTTATATGGGATTTTATAGAAAGCGGAACAGATAGTGTGCTCGGAGGCGGAATCTATTGGTGCGAGCAGAAAAAGGAATCGAAGAACACCTGTTCAAATGCTCCTGGTTCTGTTTTTGCACTAAAACTATTCAAAGCAACAAACGACAGCAGTTATTTCAAAAAAGGTAAAGCGTTGTACGAATGGACTAAAGAACATTTGCAAGATAGTACAGATTATCTATATTTCGACAATATTCGTTTGGATGGAAAAATCGGAAAAGCCAAATTCGCTTACAATAGCGGACAAATGATGCAGTCAGCTGCCCTCCTTTACCAACTGACGAACAATCCGGTTTATCTGAAAGAAGCTCAAAGCATTGCCAAAGAATGTTACAACTACTTCTTTTCTGATTTTACACCCGTATCCGGAGAACCATTCAAAATGATAAAGAAAGGAGATATCTGGTTTACTGCCGTAATGCTCAGAGGATTCATCGAACTTTATCATCTTGACAAGAATAAAACATATCTCGATGCCTTTAACAAAAGTCTCGATTATGCTTGGGAGAACGCACGTGATGAAAAAGGACTGTTCCATACAGACCTCAGCGGCAATAAAAAAGACAATAAAAAATGGCTGCTGACACAAGCTGCCATGATAGAGATGTATAGTCGGCTTTCTGCCTTTGAATAAACTACTGTAGAACATTAATAAATGATAAAAAGAAATATGACAAAAAGAAACATGCGCCTTTGCACCCTTGCAACTGCCCTGCTAATAGGAAGCAATATGAACGCTTCCACTTTCATTTGTCCTAAGGACAATACCATGATTGCCAAGCAAGCAGAAATTACCGGAAAGTATAAAAGCCAGCGTCCGGCTAAAAAAGACCGTTTATTCACTTCACAGGCAGTAGAAGCTGAAATCCTGAGAGTGAAGAAGCTGCTGACCAACAGCAAACTTGCCTGGATGTTCGAGAACTGCTTTCCTAACACATTGGAAACAACCGTACACTATCGCACCACCGATGGCAAACCGGATACTTTTGTCTATACTGGAGACATCCATGCCATGTGGCTTCGTGATTCGGGAGCTCAAGTGTGGCCATATATCCAGCTAGCTCATAAAGACCCGGAATTAAAGAAAATGCTCGAGGGCGTTATCCGCCGCCAATTCAAATGTATCAATATCGACCCTTACGCAAATGCTTTCAACGATGGAGCTAAAGGAGGCGACTGGATGACAGACCTGACGGACATGAAACCGGAACTGCACGAACGTAAATGGGAGATTGACTCTCTCTGCTATCCCCTCCGCCTGGCTTATCAGTATTGGAAAGAGACGGGAGACGCTAGTATTTTCGATAACGAATGGATTCAAGCCGTCATCAATATCCTGAGAACATTCAAAGAGCAACAGAGAAAAGAGGGAGTAGGTCCTTATAAATTCCAGAGAAAAACGGAACGTGCGCTTGATACGCTGAACAACGACGGGCTGGGCGCTCCGGTAAATCCCGTAGGATTAATCGTTTCGGCTTTCCGTCCTTCCGATGATGCTACCACCCTTCAATTTTTGGTTCCTTCCAACTTCTTTGCAGTTACTTCACTCCGAAAAGCTGCTGAAATCTTAGAGACTGTCAATCAAAAGACCGAATTGGCAACACAATGCAGCGAACTGGCACAGGAAGTGGAAACGGCCCTGAAACAATATGCAACCTATAATCATCCCAAATACGGCACAATCTACGCTTTCGAAGTCGATGGATTCGGAAATCATTTCCTTATGGATGATGCCAATGTACCAAGCCTGCTGGCAATGCCATATTTGGGCGATGTAGATGTGAACGACCCGATCTATCAAAATACCCGCCGCTTTGTATGGAGTAAAGACAATCCTTACTTCTTTAAAGGAAAAGCCGGAGAAGGTATCGGGGGTCCGCATATTGGTTATGATATGATATGGCCCATGAGTATTATGATGAAAGCCTTTACAAGCCAAGATGACCAAGAAATCAAAGAATGCATCCAAATGCTAATAAATACAGATGCAGGCACAGGATTCATGCACGAATCTTTCCATAAAGATAATCCTGAGAAGTTCACACGTGCGTGGTTTGCATGGCAGAATACATTGTTCGGCGAGCTGATACTCAAGCTAGTAAACGAAGGAAAAATTGATTTACTGAATAGTATTCAATAAATAGGCTCTACATTACAGAAGGTAAATCCCGAACAGGTGTAAAAAACATCCGTCCGGGATTTATTATATTTGCTTCATCGAGCTATCTTCAACTCCTGAACAAGATTGCCCGCCTTACCGTATTTCTCCATAATAAAGAGCATATACCGCACATCTACCCCGATGCAACGCTGCAAGTCAGGTTCAAATACGATGTCACTGCTCATTGCTTCCCAGTTGCCATCGAAAGCCAGCCCAAGCAATTCTCCTTTGGCATTGAACATGGCACTGCCGGAATTACCGCCTGTAATATCATTATTAGAAATAAAGCAAACATTCATCTCTCCCTGTGCATTGGCATATCTGCCGAAATCACCGGAAGAAAGCAGGCTCAACAACTCCGGCTGGACGGCAAAGTCAATATCCCCCGCATGTTCCTTCACCTTCTCAAAGATGCCTTTCACGGTGGTATAATAATCGTAAGTGGCTCCATCAAAAGGAGTATATCCCCCAACCGTTCCGAAACTGAGCCGCATGGTGGAATTGGCATCCGGATAGAAATTCCGATCGGCATACATACGGCGCATGGCAGCGTTGAACAAACGTTCCCCTTGCTCTATCTGCTCGGAAGCTTCGGAAATACTCTGATTCATCTCATAATACTTCACGATCAGATCCAGACTCAAGGAAACCGCCGGGTCCTCTATCAGATTATACGTAGTGTCCCGTTCCAGAAAACGTTTCAAGCCCTTAGGAGAGGTGATATGGGACGTTGCATACAAAGAGTCCACATAGGTCTGAATATTGCCGTTATAAAGCGTATCTATCTTTTCATACATAGCAGGCAGATACTTCTTATCCACTTTCGACTGATACTCTTTAAGCATGGCAGCAAAAACCTCCTTATCGATTGAAAGATCGAGATTATCATATTTCTCCAGCAATTTTTTCATACGGGTCACTACCTGCTTCTCTTCCGCCTCAAAGTCGAAATTGAGAATCTCAAGAGCAAGCTGCACCAACTCGGGACCATTAATAAACGATTCACCGAGATAAGCCAGGGCACGGTTTGTTTCACGCCGATTACTATAACTCAATTCCAAAGAAGAAAATAAACGAATCAATTTCTCCCTCTCTTCCGGATGAGACAGAATCCAATCACGAAGCGCAGTTTCAGCCTCCCGTTTCTTTTCCAACACCTTCAGATGCTTGATGGCTTTATTCGTTCCGATGCTATTTTTCCAGTAATTGGAGCTTTCATCATACTTTGAAGCATATTTAATACGAATATCCGGACGACGGTCCATCTCCCGTTTCCAAACTGCTTGTTTTACTCCCCGCACATCAATCATTGCCTGGTTGATTCCATTCATCATCTCTTCGACACCATACGAAGAAAGATACCGTTCCGTACTTCCCGGATAACCAAGCGTCATACAGAAAGAACCTTCCTTGTATCCATCCAAAGAGATGGGCGCTACATATTCAGGATGATAAGGGACGTTGTCAGGAGAATAATCAGCCGGGCCATTCTTCGTATTGGCATAGATACGGAATACACTGAAATCGCCCGTATGCCGGGGCCACATCCAATTGTCCGTATCCCATCCGAACTTCCCGACAGAAGAAGGAGGCGCAAAGACCAAACGAACATCGTTATAATCACGATAAACGGAAAGCCAGAATTCATTGCCTGCATAATAGGCATCGACAATACCGGTCAGCGTAGAATCTTTTTCGGAAACTTCCAGACTAATTACATTCATGATCGAATCGACAGCTACACGGCGTTCTGTTTCCGTTTTAGCATGACGGGCGGCAGACAATACCCGTTTGGTAACGTCTTCCGTACGAAGCAGAAAACGGACGTACAACTCCGGATTCGGCAGCTCTTCATCAAGGCTACGTGCAAAAAAGCCATCTTTCAGATAATCATGTTCTACGGAAGAATGCTGCTGGATACTGCTGAAACCACAATGATGATTGGTAAACACCAGACCGTCTTCGGAAACCACCACTCCCGAACAGAAACCTCCAAAGCTGACAACAGCATCTGAAAGAGAAGGTTTCTTCGGATTATACAGTTTATTCACAGGCATCTGCAAACCGAGTTCCTTCATCACCCGTTCTGCCTGTTTGTTCTTGCGAAGGTTCCCCAATAACCACATTCCCTCGTCAGCAAATGCCTGCGACAGGCAAAGGGAGAGGAGAATCACTGCGATTAGTCTGAGTTTCATGCTATTATTTTTTAATTTATTCAAGTTGGATTTATATATTCTATGATCAATCCGAGTATCATTATTCGGTAATCAGCCTCAACTTCTTCGCTCCTACACGGGCTTTCAGCCATTCGCTGATTTTCTGTTTCTCGGCAGCAGACGGATGTCTGTCGAATTTCAAAACAGCCAATGTTACCGTATCGGTCTTCATCGAGTCAACCCGCACTTCGAGCGAATGAGCGATGGAGAGCGTAGTGATGGAAGGATAAAGCACTTTCAGTTCGGGCACTAATGTACGACTCATTGCGTCATACGTCCTGTATTGTTCCAGCGTCGTCTCCAGTTGGGAAATCTTCACTGCCTGTTGCTGAAGTCGCTGCTCGCTGTTTTTGTAGAAGTCTTCCATGACCATGGCACGGATAGAAGTCACATCTACCGCTTCGTTATTCATCCCCTGCAATACAACCAGCTTCGTATCTTCCAACTTATATTCTTTCATCTTGCTACGGGCAATAGAAATCGAAGCATCGGGCACTTCAGGACCAATCAAAACAACCCGCACTTCTTTATGTTCATAGCTGATCTTTTTATCAAGCACCTGTGTATTTTCAAAGTTCAGCTGATCGCTAATAAAACGATTGGCTGCCGCCTCATAGAAGGTGCTTTTTATAATTCCAAATGTCAGATAAACCGCCGGGCACATGGTAAGCACCACAATGAGAACGATGTATTTACGTACGGTCTTCTCACGGGTTTTATCAACAAACTCTTTTCGTTTGAAATGCATCACACGAACTCCGAGGAAAGTGGCAAGACTGATAAAAACAGAATTGATGAAATAAAGATAAAAAGCACCTAGGAAATAAATAAGATTACCGGAGGCAAGCCCGTAACCTGCCGTACAAAGCGGCGGCATCAATGCAGTAGCAATGGCAACGCCCGGAATCACATTTCCTTTTTCCTTGGTAGAGAGAGCTACCACACCTGCCAAACCACCAAAAAGCGCGATGAATACATCATAAATAGTGGGCGATGTACGTGCCAGCAGCTCCGACTGCGAACCGGCAATAGGGGCAAGAAGGAAGAAGATAGTGGCCGTTGTCACACTGAAAGCGGTCGTTATGAGAAAACTCTTTAAAGAGCGCTTCATTAATTCGAAATCGTTCAGTCCGACAGAGAGTCCTACTCCCATAATAGGTCCCATCAGCGGAGAAATCAACATGGCACCGATAATGACTGCGGTAGAGTCTACATTCAATCCGAGTGATGCCATAAAGATGGCAAAAATCAGGATCCATAAATTGGCACCTTTAAACTCTACACCTTTACGGATAGAATCCACGGTGGCGAGTTCGTTATCCTTGTCTTTTTTCAAGTCCAGATATTCTCTCAGAAAGGACCTGATAGCAAACTTATTACGTTCATCTGTCTTCATAATTATTTCTTCTTTATAAAGCGATTAATAACAGGAATCTGACTCAATGGTAAATCCTTCTTGATAATATAAGCTATAAATAGCAATAAAAGTACGGTACGGAAAGCGAGACGGAGCACCTGATTAGGGATAGGCACCTGTTCTCCAATAACGTAGAGTACCACTGCCAGCAGAACATAAAGTCCGAGGCTTTTCAAATCATAACGAATCGGGTATTCTTTCTGTCCTATCCAGTAGGATAACAGCAAGATTACGGCATAGCCTGCAACAGAAGCCCATGCCGAAGCAAGATAGCCATAAACCGGCACAAACAAGATGTTCAATACGACAATAATGACACAACCGATCACTGAGAAGTAAGCCCCCCAATAGGTTTTATCCGTCAGTTTATACCAGAAGGAGAGGTTGAAATAAATCCCTTTACAGATTTCTGCAAGCATCACGATAGATACTACTCCAAGACCTTCCCAGTAGTCCTTTGCTACGAGGTAACGCAACAAGTCGAGATAGAACATGACTGCAAGGAAAGCCAGCAATGAAAAGATCAGGAAATATTTCATCGCAGCCGCATACATTTTCCGGTTATCTCCTTCGCTGTCTTTGCCAAAGACAAACGGTTCGTAAGCGTAACGGAAAGCCTGTGTAAACATCGCCATTACCATCGCAATTTTGCAGGTTGCCGCATAGATACTCAGTTGTGCTAATCCTTCCTGCCGATCTTCAAAGAGAAACGGATAGATCATCTTGTCTACAGTCTGATTCAGAATACCTACCAAACCTAAGATTAATACCGGGAAAGAGTATACTACCATTCGCTTCAGCAACACCCGGTCCAGCTTATAAGCAAATCCTCTCAGCTCTGGGATAAAGAAGAACATCTGTACAACCGAGATGATCAGGTTGCTAACGAAGATATATCCCACCAGATAGTCGGGGTCATAAAACCAAGCGATGGTTGCCGGACAATGCACATTCAGCCACGGACACCCCAACAGGAAAAACAGATTCAAACCGATGCCGCCACCGATAGAGAGTAGCTTGATAGCTGCAAACTTGACAGGACGTTTCTTGTATCGCAAATAGGCAAAAGGGATGCATTGAAAAGAGTCTAAAGCTACCACAATAGCCATCATCGCTATATACTCCGGATGATCGCCATAATCCAGCAAATTGGAAATCGGTTGCAGGAACAATAAACAAAGGAGGGCGAAAATCAAAGATACGCCTCCTACTGACAATAGGGAGTTGGCATACACTTTCATCGGGTCCTCCCCCGATTTATTGGCGAAACGGAAGAATCCCGTTTCCATACCGAACGTAAGCAGTACGAGCATCAGGGCTGTAAATGCGTATACGTTCGATACGACTCCGTAACCTCCGGAAGAAGCCGGTAATACAGCTGTATACAGGGGTACCAGCATATAGTTAAGGAATCGTCCGACAATACTGCTTAACCCATAAATTGCAGTATCTTTAGCTAATGATTTTAGTCCAGCCATGTAGATATGATTAACTGTTTAATGATTAACGGTTAACGATTTAGTGATTAACGGTTAACGGTTTAGTGATTAACGTCGAAAAGTCGGTAGTATTCTGACTCTCCTCCTTCTGGAAGGAGGAGTCCCCACAGGGGGAGGTGGTAGGATTCCCTCTCCTCTTTCCTACAGCCTCTCGAATCTCCTCCACAATTTGCGAAGGATTCTCAAATACCACTCTATTCTCAAACCGAATGACCCAAATATCCTTTTCATTAATGAGGAAACGAGCACGATTATCCGCATAATCCATTGCTACCGAAGTAGAATGTACTTCTCCGTCCAGTTCTATACTCAACCGGAATTGCGGGCAATAGAAGTCTAAAATATAGGGACCGACACTGTGCTGCCAACGAAACTTAAGTCCGTCAATTTGCTTTCCCTTGATTAACTCCCAGAGAGTAGCTTCGGCAGAAGTGCCATTATTACGCAAATCTTTTCGAACTGATTTCAGTTCAGACTTATTCATTGTATCGTGCATAAATATTTCATTTTATGTATTCACCTACCACCTCCCCCTACGGGTACTCCTCCTTCCAGAAGGAGGAGAGTAGGAATACTATCGACTTTTAACTTTCAGGTGCTCCCCTAATGAGATACTGCTTATTACACAACTTTATATTAATCGTTAAACAACGTTTTTTGATTGCCACTATACAGGCTACGCCCCAAATGCTTATAGGCAAGTTCTGTCACCTCACGTCCGCGGGGAGTACGTTTCATGAATCCTTCTTTGATCAGGAAAGGTTCGTAAACTTCCTCAATGGTTCCCGCATCTTCTCCCAAAGCTGTAGCAATGGTCGTTATACCGACAGGACCGCCTTTAAACTTGTCTATAATGGTACAAAGTATCTTGTTGTCTATCTCATCCAGTCCGTACTTGTCGATATTCAATGCCTCCAGCGCAAACTGGGCAATCTCCGTATCAATAGAGCCAGTGCCTTTCACTTGTGCGAAGTCACGTACCCGGCGGAGCAGAGCATTGGCAATACGGGGCGTCCCGCGACTGCGGGATGCAATCTCCGAGGCTGCACGTACCGAACAAGGCACATCCAGTATGGATGAAGAACGGCGGATGATATTGCTCAAGATATCATCATCATAATACTCCAAATGAAGGTTTATACCAAAACGTGCACGAAGCGGGGCTGTCAGCAGACCGCTACGTGTAGTAGCCCCCACCAGTGTGAAAGGATTCAAATCAATCTGAATGCTACGTGCCGAAGGTCCCTTATCAATCATAATATCAATGCGGTAATCTTCCATGGCAGAGTAAAGATACTCTTCCACTACAGGCGACAGACGATGGATTTCATCTATAAAGAGCACATCATTCGGTTCGAGACTGGTCAGCACACCTGCCAAGTCGCCCGGTTTGTCGAGCACCGGACCGGAGGTTACCTTAAAGCCGACACCCAATTCATTGGCGATAATATTTGAAAGGGTTGTTTTTCCCAAGCCGGGAGGGCCGTGAAGCAGGACATGGTCGAGCGCCTCGCCACGCAGGCGTGCCGCCTTCACAAAAATGCGGAGGTTCTCCACCACCTTATCCTGTCCGCTAAAGTCTTCAAAGCTCAACGGACGGAGTGCATTCTCGAAATCCCGTTCTTTTGAAGTAAGCTGATGTTCGCGTATGTTAAAATCTTCCTGTTCCATTTATTTCTTGAAAAGTAGGAGACAAAGATAGAGATTTACATTCATTTTCAGTATACGAAAGACGAAGAAAAACTCCAATCGGTATCCGGATTTCAAAATAACATAAAGAAAATCAATGAGGGCAACCGCATCTAATTTGATTCAAATCTGTGCGTCTTAAGCTAAACGGTGCGGAAATGAACTAAATGATACAAGTCCCGACTTTCCCATATATTGTGGGAAAGTATTCCCTCATATTATGGGAAAACATTCCCGACTGCTTGGGAAAATATTCCCGACTGCTTGGGAACAAATTCCCGTAATGTGAGGGAATATTTTCCCACAATATGTGGGAAAAAGAGAAGCTGTACTTCTCCGGTAATGGTTGACTAGTTGTTTCTTTATTCTTGTTACAGATTGACTGGCAAGGACACTGTGAAAAATGAAAATCAACAGAGGAGTGCTTGCAGAGGCACGAAAAGCACATATATCATTATCAATCAACGGATTGAATCGAAAACGGCAAATTCGGAGAATGAGGGCAAACGCCTGCCCTCACTCTGCTATCACACTTGCTCTCACAGCGGAAAGCACCATGAATAAAGGGATTGAGAGGGAAATGTGAGGGCATGAGGGCAAAAATGAAAAAAACTTCTATGGGAGGAGAATTGCAAAAGCTGAATTCAAATGGACTGAAACGATATGACGGTAACGTCAGTTCGATATAAGCTTGTACTATTCCCGAAGGAGGGGAAACCATGCGGGCGAAATTATATCGAACTTACGTTATTTTTAGCACAGTTGCCCTAGAAAATAATAAAGAACACAGAGACAAATCAATCTTTTATCTACCTTTGTATCATTCTATTTTAACTGGATTACAATGGTTTTAAATTACATTTGGATAGGATTCTTTGTCGTCGCCTTTATCATCGCCCTTGCAAAAGTGATTTTTGGGGGAGATACGGAGATATTTACGGCTATCATGAACGCTACATTCGATTCTTCAAAAACAGCTTTCGAGATTTCTTTAGGGCTTACGGGAGTGTTGGCTCTTTGGCTAGGTATCATGAAAATCGGAGAGAATAGCGGATTGATTAATGCGCTGGCTCGCTTTCTTAGTCCGGTGCTTTGCCGGCTGTTTCCGGACATTCCTAAAGGGCACCCGGTGTTAGGGTCCATCTTCATGAATATGTCTGCCAATATGCTTGGCCTCGACAATGCAGCCACCCCACTGGGGCTGAAAGCGATGAAAGAGCTGCAAGAACTGAATCCGAAAAAGGACACGGCTTCCAATCCGATGATTATGTTTTTGGTGATTAACACATCCGGCCTTATCATCATTCCGATCAGTATCATGGTATATCGCGCACAAATGGGGGCTGCACAGCCTACAGATGTATTTATCCCTATCCTGCTAAGTACTTTCATTTCCACTTTAGTAGGAGTCATAGCAGTCAGCATCGCTCAAAAGATAAACTTGATCAATAAGCCTATTCTCCTTTTAATGGGCGTTATCTGCCTTTTCTTTTCCGGCTTGATTTATCTGTTCCTAAGCGTTTCGCGAGAGGACATGGGTACTTATTCTACATTGATAGCGAATATTCTGCTGTTCAGTGTCATCATCCTGTTTATCTTGACGGGAGTCAGAAAGAAAATCAATGTATACGATTCGTTTGTAGAAGGAGCCAAAGAGGGATTTACGACAGCTGTACGCATCATCCCTTATCTGGTTGCCTTCCTTGTAGGAATTGCAGTGTTCCGCACTTCGGGAGCAATGGATTTTCTGGTGGGAGGCATCGGCTATATAGTAGGCTTATGCGGAGTCGACACGAGCTTTGTAGGTGCACTGCCTACTGCATTGATGAAATCGCTTAGCGGCAGCGGTGCGAACGGATTGATGATCGATACGATGAAAGAACTGGGACCGGATTCGTTTGTAGGGCGTATGAGTTGTATAGTTCGCGGGGCTTCGGACACCACATTCTACATTCTGGCGGTTTATTTCGGCAGTGTAGGGATCACCAAAACTCGTAATGCGGTAACTTGCGGTCTGATAGCAGACTTCTCGGGTATTATAGCCGCTATCTTAATCAGTTATTTATTTTTCTTTTAAATCATAACATTCAATTATGGCTGTAACTTATCAAACAGAAGGCGTAAAAATGCCTGATATCAAGAAACGCGAGACTACGGAATGGATAAAGGCGGTAGCTGCTTCTTACGGGAAAAGACTTGGTGAAATCGCTTATATCTTCTGCTCGGACGAAAAGATTCTGGAGGTAAACCGTCAGTATCTGCAACACGACTACTACACGGACATTATTACTTTCGATTATTGCGAAGGCGATCGTCTGTCAGGTGACTTATTCATCAGTCTGGATACGATACGCACCAATGCGGAACAGTTTGGCGCCTCATACGAAGACGAACTGCATCGTGTGATTATCCACGGAATTCTTCACTTGTGCGGCATCAATGATAAAGGTCCCGGAGAGCGGGAGATTATGGAAGATGCGGAGAATAAGGCATTGACCATGCGAAAAGCATAAGCAAGCCTCAACAGCAAACAATTTCAATAAACAAACGGTTTATTCAAACATACTATACTGTATAAATACTGTAAATCGAGCAGGAGGAAAACGAAGTAGTTTTCTTCCTACTTTCGTTTTCCGACCTCTCACACCACCGTACGTGCCGTTCGGCATACGGCGGTTCCTATTTTGGGCACCATTTGAGGTAGCAGTCCATTAATCCCACATAACCAGCCCTTCGCAACTTGTCATTGGACATTGCTGAGGTTACAAGTCGGCTGTTTGCCACACGCCAATAACCGAGACGAGTGTTTCCCCATTGATATGCCTGCCAAGCAAGAGCACCACATTTCTTTAGGTTTGACACTCTGGTCTTAACATTCTTCCATGATTTCCAGATACACATGCGTATCCGTCGTCTTAACCATTCATCGGTTTCTGTACAAAGACGTTTTATTTGTGCAAGATGGAAGTAAGCAACCCATCCCATTATGTAATTCTTGAGTTTCTGTTTCCTGATTTCATATCCATACCCATTACTACGACTGGTCAGTTCTTTGAGTTTCGACTTCAGCTTAATCTTGGATTTGGGATGTACAGTCAGGAGACATTGTCCTTTCATCACATAGAAAGAGTAGCCCAGGAACTTAACTCCTCTTATATTAGATACAACCGTCTTTTCACGGTTCACTTTAAGGAAGAGTTTCCCTTCTATGAACCGGGTTATTGATTCCTTCACACGCTGGGCAGCACGCTTGGATTTACAAAATATCACCGCATCGTCTGCATAACGAACGAAAGGAACCCCACGTCTTTCCAGTTCCTTATCAAGTTCATTGAGCAGGATATTGCTCAGCAGAGGACTTAAAGGACCTCCTTGAGGAGTACCTTCTGTACTTATCTCAAACAATCCTCTGTTTATTACACCACTGCGAAGATATTTGTGTATCAGGATTATTACCCTCCCATCCTTTATAGTGCGGCTGAGTATCTCTATCAGCTTGCTATGACTTACCGTATCAAAGAAACGCTCAAGGTCGAGGTCGACTACATATTTATAGCCTTTATCCACTATCTTCTGAGCCTTTCGAAGGGCATCATGGCAGCACCTTTGGGGACGGAAACCGTAACTTGTCTTTGAGAACTGACGCTCGTATATCGGGGTCAGTATTTGGTTTATGGCTTGTTGCACCAATCGGTCTACCACTGTAGGGATTCCTAAAAGGCGTTTCTTGCCATTGTCCTTGGGAATTTCTACCCTGCGTACTGGGTTGGGACGGTAAGTCCCGCACTGCAAAGAACTTATCAGTTCATCCTTATTGGCCTTTAACCATGGCAACAACTCTTCGCATGACATCTTGTCTATACCGCCACTTCCACTGTTCCTGACTACTGCTTTATAGGATTTGTTCAAATTCAATGGACTGAGGATGATTTCCAACAGGTGTTCTTTGTCAAATGGTACTTCCACGATGTTGTCTTCGGTCATCCACATGAAAGTCTGCACTCCCGCATACCATTCGGATGCCGTCCTATCTCTTTGAGGGCAGTCATTAGCTTGGGCTGATGTTTTCTGCATTCGTACTTTCATAAGGTAACTTTCAATTACTATCGTTTAATTTTGGTTCAGTCCTTAACTACTTAAGAAATAATAATGGCTATCGTATTTGACTGATATGAAACCCCGAACGCTTCTTCAGAAGAGGAAGGAAGTAATGTTGCATCCGCGTATCTCCATGAATGGTAAAGTGGACACGGATTGCGTGAGGGAAAAGAAGTACATATCAAGGGGATCGGTTATTATGAGGTGTCGAGAGATGCGGAGAATCCACGCGATGAAGGGTGTGAAGGACGTGAAGGAAATGATATCATGCAACGAATCACGTAAAATGACTGATAGTTTGAAACTTATCTCAATGTGAAGAGAATGAACAACCAATCGAATAAAAATTAAAAGAACCGATTGATTTACGAAGAATTAGTACTATTTTTGCAAATAACAATCAATTGACGGATATGAATTTTGAGACGTTGAGTTTTACAACCTTTTGCGTAGGAAGCCTTGCAGAAGCATTGGAAATGAGCGCAGGGAAAATATATGAATTACTGCGTACTTCCGGAATACTGACAGATTATCTGATTCCGGGATATGATGTACTTCATACATTCAGTAAAGAATACATCGTGGAGGATCTTATCCAATACATGAAAGAGAAAGGGGTATTAGCGTGACACTATATCATGCATCATCATTAGTCATCAAACAACCGGATGTATATCATTCACGAGAACATTTGGATTTTGGAAAAGGATTTTATCTGACTTCTTTGTTTGACCAAGCCCATAAATACGCCATGCGTTTTCTACTCAGAAAACAGAAAGCTTATATTAATGAATACCTGTTGGATGACGAACTATCAGACTTTAAGATTAAAATATTTCAAAGTTATGATGAAGAATGGCTGGACTATGTAGGAAAATGCCGCAAGGGAACACAAGATGGACTTTTCGATTTAGTGGAGGGCGGCATAGCCAATGACAAGGTATTCAATACCATTGACCTCTATTTTTCCGGAGCCATGGGCAAAGATGACGCATTGGGAAGGCTGGCATTTGAGCATCCCAATCATCAATTATGCATCTTGAATCAGGAAATAATAAATCGCCATCTTCATTTTATCAGTGTCAAGGAAATAACAACAGGAGGAACTGACCATGAAAGCCGATAAAATCATACTGCAAATGAAATATGCCCGAATAGTCCGGTTATTTGCCGACTACCTCCATTTACCGTATGAAGACGCACTCGGATTCTTCTATGATTCGGATACCTATCGTCTGATAAGTGAAGGAATAGGTGACATGCACTGCTTGAGCGATGAATATCTAGCTGACGAATTGTTGATGGAATGGAAAGCAAAAAATAATGAATGAAAATCATAAACGCCTATCATAATAAAATCAGGATTCTGCAAAAAGGCACAAAAAAAGAGCGAATCATTCCGCTCCACCTTTAAAGAATCCCCATAAATGGGATTCTTCTTTTTCTCCATCTTTCATTTACTCTTTACCTGAAAACATCTTTTTTCCTAATACCTAATCAAAACAATCTTTTTCCTAAAAACTAATCTTTAAATCTAATACCCTAATTTTATAAACTAATACCTTTCAATTATTACCTTTTTCTAATACCTAAAATATAAGTAGTTTCACAACTACACTGCAAAGGTATAGCTGTTTGCGAAAACAACAAAAGCCATCATACAAAAAATTACATTCAGACTTATTTTCTTGACTTATGTCAAGACGTAGGGTAGATTTTGAGTGCAAACCTCACGTTTATCCCCACAACAGTCCGTCCTTTTAACAAATCTTTCCTTTTTACTTTCTAGTTGCACTCATAATCGAGCAAGCACACAACTAACAAAAAGAAAGCAAAACAGGGTACTTAAAACACAATCTATTACCATTCTATCCCAAAACATGCAATCACAAAAACCAATAAGCACCCTATTTTCGAACAATCTGCATATTTCTAACCCAAAACTACGGCGTTTTTTCAGTCAAGCCGGATTCCTCCCCGGATTTTCAGAAGCAAAAACAGGTTGAAGATACAAGTCTCGCAACTTTTCCGTAACTTTGCAGCGTTTGATAATAAATAAGATAGGAATGGATTTTAAGTACGACGTAATTGTAATTGGTGCCGGACATGCCGGTTGCGAAGCAGCAGCCGCTGCTGCAAATTTAGGTTCCAAGACTTGTCTCATTACGATGGACATGAACAAGATTGGACAGATGAGCTGCAACCCTGCCGTGGGTGGAATCGCCAAAGGACAAATTGTACGTGAAATAGATGCGCTGGGCGGACAGATGGGATTGGTGACAGACGAAACAGCGATCCAGTTCCGAATACTGAATCGCTCGAAAGGTCCCGCCATGTGGAGCCCCCGTGCCCAATGCGACCGCGCAAAGTTTATCTGGTCTTGGCGGGAGAGACTGGAAAATACGCCCAACCTTCATATCTGGCAGGATACCGTATGCGAGCTTCTTGTTGAAGACGGCACAGTGACCGGACTGGTTACCGCATGGGGTGTCACCTTCAAGGCAAAATGTGTTGTCCTCACCGCAGGAACTTTCCTCAACGGACTGATGCACATAGGACGCCACCAGTTGCCGGGCGGAAGAATGGCAGAACCGGCTTCTTACAAATTAACCGAATCCATCGCCCGCCACGGCATCACTTACGGAAGGATGAAAACCGGAACCCCGGTACGAATCGATGCGCGCAGCGTTCATTTCGATCAGATGGAAACGCAGGACGGTGAATGTGACTTTCACAAATTCTCTTTCATGGATACCAGTGTACGCCACTTGAAGCAACTGCAATGCTGGACATGCTATACTAATGAAGAGGTACATCAGATTCTACGTGACGGACTGCCGGATTCTCCCCTATTCAACGGACAAATTCAAAGTATCGGGCCACGTTATTGTCCAAGCATTGAAACGAAGATTGTAACTTTCCCCGACAAGACACAGCATCAATTGTTCCTCGAACCGGAAGGCGAAACTACACAGGAGTTGTATCTCAACGGATTCTCTTCCTCGCTTCCGATGGACATACAAATTGCCGCTTTAAAGAAAATACCGGCTTTCAAGGATATGGTTATCTATCGTCCGGGATATGCGATTGAATATGACTATTTCGACCCGACGCAGTTAAAGCATACGTTGGAATCGAAGATTATCGGGAATTTATTCTTTGCCGGACAGGTAAACGGTACTACCGGATACGAAGAAGCAGGCGGACAAGGATTGATAGCCGGAATCAATGCGCATATCAATTGCCACGGTGGCGAAGCCTTCACACTGGCACGTGATGAAGCATATATCGGCGTATTAATCGACGACCTGGTAACTAAAGGAGTCGACGAGCCTTACCGGATGTTTACTTCACGCGCAGAATATCGTATCTTGCTACGCATGGACGATGCCGATATGCGCCTGACCGAACGAGCCTATAAACTCGGATTGGCAAAGGAAGACCGCTACCAATTAATGAAAGGAAAAAAGGAAGCAGTGGAACAAATTGTTTCTTTCGCACACAGTTATTCGATGAAACCGGCATTAATTAATGATGCCCTCGAGAAGATAGGGACGACTCCCCTACGCCAAGGATGCAAACTGATAGAAATCCTGAATCGCCCGCAAGTGACAATTGAAAATATCTCGAAATATGTGCCGGCATTTCAACGCGAACTGGATAAAGCGACTGAATCCAACCAAAAGCGTAAAGAAGAGATTCTCGAAGCTGCCGAAATTCTAATCAAATATCAAGGATATATCGACAGAGAACGAATGATAGCAGAGAAACTGGCAAGACTGGAAAGCATCAAGATTAAAGGCAAATTTGATTATGCTTCCATCCAATCTTTATCGACCGAAGCCCGGCAAAAGCTGACAAAGATAGATCCGGAAACGATTGCCCAAGCGAGCAGAATCCCGGGAGTATCGCCAAGTGACATCAACGTATTACTGGTGCTTTCCGGACGATAACCGCCAACGTTTCACGTGAAACAAAGCATTTAAATAAACGATATAAACCAATGATTATGAGCAAAGAAACGCTAATTAAAAGCATTCGGGAAATACCAAATTTTCCTATTCCCGGAATCCTGTTCTATGATGTTACCACTTTATTCAAAGACCCATGGTGCCTACAGGAATTATCGAACATCATGTATGAAATGTATAAAGATAAAGGCATCACCAAAGTGGTAGGTATAGAATCAAGAGGCTTCATCATGGGACCTATCCTGGCTACCCGGCTGAATGCAGGTTTCATCCCTATCCGGAAACCCGGCAAACTTCCTGCCGAAACGCTTGAAGAAAGCTATGACAAGGAATACGGGAAAGACACTGTGCAAATTCATAAAGACGCATTGGATGAAAACGACGTAATCCTCCTACACGATGACTTACTGGCAACAGGCGGCACCATGAAAGCAGCCTGCGAACTGGTAAAGAAGCTGAAACCCAAAAAGGTATATGTAAACTTCATCATCGAATTGAAAGACCTGAATGGTAAATCTGTATTCGGAGATGATGTAGAAGTAGAATCCGTATTGTCTTTATAAAGGATTTGATTATATTTGCAAGGCGTAGTTGAACTACGCCTTTTTTATTTTAGATATCCCTCAGCACTAACGATCATGAATGCAGAAATGGAAAGCAGAACCAATGAATATTTAAAAGGAATCGTAGCCAACCTCCCGGAGAAGCCAGGCATCTACCAATACCTGAATACGGAAGGGACGATTATATACGTTGGAAAGGCGAAAAATCTAAAGAAAAGAGTCTACTCCTATTTCAGCAAGGAGCACGAACCGGGAAAGACGCGAGTGCTTGTCAGCAAGATTGCCGATATACGCTATATCGTAGTCAATACGGAAGAAGACGCATTGCTGCTGGAGAATAATCTAATAAAGAAGTATAAGCCACGTTACAATGTCCTGCTGAAGGACGACAAGACATATCCTTCTATCTGTGTACAAAACGAGTATTTCCCCCGGATTTTCCGAACTAGAAAGATTATCAAAAACGGTTCTTCTTATTATGGACCGTATAGTCATACCCCGTCTATGTATGCGGTACTGGATTTGATAAAGCATCTGTATCCTTTACGCACTTGCAATCTGAACCTGAGTCCGGAGAATATACGGGCGGGGAAGTTCAACGTATGTCTGGAATATCACATCAAGAACTGCGCTGGTCCCTGTATCGGGTTGCAATCACACGAAGATTATCTTAAAAACATCGATGAAATCAAAGAAATCCTGAAAGGGAATACGCAAGATATCAGTCGTATACTACTGGAAAAGATGCAGGCGTTGGCAGCCGAGATGAAGTTTGAAGAGGCGCAGAAAGTGAAAGAGAAATATCTTCTGATAGAGAATTACCGTTCGAAATCCGAGGTGGTAAGTTCTGTATTACATAATATCGACGTGTTCGCTATCGAAGAGGACGAGGCTAATTCGGCTTTCGTCAATTATCTGCATATCACAAACGGTGCCATCAATCAGGCTTTCACGTTCGAATATAAAAAGAAGCTGAACGAATCAAAAGAGGAGCTTTTGACGCTTGGTATTATTGAAATGCGGGAACGCTACAAAAGCCAATCCAGAGAGATCATAGTGCCTTTTGAACTCAATTTGGAGTTAAATAATATCGTATTCACCGTTCCACAGCGGGGAGATAAGAAGAAGTTGCTGGAACTATCCATCTTAAACGTGAAGCAATACAAGGCCGACCGGCTGAAGCAGGCGGAAAAACTGAATCCTGAGCAGAGAAGTATGCGCCTGATGAAGGAGATACAACAGGAACTACACTTAGAAAAACCGCCTTTGCAGATTGAATGTTTCGATAACTCAAACATACAGGGGGCGGATGCGGTAGCGGCATGCGTTGTATTCAAAAAGGCGAAACCATCGAAGAAAGATTACCGGAAATACAATATAAAGACGGTTGTAGGGCCTGATGACTACGCTTCCATGAAAGAGGTTGTCAGAAGGCGTTATCAACGCGCTATTGAAGAAAGCTCTCCACTGCCCGACCTTATTATCACTGATGGTGGGAAAGGGCAAATGGAAGTTGTCAGAGAGGTTATTGAAGACGAACTGAACCTTAATATTCCCATTGCAGGATTGGCGAAAGACAATCGCCACCGCACATCAGAACTGCTTTTCGGATTTCCGCCACAGACTATCGGCATCAAGCAGCATAGTCCGTTGTTCCGTCTGCTGACGCAGATTCAGGATGAGGTGCACCGTTTTGCCATCAGTTTCCATCGTGATAAACGCAGCAAACGACAAGTTGCGTCCGCACTGGATAGCATCAAAGGGATCGGAGAAAAGACAAAAACTGCACTTTTGAAAGAGTTTAAGAGCGTAAAACGAATAAAAGAAGCCTCTTTGGAGGAGATTGCCGCTATCATCGGAGAAGCGAAAGCCAAGACCGTAAAAGAGGGATTAAGCAATGAATCATCAAAAAATGAATAAGAAGCCGGCGGAGTGGAGCCAGTTATCTTTCTATCATTTTTAGGCGCAGTTTACACAGATTGCACGGATAACGCGGCTTTTACTAATTTAATCGTGAATTCCGTGCAATCTGTGTAAACTGCGCCTAAATAATAAACCATTAAAGCTTTCGGGAAAACCCTATAATATTTTCCCGCCAATACAACGTTTTCTCTTCCGAATTTTGTAAATTTGCCTTTCCTAACCACGAAATAGAATAAATAACAATGCGAATAGTCATACAACGGGTAAGCCATGCGTCAGTAACCATTGAAGGACACTGCAAATCGTCCATCGGAAAAGGGATGCTGATATTAGTTGGCATCGAAGAATCAGACGGACAGGAAGACATCGACTGGCTCTGCAAAAAGATAGTAAATCTACGTATCTTCGACGATGAAAATGGGGTGATGAACAAGTCTATTTTAGAAGATGGAGGCGAAATTTTAGTTATCAGCCAGTTCACGCTACACGCTTCTACCAGAAAGGGGAATCGCCCTTCCTACATCAAAGCTGCCAAACCGGATGTCTCTATCCCACTCTACGAGCAATTCTGCAAAGATTTAAGCGATGCACTGGGAAAAGAAATAGGCACAGGAACCTTCGGAGCAGACATGAAAGTTGAACTTTTAAACGACGGTCCTGTTACTATATGCATGGATACCAAAAACAAAGAATAGATATTCCATACTAATCACTAAAAAAATGACTCTGGAAGAAGCACAGAAACAAGTGGACCAATGGGTGAAAACATACGGTGTCCGCTACTTCAGCGAGTTGACCAATATGGCAGTCCTGACGGAAGAAGTAGGAGAACTGGCGCGTGTCATGGCCCGCAAATATGGCGATCAATCCTTTAAGGAAGGAGAAAAAGACAACATAGATGAAGAGATAGCAGACGTCTTATGGGTGCTTCTCTGCATCGCCAACCAGACGGGAGTAGACATCACCGATGCCTTCCGGAAAAGCATAGAGAAAAAAACGAAACGAGATAATAAAAGACATATCAACAATCCAAAACTGAAAGATCATGGAAGAGAATAACTCACAGCCCAACAAGTACAAAGCCGCATTGGCAAAGTATAATACCAATCTGAGCGATGCAGATATTCAAGCTCACGTAGCTGAATTGATTGAGAAAAAAGTGCCGGAGAACAACACGGAAGACGTTAAGAAATTCCTGTTCAACTGCATTGATCTAACCACCCTGAACAGTACGGACAGCGACGAAAGCGTGATGCACTTTACTGAAAAAGTCAATCAGTTTGACGACGAATATCCTGATCTGAAAAACGTAGCAGCCATCTGCGTGTACCCCAACTTTGCAGCCATCGTTAAAAACACGCTGGAAGTAGACGGAGTCAATATCGCCTGTGTATCAGGAGGTTTTCCCTCTTCACAAACATTCATTGAAGTGAAAGTGGCAGAAACAGCACTTGCCATTGCAGACGGTGCAGACGAAATAGATATTGTGATTTCCATCGGCAAGTTCCTTAGCGGAGACTACGAAGGAATGTGCGAAGAAATACAAGAACTAAAAGAAGTTTGCAAGGAACGCCACCTCAAAGTAATCCTCGAAACAGGCGCATTAAAGAGTGCTTCCAACATCAAGAAAGCCTCTATCCTATCCATGTATTCGGGCGCAGACTTCATCAAGACGTCTACCGGAAAGCAGCAGCCTGCCGCCACGCCGGAAGCCGCTTATGTGATGTGTGAAGCTATCAAAGAATACTATCAGAAGACAGGAAACAAGATTGGATTCAAACCGGCAGGTGGTATCAACACCGTTAACGATGCGATTATTTACTACACTATTGTAAAAGAAGTATTAGGTGAAGAATGGCTTGACAACCAACTGTTCCGCTTGGGAACCAGCCGTTTAGCCAACCTCCTCCTTTCCGATATCAAAGGTGAGGAAATCAAGTTCTTCTAAAAGTTAAAGGCTATATTAGCAATCAAATACGCCTTACCGCGCGACTCCCGTATCACGGGAATCGACGCGGTTATTTTTCGCGGTCTACCACGTAATCCAAGTAAGCCCGAAGAGCTACACAAATATCAGATTCCGGCAAAGAAGCCAGTAAATCAAAAGCCTTTTGCTTATAGACATTCATCGTCTGAACGGCATATTCAATACCCCCGTTTTCTTTGATAAACGAGATCAAACGGGCAATTTCATCGGGAGTAGCTGTACCCTCCTTTACCTTGATTGCCAATTCTTGCGCCTCATCATTTTTTGTCGTGTTCAATACATACAAAGCGGGCAATGTCAGTTTACCTTCAAGCATATCATTACCTGTCGGTTTGCCAATCTCTCTATTATCAAAGTAATCGAAAATATCATCTTTTATCTGGAAGCAGATACCAATATATTCGCCCAACAAACGAGCCAGTTCGGCTTCTCCCTCCCCTACACCTACCGAAAAAGCGGCAGCTTTCGTACAGGCGGCAAAAAGAGCAGCGGTCTTCTTACGGATTACATCAAAGTAAACCTCCTCAGAAAAGCTATGATTACTTACATTCGAAAGCTGAAGCAACTCACCGTCAGCAAGATCCTGCCCAAGAGTGGACACCAGTTGAATAATGCGGTGGCTGTTCGTCAGTTCGGCATGCACCAGACTGGTTGCCAGCAGATAGTCGCCCGTCAGCACGGCTACTTTATTATTAAAGATAGCATTTACTGAGAGTTGTCCACGGCGTTCGGTACTTTCATCCACGACATCGTCATGTACCAAACTGGCTGTATGAAGGAGTTCCAATGAAACAGCCGCATGAAGAGTGGAAGGACATATAGCCCCATAAAGACGTGCTACCAACAAAACAAGAACAGGACGCATCATCTTGCCATTCCTCTGCCGTATGTGAGATACAACGCTATCGAGCAATGCATTTGAACTGGAAAGAGAACTATCAAAAAGTGCCTTGAAGTCTCTCAGTTCTGCTTCAATCGGAGTTCTGATGAGTGAGATGCTGTCCATTAATTACACAATTTGAGCACAAAAGTAATAATAAAACGCTGAATACCGTATTTTTTTGTACTTTTACCATGAAAAATTAATTAAATCTATGGATTCAAGTAATAAATTATTTCTTTTAGACGCTTATGCACTGATATACCGGGCGTATTATGCCTTTATTAAGAACCCAAGAATCAATTCCAAAGGATTCAACACTTCAGCTATTCTGGGTTTTGTAAACACCCTCGAAGAAGTGCTGAAAAAAGAGAATCCCACTCATATAGGAGTAGCTTTCGATCCTGCAGGACCTACCTTCCGCCACGAAGCTTTCGAACAATATAAAGCGCAGCGTGAAGAAACTCCGGAAGCGATCCGCCTTTCCGTACCTATTATAAAGGATATTATTCGTGCTTACCGCATCCCTATTCTGGAAGTTGCAGGCTACGAAGCCGACGATGTAATAGGCACACTTGCCACCGAAGCCGGTCGTCAGGGTATCACCACCTATATGATGACTCCCGACAAAGATTACGGGCAGTTGGTAAGCGACAAGGTATTTATGTACCGTCCCAAGCACACAGGAGGTTTCGAAGTGATGGGTGTTGAGGAAGTGAAAGCCAAGTTTGACATTCAGTCTCCGGCACAAGTGATTGACATGCTCGGGCTGATGGGCGACTCTTCGGATAATATCCCCGGATGTCCCGGAGTGGGAGAAAAGACAGCCCAAAAACTGATTTCCGAATTCGGAAGCATCGAGAACTTATTAGAACATACCGACCAACTGAAAGGAGCACTGAAAACAAAAGTGGAAACGAACCGGGAAATGATTACTTTCTCGAAATTCCTCGCCACGATTAAAATCGATGTGCCCATTCAACTTGAAATGGATTCTCTTGTCCGCGAAGAAGCAGACGAAGATTCACTCCGCAGTATTTTCGAAGAACTGGAATTTAGGACGCTCATCGACCGGATACTAAAAAAAGAGGTTTCCGGAAATAGAATAACCTCCACTCCCGGAAGCAAAGTCGCCACCGGAAAAAGCGCCCCCTCTCCTCTTCCACTTTTTCCCGAAGAAGGAGGTGGAATACAAGGCGATTTGTTTGCGAATTTCACGCCCAATGATCCGAGTGAAGCAAAAAAATCAAATCTAGAGACGTTAGAATCGCAGCCACGCAACTATCAACTCATTGATACAGAAAAGAAAAGAAGAGAAATTATTCAAAAGTTACTTACATCGGGAATTCTCTCGTTAGATACGGAAACCACCGGGACCGAACCAATGGACGCCGAATTGGTCGGAATGAGTTTTTCCATTGCCGAAAATGAAGCATTTTATGTTCCTGTTCCATCAGATCGGGACGAAGCGTTAAAAATCGTAAAGGAGTTCTGCCCAGTCTTCGAAAATGAGAATTCGTTAAAAGTCGGACAGAATATCAAGTACGATATGATCGTTCTTCAAAATTATGGTGCAGTAGTAAAAGGTCCGCTTTTCGATACGATGATCGCCCACTATGTTCTTCAACCGGAGCTTCGTCATGGCATGGATTATCTGGCAGAAATTTATCTGCATTATCAGACTATCCATATTGACGAACTGATAGGTCCCAAAGGAAAGAATCAAAAGAACATGCGCGACCTCGACCCGAAAGATGTATATCTGTACGCTTGCGAAGATGCGGACGTCACTCTGAAACTGAAAAACGCATTGGAGAAAGAACTGAAAGAGAATGACGCCGAACGTTTATTCTATGATATAGAAATGCCGCTTGTTCCGGTATTGGTCCATATCGAACGGAACGGAGTATTGCTGGATACGGAAGCACTGAAACAATCATCCGCTCATTTCACCGCCCAGATGGAGCAAATCGAAAAAGAGATTTACGAACTGGCTGGTGAGACCTTCAATATCGCTTCACCCAAACAAGTCGGTGAAGTCTTGTTTGACAAGCTGAAGATTATAGAAAAAGCAAAAAAGACCAAGACCGGGCAGTATGTCACCTCGGAAGAAGTACTCGAAAGCCTCCGGCATAAACATCCTGTGGTAGAAAAGATTCTGGAACACCGCGGACTGAAAAAGCTATTGGGCACGTATATCGACGCGCTTCCCCTACTTATCAACCCACGCACAGGAAGGGTGCATACCTCTTTCAACCAGACTGTAACCGCTACGGGACGCCTTAGTTCAAGTAACCCGAACTTACAGAATATCCCTATCCGCGACGAGAATGGAAAAGAAATCCGTAAAGCATTCATCCCCGATGAAGGCTGCCTCTTCTTCTCTGCCGACTATTCGCAGATCGAATTGCGTATTATGGCGCACCTTAGCGAGGATAAGAATATGATCGACGCTTTCCTTAGCAATCACGATATTCATGCTGCCACCGCTGCCAAAATATATAAAATTGATCTGAAAGATGTAAGTTCCGACATGCGCCGTAAAGCCAAGACTGCCAATTTCGGTATCATCTATGGCATATCCGTATTTGGTCTTGCCGAACGAATGAATGTAGACCGCAAAGAAGCCAAAGAATTGATCGACGGTTACTTTGAAACTTATCCGGGAGTGAAAGCCTATATGGACAAAAGTATTCAGGTGGCCCAGGAAAAAGGTTATGTAGAAACAATTTTCCACCGGAAACGCTTCTTGCCGGACATCAACTCCCGCAATGCCGTTGTACGCGGATATGCGGAACGAAATGCCATCAACGCCCCTATCCAGGGAAGTGCGGCAGATATTATAAAAGTAGCAATGGCACGTATCTATCAACGGTTCCAGACCGAAGGAATACAAGCCAAAATGATCCTGCAAGTGCATGACGAATTAAATTTCAGCGTTCCTGTCAATGAAAAAGAGCGTGTAGAAGAAATTGTCATCGAAGAAATGGAGAAAGCATACCGCATGCACGTCCCCTTGAGAGCAGATTGCGGATGGGGCATAAACTGGCTTGAAGCACATTAAACCATCAAGTGAATAAAGGCCACTTCAATAAGGAATTGCTATCTTTTAGATACTAATTGCGCATGGAGCCCCTATCTTATCCAGGGTTTCTGCTTACAAAATAGAAGCAAGTATAGGTAATAACATTATTTAACTCATTATCCAGAAAGCTAGAAAAAGGAATCCTTTTTCGACGAAGTGATTCATTCTATATCCGGCAGATTGACTGCCGGATATTTTTTTGTCACCAATCTTGGCAAAAAGCAACCCATTCCCCACCCCACATCTTGACATTTTGATAATCTTTTATCTTCTAGAATGCATAAATACCAAATTAATATGTAGATTTGCAACGAAAAACCGATGCGTTTGATAGACAAATGAAAGTATAACTCAAAAATTTAAATAGCCATGAAAGCAAAAAAATCTTTAAAAATGTTCGTTTTAACTGCTGCTCTTCTTGTTGTATCGCTTGCTACTTCTGCACGTAGCTACGACAATCAATTGATTTATAATCCAATCGAAGAGAATGGCATGACAGTAGGACAAACCGTTTACAAAATGGACGGAAACATACTTGCCAACTACATGAAGTACAACTATAAGTACGATGACAATAAACGTATGATTGAAAGCGAAGCCTTAAAGTGGAACAGCAGCAAGGACGAATGGGAAAAAGACCTACGCATCAACTATACGTATGAAGGCAAGACCGTTACTACCAATTATTATAAATGGAACGCTAAAAAACAAGCCTACGTACTAGTACCCGAAATGACCGTTACAATGGATAATACAAATATGTAATATAAACTCTCTCTCATTCTAATATTCTAACAAAAAAAGATACGCCGCTTCTGCTGAAGAAGTGGCGTATTGCAATTTATAAGGTCTACATTACAAAACAAAGAAACGCTCTTGCAGTTCTTTCAGATAGCTTCGAGAAATCACCAGATCGTTTTTATCGTGAAAAGGCGGATAAAGCTGACAACACTTACCATCAATCATTGCCAAATAATCGATATTTACAATAGCCGATTGGCTAATCTGTACAAAAGCTTGTGAATAACTAATAATATCTTCTGCTTTTGTATTCCGCTTCAAACTCAGGCGAGTCTGATTAAACAAGACTACCTGCCATTGACGTTTGTCTTTCAGATACTCAAAAAAGCCGATTTCTTCCAGACGTAAAAGCTTGAACCCCGTCACTGTGTTAATCATAAACATGACTTGTTGTGGCATTGATGCACTGATAGAAGAAGCAAAAGAGGGCAAAAGAGGAAGCGAAGCAGAGGACATTGCCTTCCGGTAACGCTCCATAATCACTTTCAGGTCTTCCGCTTCAAAAGGCTTCAACAGGAAGTCAAAAGCCGACTCACGCAATGCCTGAAGCAAGTATTTATCATAAGAGGTATAAAACACCACCTTCATATCCCACAAAATATCCTCTCTAATTTCACTTAGCAGGTTAAGCCCCAATGTATCCGGAAGCTCCACATCGAGAAACAATAAATCCGGGTGCAACTCCATAATCATCTTTTTACCCTTTGCACCATTCCCTGCAGTTCCTTTTACTTCAAATTCACGATAGGGCTCCAACTCGCGGCGCAAAACATCAATCGCTGCACGTTCATCGTCAACAATGACTACCTTATACTTTTCTTCTGTCTCCATCATAAATCATAAGAAAAACGAAACGGGATATATACCGACACTTGCGTGCCGGTTTGTCCATCGCTTCTGTTGGTTATATCAAAATGTATTGTGTCATTTTTATTCTTTGTATTCAGTAATTGGATGGTCTGATAAAGCACTTTCAGCCCTGTGCCAGTCCCCCGTGTGGCGGAAGCCATTTGCGGAAGATATCCGCGTCCGTTGTCAGTAATCGTCATACGAATCCCATTTGTTTCACGGGAAACATATACACTTAGTTCCTTTTTTCCGTCCTTTCCCGCCAGTCCATGCTTAATCGCATTTTCTACCGGGATTTGTACAATCATAGAAGGAATCATGATGCGGGTCGCATCCAATCCGTCCTCCACTGTGACTGTCGCAACAAAATCTTCCCCCACACGCCCGCGCTCCAATTCGATGTATGTACGCACGAAATCCAGTTCATCTTGCAAGGATACACTCAACTTCTCGGTCAGTTCGAGGCTCCGACGAAGATACTTCACCAACTCCATCAGATTATGTTTTACCTCTTCCGAGCCGTTAAACTGGTTGATTTCACGTCCCAATACATTAAAAGTGAAATGAGGGGAAATACGGCTCCGCAAGTTCTCCATGCGAACCCGGTTGATTTGCTGGAAGAAACGTTGACGAAGAAACTCCCTCTTTTTACGCATATACCAGACAAGCACCACTACTCCCGCCACAAGCAGCACGCAGATAAGCCCCCCGATAAATACACTCAATTTGAGCACCCTCATCTCTCCTGCCTGTCGCTGAATCTGCATTTCTTTACGAAGCACGATTGTATCTTGCCGATAGCGCATATCCAATTCGGCAACACGCATTTGTACTCGTTCGCTACGAATGGAATCATCCAGATGACGATCGCGTTTCAGATACTCATAGGCATGGCGGTAATCACCAATCTGTTCAAAATAATGTTGTAGATACTGATTGCGTATAGTCAGCATATTAGCATCAAGATGCCCGACAGGAGCAGTTCGGGCGATCATTGTTTCCGCTTGAACTATATTTCCTTTCTTCAATGCCAGTTCAATCATCTGGGTTTCGATGTAATGTACAGCCGAGTTATGCTGTATACCGGAGAAGAACCGATAACTCTCGTCCAGACAGGCTTGTGCAGAGTCCAGTTTGTCAGTCAGCAGATACAGTTCTCCCAGGTTTACTTTGATAAAATTCTGTTCAAACACCATCTGCGGATAAGAAGAGACGAGCACATTGGCCCTGCGCATATACTTCAAGGCTTCCTGATAGTCTTTCCGGTAATAATAATGATTACCACGATTATTGAGATAAGTCCATCGTTCGCCCACGTTCATTTCATTGAAATACTGCCCGGCCAATTCATAGTAATGATTGGATAAATCGAAATCCCGCAATTCCATGTAGGTTTGCCCTAATCCATAGTAGACAGGGAATTTCGCATGCTCGGACAAGTTTAGCGAATCACAGAGAAACAGGGCATGACGATAATACGAAGCAGTGTGTGCCAAGTCACTGCAATGCAGGTAGGCATCAGCAATATTGATACAAATATCCGGGAGCAGGTGCAGTTTCTTTCCTTTGAGGCGATATTCGTAGGCTTTCTTATAGTCGGTAATTGCAGAATCAGGGCGGTTCAGTTGCATCCACACGTTGCCTTCGACATTATAAACATCGGATAATACATCATTCCATTGTGGAGATTGGAGAGATTCAGGAGATTGGGAAGCATTGCGGGAAAATTCCTTTACCCGGCGGTTGTAATAGAGTATAGAATCAAAATCGGAAGAGACAAAGAATGTTTTCCCATAAAGGGCAAGCAGACGATAATAGACCTGGGAATCTTTCACCTGTGTCAGTGCGTCGAGCACCTGTGAGCGGGAATAATGCACATTGGCAAACAAAGAATCCTGCACACGAACTGCTAGAGAATCAACCAACACCTGTTCGCACGAAGAGTTATTGCGGTGTCTATCAGCATATCCGCAACTCAACAACATCAACAACCCCAACAGTCCAAATAGTTTCATAGCAGCCTTCCGATTCATCAGTCCCCTTATTCATGTTATGTTTTGAATGTGACAAAAATACATTATTTATCCTGAATCCCAGCGAATTTTATTATTTTTTTTAATACCTTTGTGGCCATATAAATATGAGTAACTGACCTAATGAGTCCACTGAACTTCACCCACATTTTGACACAGGCAGTCGATGAGCTATCGGAAAGCGAATCTTATAAAGGACTGTTTCATCAGCACAAAGATGGCGAACCACTGCCCTCTGCTAAAGTCTTGTATGAGATTATTGAGCTTTCACGTTCCATTCTCTTCCCCGGATATTACGGAAATTCTACTATTAACAGCCGGACAATTAATTATCACATCGGCGTCAACATTGAAAAATTGTTTGACTTACTTTGTGAGCAAATCCTGGCCGGATTGTGTTTTAGCACTTCCATAGAGGGGAAATGCAACGTCTGCTCCGACTCGAAACGGGAAGAGGCAGCACGTCTTGCTGCTAAATTTATCAGTAAGCTACCTGCCATGAGAAGAATACTGGCAACTGATGTGGAAGCCGCCTATAACGGCGACCCGGCTGCCGTAAGTTATGGGGAGGTAATTTTCTGCTATCCGGCCATTAAAGCGATCAGCAATTACCGTATTGCACATGAATTGTTGGAATTGGGTGTTCCTTTGATTCCCCGCATCATCACGGAGATGGCGCATAGCGAAACGGGAATTGATATCCATCCGGCCGCAAAGATTGGCACTCACTTCACTATCGACCACGGTACGGGTGTCGTTATCGGTGCCACGAGTATTATCGGAAATAACGTCAAGCTATATCAGGGCGTCACTTTGGGAGCCAAGAGTTTCCCGCTGGATGCCGACGGAAAACCAATCAAGGGAATCCCCCGCCATCCGATCCTGGAAGACAATGTGATTGTTTATTCCAACGCCACTATTTTGGGAAGAATCACCATCGGACGTGACGCAACCGTAGGCGGTAATATCTGGGTAACGGAGAATGTTCCTGCAGGAGCAAGAATCGTACAAACTAAAGCAAAAAAATAAAATCAAAAAAATCTATATGAGCGAACAATTCGAGATGATAGCCAAGACTTTCCAGGGACTGGAAGAGATACTTGCAGAAGAACTGACAGCATTAGGGGCCAACGACATTCAAATAGGACGCCGCATGGTTTCATTCACAGGAGATAAACGTATGATGTATAAGGCGAATTTTTGCCTTCGCACCGCCATCCGTATCCTGAAGCCAATTAAAAACTTTACAGCCAAAGATGCCGATGAGGTTTATAATCAAATACAGGCTATTCCATGGGAAGAATATCTCGATGTGAACAAGACGTTCGCTATCGATGCAGTAGTATTCAGCGATGAGTTCCGCCATTCGAAATTTGTTTCGTATAAGGTGAAAGATGCGATTGTGGATTATTTCCGTGATAAAACAGGGAAACGTCCGTCGGTACGTATCAACAATCCGGATGTACTCCTGAATATTCATATTGCACAGACTACCTGTACGTTGTCTTTGGACTCGTCCGGAGAATCACTTCACCGTCGCGGTTATCGCCAGGAAGCAGTAGAAGCCCCGTTAAATGAGGTATTGGCTGCCGGCATGATTCTAATGACCGGATGGCGTGGAGAATGTGATTTGATCGACCCGATGTGTGGTTCGGGTACAATCCCTGTTGAAGCGGCACTGATTGCTAAGAATATCGCTCCGGGAGTATTCCGTAAAGGGTTTGCTTTTGAGAAATGGGTAGATTTCGATGCGGATATGTTCGATGAGATTTACAATGATGACAGTCAGGAGCGCGAATTTGCTCATAAGATTTACGGATACGATAACAATCCGAAAGCTAATGAGATTGCGACTCGCAATATAAAAGCTGCCGGTGTATCGAAAGACATCGTGTTGAAGCTGCAACCGTTCCAGCAGTTTGAACAGCCGCAGGAGAAGTCGATCATCATCACTAACCCGCCATACGGTGAACGTATTTCCACTAATGATTTGCTTGGACTTTATCAAATGATCGGTGAACGTCTGAAACATGCGTTTGTAGGAAACGAGGCATGGGTGCTTTCTTATCGGGAAGAGTGTTTCGACCAGATTGGTCTGAAAGCAAGTCAGAAAGTTCCTTTGTTCAATGGACCGTTGGAGTGTGAGTTCCGCAAATATGAGATTTTTGACGGAAAATACAAAGAGTTCAAGAGCCAGGAGGAAGGGGAAGAAAAGAAAGAGGCTGAAGGAGAACAGGCTCCAAGATTCAGAGAAAGAAAAGAATTTAAGCCACGCCGCGAAGGTGAGTTCAAACCGCGTCGGGATGGTGAATCCAGACCTCGCAGAGAGGGAGAATACAAGCCGCGCAGAGAAGGCGGTGAGTTCAAAGGTGGTGACAGAGATAGAAAGCCACGAGGAGAATTCCGCGGGGGAAGAGATTCAAGGCCCCCGAGAGAGTTTAGGGGGAACCGGGAGCCGAGGATTCCGAAGAAGGAAGAGGAATAAACAATTCTAATTCCAACAACTTATTCACCCTGTAATTCGCTAGTTAATAATTAATTAAAAACTTGAAGTTCCAAATTGGAACTTCAAGTTTACACCATAGTTCTAATGTTCAGTCACAAATTGGAACCTGTCTAAACAAAAAAAGATGGATGATATAGCCATTATAGAAAACAAAATATACGAAATCAGAGGGCAAAAAGTTATGCTTGACTTTGATTTGGCAGAAATGTATGGAGTTGAGACTAAACGCCTCAAAGAACAAGTACGTCGTAATATTGAACGCTTTCCTGCTGAATTCATGTTCGAGCTAACAAAGGAAGAAGTTACAATTTCAAGGTCGCAAATTGCGACCTTGAAAACAGGACAAGGATATAATATCAAATATCTTCCATTTGCATTTACTGAATATGGTATAGTTATGTTATCCAGCGTCCTCAAATCCAAGACCGCTGTGGAAGTAAATATCAATATTATCCGTGCTTTTGTACGTATGCGCCAATATCTTCTATCCAATGTACCTAAAAAGGAGTTGGAAGAATTAAAACAACGCATCGAATATCTCGAAGAAGATATTACTTCTGATAGGGAAAGTTACGAAAAACAATTTGACGACCTATTTAATGCCTTTGCTAAAATAAGTGCAATTATCCAATCAAGACAGACTCCCTTGGACAGAGTAAAAATAGAAGGATTTAAAACAAATAATAAAGAAAAGAGCAATGAGTAAAATTGGAAAAAGAGCCATTCTGCTATTGTTGGCACTACCAATCGGATTCAATGTTATGGCACAAGAAACCAAAAAGCCGACACTGGAAGAATTGATTCCGGGTGGCGAGAGTTACCGCTATGCAGACAACCTGTACGGACTGCAATGGTGGGGTGACGAATGTATCAAGCCGGGCGTAGATACCCTTTATTCTATCCAACCCAAAACGGGGAAAGAAACAATGGTTATCACTCGTGAACAGATCAACAAAGTGCTTGAAGAGAACAAGGCAGGAAAGTTATCACACCTGTATTCCGTCAGTTTCCCATGGGCCGACAAGCCACAAATGCTATTCAAGATAGCAGGAAAGTTCATTGTATATGATTTCAAGAACAACCAAGTTGTCAGCACTCTCAAGCCCAAAGACGGAGCTGATAATGAAGACTATTGCGCAGCCAGCGGAAACGTGGCATACACGATAGGTAACAATCTGTATGTGAACGAAAAAGCAGTAACTAATGAACCCGAAGGCATCGTTTGCGGGCAAACAGTACACCGCAATGAATTTGGTATCAACAAAGGTACTTTCTGGAGCCCGAAAGGCAACCTGCTTGCTTTCTACCGTATGGATGAGAGCATGGTGACACAATACCCGCTTGTAGACATCACTGCACGCGTAGGCGAAGTGAACAATGTACGTTATCCGATGGCAGGCATGACGAGCCATCAGGTAAAAGTAGGCATTTACAATCCTGCCACAGGCAAAAGCATTTATCTGAACGCAGGTGATCCCACAGACCGTTATTTCACCAATATCAGCTGGTCACCGGATGAAAAAAGCCTCTACCTGATTGAAGTAAACCGTGACCAGAACCACGCCAAACTTTGCCAGTACAACGCAGAAACAGGAGAGCCGATGGGCGTTCTCTACGAAGAAATGCATCCTAAATACGTGGAGCCGCAAAACGCAATCGTATTTTTGCCGTGGGACTCTACCAAGTTCATCTATCAAAGTCAGCGTGATGGCTACAACCATCTTTATCTCTTTGATGCCGATGCAGCCAACATGAAAGGTGAAACTTATAACAGCGCCAACGGTGGTACTTATTTCCAGGCCGGCAAAGTCAAACAACTGACCAAAGGCAACTGGCTGGTCAGCGACGTCCTAGGATTCAACACAAAGCGTAAAGAAATCATCTTCACAGCCGTAGAAGGCTTGAGAAGCGGACATTTCGCTGTAAACGTGAGCAATGGAAAGATAAGCCAACCGTTCGAGAACTGCAAAGAAAGCGAACATAGCGGCATGCTTAGCGCTTCCGGCACTTATCTTATCGACCGTTATTCAACAAAAGACCAGCCTCGCGTCATCAACCTGGTAGACACCAAAAACTTCAAAGAAACAGCCAATCTGCTAACTGCTGAAAGCCCTTACGAAGGCTACCAAATGCCAAGCATCGAAACCGGAACGATCAAAGCGGCAGACGGCACCACCGACCTGCATTATCGCCTGATGAAACCGGCCAACTTTGACCCGACCAAGAAATATCCCGTCATCGTATACGTCTACGGAGGTCCTCACGCGCAATGCGTCACCGGAGGATGGCAGAACGGCGCACGCGGATGGGACACATACATGGCAGGTAAAGGCTATATCATGTTTACCATCGACAATCGTGGCAGCAGCAACCGTGGACTGGCATTTGAAAATGCTACCTTCCGCCGTCTTGGCATCGAAGAAGGTAAAGACCAGGTAAAAGGCGTTGAATTCCTGAAATCCCTCCCCTACGTAGACAGCGAACGCATCGGCGTACACGGATGGAGCTTCGGAGGACACATGACTACCGCCCTGATGCTCCGTTACCCGGAAATATTCAAAGTAGGCGTTGCCGGAGGCCCGGTAATCGACTGGGGGTATTATGAAGTGATGTACGGCGAACGCTATATGGATACACCGGAAAGCAACCCCGAAGGCTACAAAGAATGTAATCTGAGAAACCTTGCCGGCCAACTGAAAGGTCACCTATTGATTATTCACGACGACCATGACGACACCTGCGTGCCACAGCACACCCTGTCGTTCATGAAAGCCTGCGTAGATGCCCGCACTTATCCCGACCTGTTTATCTACCCGTGCCACAAGCACAACGTAGCAGGGCGCGACCGTGTACATCTGCATGAGAAAATCACCCGGTACTTTGAGCAGAACTTATAAAACTGACAAAGACACCACCGTATCCATACGAATCATAGATAACAGTATAAATCCATAACCATACAAAGATGAAGATATTATTACTAGGCTCGGGCGGCCGCGAACATGCACTGGCATGGAAAATTGCCCAAAGTCCGAAAGTTGAAAAACTATACATTGCTCCGGGAAATGCCGGAACAACTGCCGTAGGCGAGAATGTCAACATCAAAGCAACCGATTTTGAAGCAATCAGTGCTTTTGCTCTAAAGGAGAACATCCAAATGATAGTAGTAGGCCCCGAAGATCCGTTGGTAAAAGGAATCTACGATTACTTCCAAAACCGTCCGGAGCTAAAGCATATTGCCGTGATCGGTCCTTCGGCTCAAGGAGCGCAACTGGAAGGCAGCAAGGAATTTGCCAAAGGCTTCATGATGCGCCACAACATCCCGACAGCCCGCTACAAAAGTATCACTTCCGAAAACCTCGAAGAGGGCCTCGCTTTCCTCGAAACGTTGGAAGCTCCCTACGTATTGAAGGCTGATGGCCTCTGTGCCGGGAAAGGAGTCCTCATCCTTCCTACGCTGGATGAAGCGAAGAAAGAACTGAAAGAAATGCTGGGCGGCATGTTCGGTTCCGCATCGGCAACCGTTGTGATTGAAGAGTTCTTAAGCGGTATCGAGTGCTCTGTATTCGTACTGACAGACGGAGACAACTACAAAGTCCTCCCTGTGGCGAAAGACTACAAACGTATCGGTGAAGGCGACAAAGGATTGAATACAGGCGGTATGGGTAGCGTAACTCCGGTTCCGTTTGCTGACGAAGTATATATGGAGAAAGTACGCACACGCATCATCGAACCGACCATCAATGGTCTGAAAGAAGAAAAGATCACCTACAAAGGTTTCATCTTCCTCGGTCTTATCAAGGTGAAAGGCGAGCCGATGGTGATCGAATACAACGTCCGCATGGGCGACCCGGAAACAGAAAGCGTGATGTTGCGCATCCAAAGCGACCTCGTAGAGTTGCTTGAAGGCACAGCGGCAGGCAATCTGAACGAGAAAACACTGGTGATGGACCCACGTTCGGCCGGCTGCGTCATTCTTGTCAGCGGCGGTTATCCCGAAGCCTACGAAAAAGGATTCCCTATCAGCGGACTGGAACAGGCTGCCGCCACCGACAGCATCATCTTCCATGCCGGAACAGCCATGAAAGACGGACAAGTGGTGACGAACGGAGGACGTGTGATTGCCGTTTGCTCTTACGGTGCAACGAAAGAAGAAGCATTGGCACAGAGCTACAAAGTGGCAGACATGATCGACTTCGACAAGAAGTATTTCCGCCGCGACATCGGATTCGATTTGTAATTCAAGTTTCGCACGCAAGTAGCCCTATTCTGCATAGCGTTGAACATCATGACTTGCCAAGTATTAATACTTGATAACTCAACTATTAATAGTTTAGACGACAATTGTTAATACTTGAGGAATCAGGTATTAACAGCTGACAGGATGGTTGTTAACATCAAGCATGCAGGATGTTAATATCCAGAATATCAATCGAATGCACCTATAGTATCAAGAGATAACAAGTAATAAACTCATGAGAAATAAAAGCCTACAAAGTCAAGTAACGACAGGGCGGCTCACTCTGCCCGTCGTTATCCTTATCTGCGCCCTATGCTGGGTGTTGACTTACTTTTTATTTCCCGACTCCATAGCCTCAACAACCTCCAAGGACAGCTCTTCCTTCTTGCAATCCACCCGCGATTTACTGCTTCCGGGATGGGCAGAACGAATCATCAGCTTCCTGGTTTGCGCAATCATCGGCTACTTTCTGATAGAGCTGAACAACCAATTCAGCATTATCCGCATGAGGGCTTCCATGCAGACAGCTATTTATTTCCTGCTGGTCACCGTCTGTCCGGGCATGCATTTACTATACATAGGAGACATTGTCGCCCTCGGTTCTCTTATTTCCATTTATTTTCTGTTTAAAAGCTATCAGCAAGCTCAAGCTGCGGGCTATCTATTCTATTCCTTCTTCTTTATCGGAGCGGGAAGCATTCTTTTCCCACAGCTCACCATCCTCTCGGTGCTTTGGTTGCTCGAATCCTACCGTTTCCAGTCGCTCACTCCGCGTAGTTTCTGCGGCGCGCTGCTCGGATGGATGCTGCCCTACTGGATGCTGTTCGGACACGCCTTCTTCTATAATGAGATGGAACTGTTCTATCGTCCTTTCAACCAGCTATTAACTTTCGGAGAAGTCTTCCATTTGCCAATCCTTCAACCTTGGGAATTGGCTATACTGGGCTATCTGCTCGTGATGTTTATCGTCAGTGCCGTGCATTGCATCGCTGCCGGATTTGAGGATAAGATACGCACACGTGCCTATCTCCAGTTCTTGATAGACCTGACGTTCTTCCTGTTCCTGCTGATTGCCTTGCAACCGATATATTGCAGTGCCCTGCTGCCTTTGCTTATCATAAGCAGCAGCATCCTGATCGGACATTTCTTTGTACTGACCAATAGTAAAAGCTCGAATGTGTTCTTTATCATTTCATTGGTCGGCCTCATCCTCTTATTTGCTTTTAATATATGGACGCTTTTGTAGATTCAATGATACAACTCCTCATAGAATGGGGATTGCCGGGAATGTTCATCGCCGCTCTGCTGGCGGGGAGTGTGGTTCCTTTCAGCTCCGAAGTAGTGCTAGTGGCGTTGGTGCAGCTCGGTTTGCCACCCGTCGCCTGTCTGGTATCCGCCACCTTAGGCAATACGGCAGGCGGAATGACCTGCTACTACATGGGACGACTGGGCAAGATACATTGGATAGAAAAGTATCTCAAAGTAAAGAAAGAAAAAGTAGACCGCATGGTGAGCTTCCTGCAAGGCAAAGGAGCCATGATGGCGTTTTTCGCCTTCCTGCCTGCCATCGGGAGTTTAATAGGCATCTCGTTAGGCTTCCTGCGTAGCAACATATGGCTCACCACCAGTGCCATGCTGACAGGCAAGCTGCTGCGCTACATACTGCTACTTTATGTCTTTGAAAGCGCCTGGGAAGCCATAGCCAGCTGACAGAAGTATCTGCAAGAAGACAGGCAACCACTGACAAGTATTACGCATTTATAGATTGTGCAATGGAAAGAATAATTGAGAGAACTGATGACGGGAGCGCTACTCTGTTTGTTCCGGAATTGAATGAACATTATCATTCGACGAAAGGGGCACGCACGGAGTCGCAACATATTTTCATCGATATGGGGCTGAAAGCCTCTCCTGCCGCTACTCCACGTGTGCTTGAAATCGGCTTCGGGACAGGGCTCAACGCTTGGCTCACCCTTGAAGAAGCGGAAAGAAGCAGACGAAATATACACTATACAGGACTGGAACTCTATCCGCTGGACTGGCAGACAGTAGAACAGCTAGGATATATCTCCAGCGATGAGCAGCTTACCATACATCGAACACAAACAGCAACTGACGAGCAATTTACCCTGAATGATGAAGAAGAACAACAATCGGCTTTCGAACTGTTTAAGCAGCTTCATACATCGCCCTGGGAAAAAGACGTGCAGCTTACACCGCACTTCACCTTACGGAAAATAGAAACGGACGTCAATCAATGGATAACGGCATACCCAACTTCCCAACCTCCGTTTAATACCATCTATTTTGACGCCTTCGCCCCGGAAAAGCAACCGGAAATGTGGTCGCAAGAACTATTCAACCGCCTCTATGTTTTATTAGATAGAGACGGAATTCTGACTACCTACTGTGCCAAAGGTGTAGTACGCCGAATGTTGCAGACAGCCGGATTCACAGTAGAACGCCTCCCCGGGCCTCCGGGTGGTAAACGGGAAATATTACGGGCCCGGAAACAAGAGTAGAAACAAGATAAGATTGAAACCCTGAAACAGAAAAAATCATGAAACAACAACTAAAAGATATGAGAACACTTTTCCTTCTTGGTGCCTGCCTCCTAGTGGCAGCCTGCACAGGACGTTCCTCCCAAGCAAGCAATGATGAAGAGACAAAGCCGGTGATAACCGTCACACTGGAACCGCAACGTTATTTCACCGAGGCTATTGCCGGAGATAAATTCAAAGTAGTCAGCATGGTGCCCAAAGGTTCCAGCCCGGAGACATACGATCCTATCCCCCAGCAACTTGTTTCCTTAGGAGACAGCAAAGCCTATTTCCGCATCGGATACATCGGCTTCGAACAAACCTGGATGGATCGCCTGATGAACAATACTCCCCATATCCAAGTGTTCGACACCTCGAAAGGAATCGACCTCATACTCAACAATGATGACCATGGCCATGCCCACGCCCACAACAGTCACGACGGCCATATCCACGCCGTAGAGCCACACGTATGGAATTCTACCGGCAATGCTTTAATCATCGCCGGAAACACCTACAAAGCCCTTAGCCAACTGGATAAAGCAAACGAACCATATTATAGAAACCGTTACGATTCTCTCTGTCAGCGCATCCAGCACACCGACAGCCTGATTCGCCGGCAGCTCTCCACCCCCGAAGCAGCCAAAGCCTTCATGATTTATCATCCGGCCCTCTCCTACTTCGCCCGCGACTACGGATTGCATCAGATTTCGATCGAAGAAGGAGGCAAAGAACCCTCTCCCACTCATCTGAAAGACCTGATAGACGTCTGTCAGGCGGAAAATGTAGGCGTTATCTTCGTCCAACCGGAGTTTGACAAACGCAATGCGGAAACCATCGCGCAGCAAACCGGAACGAGAGTGGTTCCTATCAACCCGTTAAGTTATGACTGGGAGGAAGAGATGCTGAATGTAGCCAAAGCCCTTGCGCCGCAAGCTGCCACTAAATAAACGTATAAAGAAGGAACCAATCAAGCCCTTTCCAATAATGAAACCAATAATCGAAATAAAGAATCTTTCTGCCGGATATGACGGTCGCACTGTTCTCCACGATGTTAATCTAAGCATCTACGAACGGGATTTTCTAGGTATTATAGGTCCGAACGGAGGCGGCAAGACAACGCTTATCAAGTGCATCCTCGGTTTGTTAAAACCAACCGGAGGGGAAATTATATTCCATACTCCCGAGAAGGCTCCCATCAGAACATCTACGGAAGGGACTTCGACAGAAACATCTGCCAAAAACTCCCACCAAAGTTCTTCCGCGAAATCCCAGCTTTTCCTCGGTTACCTGCCGCAATACAGCACCATAGACCGGAAGTTCCCTATTTCCGTGGAAGAAGTGATCCTGTCCGGATTGAGCATACAGAAGTCGCTCACCTCCCGGTTCACTCCCGAACAGAGAGAGAAAGGCAAACAGATTATCGCCCGCATGGGGCTTGAAGGGCTTGAAAGCCGCTCTATCGGACAATTAAGCGGCGGACAACTGCAACGTGCCCTGTTAGGACGTGCCATCATCTCGGACCCCGCAGTGCTGATTCTCGATGAGCCCAGCACGTATATCGACAAGCGTTTCGAAGCACGCCTTTATGAGTTATTGGCTGAAATCAATAAAGAATGTGCCATTATCCTTGTCAGTCACGACATCGGCACTGTATTGCAACAGGTAAAATCCATCGCTTGCGTCAACGAAACGCTGGATTACCATCCGGACACGGGCGTCACTACCGAATGGCTGGAAAGAAACTTCAACTGCCCCATCGAGCTATTGGGACACGGCACATTGCCTCATCGGGTTTTAGGAGAACATCATCACCATCATTAAGGATACACATATTCAATATCCCAAACATATATATACAGCAACCCGAGTATTAATACCTGAAATCTCAACCATTAACAGCTGATATTACAAGTGTTAACACCTAACGGCCAAGCTATTAATAGTTAACCTCCGTTGTATTAATAGTAAACTTGCTCTTCTTTAACAGGAAAGTTATGCTTGACTAAGGATAATCTATAAACGCAAGTTACGTTTATAAAATTGCAAGCTCAGGGCAAACGCATTATATTTTTATCTTATTTAATAGTTTGAACAAATATTCATCATTCCATCCTGCGTTTTTTCTTTTGGCTGCTACACTGCCCTTTGTTTCATCTTGTTTGATGATATAAAGGGCCATCTTATTAATTAAAGAAAAATTTTGCGCAGCATTACCTACTTTCCTTCCTGCGTCTTCTCTAAACGATACGTCTAACTGCCAATGTAGCCTGTTTTCTATATCCCAATGCGATCTTATAGCCTCTGAAATTTCTTTCGGTTTTAGCCCTAGTGAAGTAATGTAATATCTTTTTTCTACGGAAAGTTTTTTAGTGGCTACCTCCAGTCTTTCGGTACTAATTCTTACGATGGACTTGACCCCCTCAAATTTATCTTTCAGCATTGATTCCATAATCTTTCCCGGGCTATAAACCAGACATTCACGAGTCTCAATTCTCCCATGAGAAACCTCCTCTGTGACATATTTTCCATAGTGTGAACGGTATACCGGCCGATCAATATCAACACCATCCATCTCGTCTAGCCATCGTTCCACATCCATTAACCTGTTTTTTTCCTGACTTTATCATTGCGTCACCCAAATCATAACTCTAACCAATCATCAGTATCAATGAGGTACGCTATAGCTCTCTCCTCCTCTGTGAGGCAGAGAGTTTTTGTTATAGTGTCTTTATTCTCCGGACGTGCAATCTCAATAGTAACTATAGTCTCGGCTATCTTGAGTGTTTCATCTACAGAGTATGGACACCCAGACAATTTTAATAGCCTTTCAAGTTCCTTGTATACTTTCAAAGCAACGAAACATATACAAACATGAGCCTCAATTCTTCTTGGCGTGAAATGGAACATCGGTCTTACATCCAGCGTACCTTTGGTAATACGAAACGACCGTTCCACATTCCATAGATTCTGATAGGCTTCATAGACTTTCTCTGGACTTAGATCCGTATTTGTCTTATACCCTTTTAATCCATCCCATATTGCATCTTCCTTTATCTTTTCCTCATCTATACTGACTGTAATTCCAGAACTGACTGAAAGGAACTTGTTGTAGCCTCGTTTGTTGATGTCCGCCTTCGTCAGTGTTCCCTTAGAAAAACGTTTTCTTAGCCTTTCCACACCTTGTTCTCTATCGAATGCGTTCTTCTTTGCCCTTTCATCAGAGTATCCAACAATAAGCCTGTCTCCATCCGGATATTTGATATCATTGAACACCCCACACCGACGCTCTGTTGCAATTATTTTCTCCATTATCCGGCCGGATTCCTTCTTTATCCTGGCACCTATTATATACTTATATCCACCATCACGGAGTAGCTTTACATTCTTTGCGCTCATAAGCCCGGAGTCTGCAATTACTACAAAATCATTGCCGAGATTGAATCTTTGAACAAAATCATCTACGATGGGAAGCATTGTATATCCCTCATATTGTGAACCGTTAAACAGAGAATAAGACAAGGGATATCCTCCACGACTGACAAGAAGTCCTAAAACTACTTGTGAATTTGCATTTTTACCATCTTTGGAAAAACCGGATTCCCGTAACTCGTCCTTATTCGTTGTCTCAAAATAAAGGGTTGTGACATCGTAGAAAAGTATCCCTAAATTCCCGCCAAACAATCCTTTTGTATGCTTAACACTTATCTCCTGCACGAGTTCCTGCTGGGTATTATATAGTTTATCGAGATAACGATAAATCTTCTGTAAACTGACCTCTTCCTTGAAATGCCGTCTCAGATAATCCACTGTGGCCTTCTTGCTCATAGGAGAGCATATTCTGGATACTACAAGATGACGTAGTTCTTCATCCTGTATGATATTGAATCCGATTTTATCGTAAACTTTATTGATGATTCTCTGAGGTGAATTCAGAGAAGTACTTATTATATTGGATACTATGTACTCAGTCATTGAATTCTCTTCCCGTCTTAGTTTTTCACACTCATCATCAGGGAAGCTTATGGTTTGCTGTCCACCGTAATGGGCTATCCAATTCTTTCCTTCATTTACAAGTTGACTAATTTCATCCTCGGTTGTACCCACACCTATGACATGGAGTTCCGTAAATCTACTGGAACTCTTATCGGCGACGACAACACTGGTCGAACCGGATCGATTCTTTTTCCTACGCACAAACATAGCACGAAGATACAAAATTCCCGTGCGTCACCCAAATTAGACTTAAAAACACTGCTACAGATATCTATAGGGCAGGTTCATGAGAAAATTTTAAAAAAGTGATAAAGTCAGGAACACCATCCATCTCGTCTAGCCATCGTTCCACATCCATTAACCTGTTTTTTTGATTGGCCTTTAATGCCAGAATATAGTCTGCATTATTTTCTATTATTACTTCGGCAATATCTGTTTGGCATGCAATAGCATCAATTGTCACTATGCAATCCTGCAAATCCAGAGATTTTATAAGAGAAGGAATAGCGGTGATTTCATTGCTTTTATCATCTACTTTTACCTGACCCATACTGATTCCATTGGAAACAGCCCAGGCACTAACCATATGAAGCTTGAATCCTTTTTTGCCAAAGGGATTGTCTTTGCTGCACTTACTTGCTCCACGAAGCATTTTACCGTCTATAGCAACAACCCCTTCATACTTACCACAAAGCTCAGATACCCAATCACGAAAGACCAATTCAAAATAACCGGGTTTGAGTAAACTGAAAAAACGATTGAAAGTGTCATGACTTGGGATCTTTACTAAATCAGGAAAACGACGTTTAAAGAAGTCAAACTTACAAATACCGAACCGTTCTATTTCATTCCAGCTTTCACTTCCACAGATTACAGCACACAAGGCTATATAAACGATGACTTCCAAAGAGTGTTCTTTTTTTCGGTCAATACGAGGATCTTCAAGTTGTTTACAAAGACTAATTAAGCTCATTTTAGGGTTTATTTTTGTTTAAATTCAATACAACAAAAATACAAATAAATAATTAATATACAAAATATTAATAGATTAATAATAAGACAAATAATAAAAATGAAATATAGATAATAGTTGACTAATTGATAGACAAAATATAATGCGTCTGCCCTGATTGCAAGCTTTGTTTTTATAAATGAAGCTTGCAATTATAAAAACAAAGCTTGCAATTATAGTTTATGACGAATGAAAAAGAAGTTTGTCATTAAGGCAAAAGAAGTTGACTAACAGGATAAAGGAAGTTTTTCTTTAATATACCAGCGCTTATTTATTAGAGGACTAAAACAAATTCCTTACTTGCCAACACACAAGTTCCCGCCTTCCGAAAGAGTGAAAGAAAGAGTGAAAGAGATAGTAAATCAGCCCTCCGTTACTTAATATTTCTTACTTTCTTCCTCATTATCCTTACAAATCACTATCTTTGCGACCTCATAATTTGTTTTTAACGGATAAACTACGATAGTGCTAATGAAACAGTACAGAACCGTAAACAACCTTATGGGTTGGCTTACATTCATCATTGCGGCAACCGTCTACTGCCTGACAATAGAACCGACCGCAAGTTTCTGGGATTGCCCGGAGTTCATAACCACCGGCTATAAACTGGAAGTCGGACACCCGCCCGGCGCACCTTTCTTCATGCTGATGGCGAACCTGTTCACTCAATTTGCTTCCGACGTAACAACTGTTGCTAAAATGGTGAATTACATGAGTGCCCTCATGAGTGGCGCCTGTATCCTGTTCCTTTTCTGGAGCATCACCCACCTGGTACGCAAACTGATTATCACTGACGAAAACAATATCACCAAAGGACAGCTTATCACCATCATGGGCAGCGGACTGGTCGGCGCACTGGTTTATACATTCAGTGACACGTTCTGGTTCTCGGCCGTGGAAGGTGAAGTATATGCCTTCTCCTCCCTGTTTACCGCTGTTGTTTTCTGGCTGATTCTGAAATGGGAAGACGTAGCCGACCAGCCGCACAGCGACCGTTGGATTATCCTCATCGCCTATCTGACCGGATTGAGTATCGGTGTGCACTTGCTGAACTTGCTTTGTCTGCCTGCCATCGTATTGGTATACTACTACAAGAAAACGCCGAATGCTACCGCCAAAGGTTCGTTAATAGCATTGTTCGGCTCAATGGTGCTCGTTGCAGCCGTGCTTTACGGCATCGTACCGGGTATCGTGAAAGTAGGCGGCTGGTTTGAACTGTTGTTCGTCAACGGACTCGGAATGTCATTCAATTCGGGCGTAGTGGTTTATATCATTCTGCTTGCGGCCGCTCTGATCTGGGGTGTATACGAAAGTTACGCCGAAAAGAACAAAGCGCGCATGGCTATCTCCTTTATCCTGACGATCGCTTTGCTGGGTATCCCATTCTACGGACACGGAGCCAGCAGTATCATCATCGGTATTTTGGTTATTGCCGCATTGGGACTTTATCTTGCTCCGAGTGTGCAGGCTAAACTCAAAGAGAAATGGCGTATCACCGCCCGCACCATGAACACAGCATTGCTGTGCACCATGATGATTGTCATCGGATACTCCTCTTACGCACTGATCGTTATCCGTTCTACTGCCAACACGCCGATGGACCAAAACTCACCGGAGGATATATTCACCCTGGGCGAATACCTCGGTCGTGAACAATACGGAACCCGTCCGCTCTTCTACGGTCCCGCCTTCTCATCAAAAGTGGCGCTCGACGTAAAAGACGGCTATTGCATCCCCCGCCAATCGGAAACAGGAACCAAATATGTCCGCAAAGAAAAGACTTCACCCGATGAAAAAGACTCCTATATTGAACTCCCCGGACGTATCGAATACGAATACGCACAGAATATGCTTTTCCCGCGTATGTACAGCTCGTCACACGCCCCGCTCTACAAGCAATGGGTAGACATCAAAGGATATGACGTTCCTTACGACCAGTGCGGAGAAATGGTAATGGTAAATATGCCCACCCAATGGGAGAATATCAAGTTCTTCTTCTCCTACCAGTTGAACTTCATGTACTGGCGTTACTTTATGTGGAACTTTGCCGGACGGCAGAACGACATACAGAGCACCGGAGAAATAGAACATGGCAACTGGATTACGGGGATTCCGTTTATCGACAACTTGCTGGTAGGTAATCAGGAACTGCTTCCGCAGGATCTCAAAAACAATAAAGGACACAACGTATTCTACTGTCTGCCGCTGATTCTCGGCTTAATCGGACTCTTCTGGCAGGCTTATCATAGCCAGCGGGGTATCCAGCAATTCTGGGTGGTCTTCTTCCTGTTCTTCATGACGGGTATCGCTATCGTGCTCTACCTCAACCAAACCCCGGCACAACCCCGTGAACGAGATTACGCGTATGCCGGTTCGTTCTACGCCTTTGCCATTTGGATAGGTATGGGTGTGGCAGGTCTGATACAGTGGTGCTCGCGCATAAAGCCCCAGTTGCGTCTTGTCGAAGGAGCCACAGAAGAAGAAGCCGACAGAATACGCAAGATACTCACCGAGAAGCAAGGCAAATTCATCAGCCCGCAGGAAGAAGCCGACTTGCAGCAACAACTTGCCGACCTCTACGAGCCGTATATCGACTACAAACCCACAGTCGTCGTAGCAAGCATCCTGACGCTGCTCTGCCTGTTTGTACCCATCCAGATGGCAAGCCAGACCTGGGATGACCACGACCGTAGCGGACGCTTCGTGGCCCGCGACTTCGGACAGAACTACCTGATGACCTTGCAGGAAGAAGGCAATCCGATAATCTATACCAATGGTGACAACGACACTTTCCCATTGTGGTACAACCAGGAAACAGAAGGCTTCCGTACAGATGCCCGCACCTGTAACCTAAGTTACTTGCAAACAGACTGGTATATCGACCAAATGAAACGTCCGGCATACGATTCCCCATCGCTTCCTATCACTTGGGACCGTGTACAATACGTGGAAGGGCAGAATGAGTATATCTCTATCCGCCCTGAAATGAGAGCCCTTATCGACAGCTACTTCAAGCAAGCCAATGAACTGGCTGCACAGGGAGACACTACCATATTATCACTCGTTCACTCCATTTTCGGTGAGAATCCATACGAATTGAAGGAAATCATCAACCGCTGGATGCTCGGCAAGAACGACCAGTTGAAAGAGCTTCTCAAAAAGTCCGGCAAGGATATACAACTCCCACTTATCCCTACGGACAGCATCGTAATGAAGGTGGACAAAGAAGCCGTACGCCGCTCCGGCATGAAGATACCGGAAGCATTGGGCGACTCTATCCCCGAATACATGACCATCACCCTTAGAGACGCCAACGGCAACCCGAAACGCGCCCTCTACAAGAGTGAACTGATGATGCTCGAAATGCTTGCCAACGCCAACTGGGAACGTCCCATCTACATGGCAATCACCGTAGGAAGCGAAAACCACCTCGGCATGGGCAACCACTTCACGCAGGAAGGTCTTGCCTACCGTTTCACACCGTTCGATACGGACAAACTGGACAGCAAGATAGACAGCGAAAAGATGTACGACAACCTGATGAACAAGTTCAAGTTCGGCGGTATCGACCAGCCGGGTATCTATATCGACGAGAACGTGATGCGTATGTGCTACACGCACCGCCGTATCTTCACGCAACTCGTAGGCCAGCTTATCAAAGAAGGCAAGAAGGATAAGGCACTCGCCGCACTCGACTACGCCGAAAAGATGATTCCGTCATACAACGTACCGTACGACTGGGCAAACGGCGCCTTCCAGATGGCAGAGTCTTATTACCAACTGGAACAGAGCGAGAAAGCCAACAAAATCATCGACGAGCTTGCCAACAAGTCGCTCGAATACATGATTTGGTATCTCAGCCTGAACGATAACCAGCTTGCCATCGCCGGCGAGAATTTCGTATATAACGCCAGCCTGCTTGACGCCGAAATCCGTCTGATGGAGAAATATAAATCAGAAGAACTCTCAAAACATTACTCCACGCAGCTCGACCAACTATACAACGAGTATGTGACGAGAATGAAAGGGAGTAAGTAATGATAAACGGCATAGTGATTAGTGATTAATCTTTCCTGCTGAACAACAGCCGGGCTGTTAACCACTAATCACTAACCACTAACCGCTACACAAAATGTTTATAGAACAACCACCTTGGTTTTTCCGAGCGTTGTATCCACAAGCTATCTTCCGGATGGACCCGCACGAACGGGCAGTCTATCTGACTTTTGACGACGGTCCTATCCCCAAAGTAACTCCCTGGGTACTGGAAGTATTGGAAAAGCATCATATTAAAGCCACCTTCTTTATGGTAGGCGACAATATACGCAAGCACCCGGATGAATACCGGATGGTGGTAGAACACGGACACCGCATCGGCAACCATACTTTCAACCACATCCGCGGATTCGAATATTCCAATCCGGATTACCTCGCAAACGCCCAAAAGGTAGACGAAATTATCCATTCCGATCTCTTCCGTCCGCCACACGGACACATGGGATTCCGCCAGTATTATACCCTGCGCCATCATTACCGCATCATTATGTGGGATCTCGTGACTCGTGATTATAGTAAACGGATGCGCCCAGAACAGGTATTGAACAATGTGAAGCGCTATGCACGCAACGGTTCCATCATCACTTTCCATGATTCACTGAAGTCGTGGAATAACGGCAACCTGCAATATGCGCTCCCCCGCTCTATCGAATTCCTGAAAGAGGAAGGGTATGAGTTCAAGGTGTTATAATAACAACCTTTGAGGAAACAGAAAAAGAGAAGACCTACCGCATCTTCTCACGCCCGGCAGTGTTGTGATCTTCCCCATCAACAAGTAGAGTAAGTTTGCGAAGACGTACCTCTGCCGATAATGAGGTTTGAAATCCTACAATCCGTTGTTGCAGTAATTCTTTCTTTCCCATAAAGACACATTCTTGATTTTCTTTCTTTTTCTGAAAGAAAAAATTAAGCAAAAGCTTCTTTGATAAAAAGAGACTTTTGCTTAAGCCATTTAAAAAGGCGCATGATATTCAAATTCAAAGAAGATATCATTTAACCCTGATTCTCTATAAAGAAGGACAATTTAATGCTACCATTCACAGCAATCTCTTGAATCTGTATGTCAATGTAACTAATTTACCAGGTTCTAGCAGAACTTGGTGCATTTCGTCTTATATGAATTAATGTTGCGATATAGATAATGAATATTGCCGTTTATTATTTCATAGAAAAAACAAACTATAATTAATTTAGATACTATCTAAATAAACTGTAGTTTCAATTGTTTTTCCCGCAATTCATTTTTACATTAATTTACGCTGTTAATATATACAACCAACATACAACAAATACCAAAATGTCATTATTTAAATATTAGACAACAATAAATATATCAAATTATGTCATATTAACAATAATTGTTTCGCATAATTCTACCCTAAAATAACAGAATAAAACAAATAATGTAATCTCTCAAATTTAAAATTACTTATTTCTATTTTACAATTTTATACTTATCTTTGCAACAGTTTCTTGAACATTTGAAGGAAGGTTTACTAATTAATATATAAAGAAGTGTTTATGAACAAAAAAGTAATGTTGTTATTGGTCTGCTTATTTACAAGCGTAGGCCTGATGATTGCCCAAACACCTAAAAAGGTGACAGGAGTCGTTATTTCGGAAGAAGACGACCAGCCTGTAGTGGGAGCATCTGTTTTAATAAAAGGTACAACGTTGGGAACAGTTACCAATATTGATGGTCAGTTCACTATTGACAATGTACCAAGTTCTGCTAGGACTTTGAAAGTCAGCTATATTGGAATGAAATCCCAAGAGGTTGCCATCAAAGCTGGTACCATAAAAATCATACTCCAACCGGACTCTGAAGTGCTAGAAGAAGTAGTAGTCACCGGTATGCAGAAAATGGATAAACGATTGTTTACGGGAGCCTCAACGAAACTAACGGCAGACAACGTGAAGCTAAGCGGTATGGCCGATATCAGCCGTGGGTTGGAAGGTCGCGCTGCCGGTGTATCCGTTCAAAACGTATCAGGCACATTTGGTACAGCCCCTAAAATTCGCGTACGTGGCGCTACATCTATCTACGGTAGTTCCAAGCCGTTATGGGTAGTAGATGGCGTTATCATGGAAGACGTAACAGAAGTTGGTGCCGACGAGCTTTCATCCGGTGATGCAGAAACGTTGATCAGCTCTGCCATTGCAGGTCTGAATGCCGATGACATCGAAAGTTTTCAAATCCTGAAAGACGGTTCAGCAACCTCCATCTATGGAGCACGTGCCATGGCAGGTGTAATCGTTGTAACTACTAAGAAAGGTAAAGCCGGCACAAACAAAATCAGCTACACCGGAGAATTCACCATGCGAATGAAACCTAATTATCGGAATTTCAACATCATGGATTCTCAAGAACAGATGAGCGTATATCGCGATTTGGAAGCAGCCGGATATCTAAACTTTTCCGACTCCTACCGTGCATCTACAAGCGGTGTATACGGAAAAATGTATCACCTCATCAACTCATACAACGCAACCAACGGAACTTTCGGTTTGATAAACACTCCCGAAGCACGTGATTTATTCTTGCGTCAGGCTGAATACAGCAATACCGACTGGTTCGATCTGTTATTCAACAATAGCGTGTCTCAGAACCACGCTATTAGCATGTCAACTGGTACGGATAAAGCGTCCTACTATACTTCATTAAGTGTAATGACAGACCCAGGATGGACCAAAAGAAGCAAAGTTTCGCGTTATACTGCCAACATTAATGCTCTCTACAACATCTCTAAAGCCGTTTCGTTAAATTTAATTGGTAACGCAGCATATCGCCAGCAAGCTGCCCCTGGCACATTGGGTTCACAGACCGACCCAGTGAGTGGCGAAGTGAAACGTGATTTCGATATCAACCCTTACTCATACGCACTAAATACCTCCCGAACATTGGATCCAAATGAATATTATGTACGCAACTATGCGCCATTCAACATATTCAATGAATTGAACAACAACTACATGGATCTGAACGTATTGGATACCAAATTCCAAGGCGAATTGAAATGGAAGCCAATCAATAAGGTAGAGCTATCGGCATTGGGAGCATACAAATACTCTACAACGACACAAAACCATTACGTGAAAGATTACTCCAACCAAGCATGGGCATATAGGGCCATGGACGACGCTACGATGCAGCAAGCCAATCCTTGGTTGTATACAGACCCGGATAAAGTCAACACACTGCCAGAAACAGTTCTGCCTGTCGGTGGTTTCTACCGTGAGACGAAATATGCCATGAATAGTTACGACTTCCGCGCCACGGCAAGCTATAACGATGTATTTAAAGAAAATCACATCTTAAACATATTTGCCGGAATGGAACTGAACGCAACAGACCGCAGCAAAACCTGGTTCAACGGCGTCGGAACACAATACGGAATGGGCATGCTTCCTAACTACAACTACCTATATTTCAAACAAGGCAATGAAGAAAACAACAACTACTATACAATAGATGAGACACGTTCGCGTGAAGTTGCATTCTTCGGGACAAGTACATACTCATACAAAGGAAAATATACATTGAATGGTACTATACGTTACGAAGGTTCCAACAAATTAGGAAAAAGCCGCTCTGCACGCTGGCTTCCTACATGGAACATTTCCGGAGCATGGAATGCACACGAAGAAAAATGGTTCGAAAGCTTACAACCTGCTCTTTCACATGCCACCCTGAAGGCTTCTTATTCACTGACTGCCGACAGAGGACCGGCCAATGTCAGTAACTCACATGTGATTATCAAAAGCTATAATCCATGGCGTCCGTCGGCAAGTGTACAAGAATCAGGATTGCAAATCAACGAAACACAGAACAATAGTTTGACTTACGAAAAAAAGCATGAATTAAATATAGGTATCGATTTAGGTTTCTTCGACAATCGGGTCAATTTGGCCATGGATTGGTACAAACGTAACAACTACGACTTGATTGGTATCATCAACACACCAGGTATCGGAGGTCAAATCGCCAAATACGCCAATCTGGCAAGCATGAAGTCTCACGGTATAGAATTTACCCTATCTACCCGCAACATCGTCACCAAAGACTTCAAATGGAATACCGATTTCATTTTCTCCAATGCTAAAAACGAAGTGACTGATCTGCAATCCAACGCCACAGTGATGGATTTGATCTCCGGCAACGGCTTTGCCATGCAAGGCTATCCGGTCAGAAGTCTTTTCTCCATGGATTTCAAAGGACTGAACGAGGAAGGTATACCAACATTCATCAATGAAAGCGGAGAGTTGACAACAAGTGACATAAACTTTCAAGAACGCGACCGCAAAGGTCACTTGATATACGAAGGCTCTACCGATCCCACCATCACCGGTAGTTTCGGTAACATTTTCACGTACAAAGCCCTTAAGTTGAATGTATTCATCACCTATTCATTCGGCAACGTCGTTCGTTTAGATCCACAATTCCACAACAAATACACCGATCTAGACGCTACGCCAAAAGAATTTAAAAACCGATGGATGAAATCCGGTGACGAGAACCGTACAAACATCCCTGCCATTGCAGATGCACGTATGAATACCCAAGATACTTATCTGAGCCGTGCTTACAACGCTTACAATTACTCTACGGTACGAACTGCTAAAGGAGATTTCATCCGCATGAAAGAGATTTCATTATCGTATGATTTACCGAAAACATGGCTTTCACACCTGAAGTTGTCAACCGCATCACTGAAGCTGCAAGCCACCAACTTATTCCTCATCTACTCGGACGACAAACTCAACGGACAAGATCCCGAGTTCTTTAACACCGGAGGTGTGGCAGTGCCTGTGCCCAAACAGTTTACTTTAACATTGAGATTAGGAATTTAATATTATAAAGAAAACATGAAGAAAAATATATTAACCGCAACATTATTGGCAATGCCTCTGATGTTTTTCACAGCATGTAGCGATTTCTTGGATACTGCGCCCGACAATCGTATAGAAATCAATAACACCGACCAAATCACGCCTTTGCTTGTTTCTGCTTATCCCAACAAGTCAGCGGCGTTAATGGGTGAGATGTCTTCTGACAACGTAATGGACAATGGAGCACAGTTTGATGCCATGCTATTGCAAGAACAACTATACAACTGGGAAGATCCGACCGACACTGATGATGACGGTCCTTACGGACTGTGGGAGTCTTGTTATGCTGCCATTGCTTCTGCCAACCAAGCGCTGGAAGGTATCGAAATGTTAGGAAATCCTGCAAACTTAAACCCACAAAGGGGGGAAGCGCTGGTTTGCAGAGCTTATTCTCACTTCTTGCTGAGCAGTATTTTCTGTATGCCTTACAATCCGAATACCGCAGATCAACAACTGGGTATTCCTTATACCAAAGAAACTGAAAAGGATGTGATTGTTCCTCATGAAAGAGGCACATTAGCCCAAACTTATAAACTGATAGAGGAAGATATCAAAGAAGGTCTGCCTCTCATCACCGACGCCTCCTATAAAGTGCCTAAATATCACTTCAACAAAAAAGCAGCCAACGCTTTTGCCGCACGTTTCTACCTCTACTATCAGAAGTGGGACAAAGTGATAGAGCATGCCACGGCAGCCATCGGCAACAATCCTGCCAATACATTGCGCCATTGGGAAGAAGATTTTGGCTCGCTGTCATTGGTATCTGACGTAGCGGCACAATATATATCTGAAAAGAAAACGGCCAATCTGCTGATTAGCACAGCATATTCGAGCGCTGGTTATGTCACCGGACCTTACAGTATCTACCAACGATTTGGACACGGACAGGAAATATATAACAAAGAAACCATCAACGTAAACGGTCCTTGGCATGCACGCGGCGGATTAGTAATGGCTGATTTCATCATTAGTGTCAAACAAAAGAATCCGTTCCCCAAAATCGTCACCTATTTTGAGTATACCGACAAAGCCAGCCAAATTGGATACCGCCATACGGTAAGTGTACCATTCACTGTAGATGAAACGATTTTATGCCGTGCCGAAGCATACGTACTAAGTTCACAACACAACTATACGAAAGCATTGGAAGATATCAACAATTGGATTGTATACCATAGCAATAGAAGTGCAGACAGAGGTTCGGACTTGACAGTAGATGACGTAAACAATTTCTACGACCCACTTCCCTATGAACCAGCAATGGTCAACATTGCTACGGAAAGAAGCTTAAAGAAGAAACTCAATCCCGAAGGATTCACAGTCAATGCCGGCACGGAAGAAAACTTGATTCAGCTCATTCTCCAACTACGCCGCCTCGAAGGATTGCAGGAAGGACTGCGCTGGCATGATTTGAAACGCTACGGAATCGAATTTTCTCACAATCACGCAGGAAGATCGCCGGAAGTCCTGACAAAAGACGACCAGAGACGTGCCATCCAATTGCCGCAAGATGTAATCAATGCGGGTATCACTGCGAATCCAAGAAACTAACATAAAAGAACATAATCATGAAGTACATAAAATATATTGCTTTAGCACTATTCTTTACATGCAGTATGAGTTCATGTAGCGAAGACGAATTGGATGAACAAAGCATTTTCAGCGCCGAAGCACCTCAAAGAAATGAATTTGACAAATGGTTACTGAACAACTATGTATATCCATACAATATAGACTTCAAATATCGCATGGAAGACAAAGAATCAGACCATGACTACAACCTGACACCAGCTCAGTTTGACAAGTCAATAGCAATGGCCAAGTTGGTGAAATTTTTGTGGATTGACTCATACACTGAGATCATGGGCGATCGTGAATTTATCTGCAAATACGGTCCTAAGATGATTCACCTCATCGGCTCTCCTGCATACGATGAAGGACAAATCACATTGGGTACGGCTGAAGGCGGATTGAAGGTGACTCTATATAACATTAATGCTTTCGACCCGAGCAATCCCGACATCGAATTCCTAAACTACTGGTATTTCAAGACAATGCATCATGAGTTTGCCCACATCTTGCACCAAACGATTGAATTTCCAAGAGAATTCTATGAAATATCAACCGGCAATTATACAGGTGCAGGCTGGGTGAACATATCGGACACAGAAGCATTACAAAGAGGATTCATCACCAACTATGCAAGTACCGAGGTACATGAAGATTTTGTCGAGATTATCGCCAACTACATCACGCACGATGCTGCATGGTGGGAGGCTCAAAGAAAAGTGGCCGGTTCGGCAGCTGCATATATTGATGCCAAACTAGACATTGCCACAACATACATGAAAGAGACTTGGAATATCGACTTGCAGCAATTGCGTGAAATCGTACAACGCCGTTCTTCGCAAGCAGCAAGTTTGGACTTAATTAATTTAAATGACTAAGACGTATGAAAAAAATATATAATATCTGCTTTCTGCTTGTTCTGCTATCTTTTGTGTCATGCACACCGGAAGAAGAAAACCTATTCGACCAATCGGCCGCAGAACGTATTGACGCAGCAATTAAAGAAGAACTTTCCATATTGAGAGGAGCAAAAAATGGCTGGGTAATGGAATATTATCCTTCCGCTACTCAAATGTATGGAGGATACACCATGTTGATAGCATTCAATGAAAACGGAACCGCCGACGTCTCATGCGACCTATTTGAACATGACAAAGTAGCATCCGGCGAATATGAATTGAAACAAAGCACCGGAACGATGCTGACTTTCAATACTTACAATGAAATATTCCACTTCTTCTCCGAACCATCCAACTTTTTAGGAATTGGAGAGACCGGAGAAGGCATGGAAGGAGACTATGAATTCCTTGTCCTCGACTGCACGCCCGAACAAGTTGTGCTGAAAGGTAAGAAAACCGGTAACAAAATGATGATGACCCCCATACCGGAGAATGAAACTTGGGAACAGTATTTGGGGAAAATCAAAGCGGTTGCCAAGAATGCATATCCGGCATTGTATGACGTAGAAATAGGTGAAGAGGCACAATACACCGTCACACAACAGCATCACGTGTTTATTTTGGAAAATCAAGACGGTAGCCGGAAGAGCCTGCCTTTCGCCTATACCGTAGATGGTATTAAGTTCTACCAACCCGTCACCATCGGCAACCAAAATGTGCAGTCTCTAAGCTGGGACAATACAGAAATGGCTTACAAATATGAGAACATAGCCATCAAAGCTCAACCTCTTCCAGCAGGCTATCGGAAATATGAGGATTTCTTAGGCAACTATTCATTTATATATGACAATTTTGGCGCAGAACAAAATGTCACACTACGGGAAGAACTGTTCAACAGTAGCTTCATCATGGAAGGCTTTCCTATGGACATACGCATTATCTTCAAGGCCGACCTAGGGGTTATCTCCCTTGAATCTCAACAACTAGAAGGAAGTATATATTTATGTCCATGGGCTCTAAACCAAGGAGGTTCACTCACTAATCTGTCTGGTGCTGGAATGATAGGCATGGCCAGCAACAGCGCCATTGTCTTTCTTGACAATGGAGTATGGGGGGCACGAGAGACTGATTCTTTCATCGCTTACGACCTCTCGGCAAGCACTTCTATTTTTCAAATACCCTATATCGTAGGAATGATCAAACAATAACTAATTATGAAAAAGATAATATATACCTTAATGGCTGTATTCTGCATCGGAATGACAGCCTGCGACCAAGGAGAACCTTTAGTCATCCCCCAACTTGATATTGTAGAATCTACCGTTGATTTTGAAGCTATAGGAGGAAAAGGATTCATTACCCTAGCTTCCTTAGGAGAAAAAGTTAACGCTTCTTCCAGTACAGAATGGTGTAGCATTCAAAACGTAACAGGAAACAAAATCACATTCAACGTGACCGAAAATGCAGAAATCACCACCCGTACGGCAATCATCCGAGTGACAGCCGGAGCCATAACCAAACAAGTAGCTATCACGCAAATAGGCCTAGTGGCACAATATGAACGTAAAGACTTCTACAGCTATCCCGACAATGTAGCTTTCACAGAACCAATCAAGTTCACAAGTAGCTTGCCAATTGCTGTGACCATTGATAATGACTGGTTGTCGTACACGGAAACGGAAGAAGGCTTCCAGTTTAAAGCAGAAGAAAATACAAGTGGCAAAGCACGCATGGGAAAAGCCACCGTCAAAAGCGGAGACATCTCCATTGACTATTGTTTCTTACAATACGGTATCGAAGGACTGTGCAAAGAATGGGATGCAACCTATTCTGACGGAGAGGCAATGGCAACCGATAAGTTCACCATTACCCAAACCGAAGGAAATGCGTTGAATATCAGCATAGCAGAATTAGGCTACCAAAGAATCTCCGCTATATATGAAGATGGTGCCATCAAAATTCCTTGCGGACAGATTATAGCAACAAAGAGAATGCAAAACGGCAGCACATATTACATTGCATTAGGAACATTAAATCGTGCAGGGACTCAAGCAGGACTTAGTGAAAATATCACTTGCCAACTTGTACCCTATTTGAATAATAAAACCAAGCAATGGGGACTTACTTTTGTTGACGATGGAAGTTGGCAGTATGACCAGATAGGTATTGTCAATTGGGCGCTAACATCCACAGGAAGTCTTGCCGGATATTGGGACAAAATACTGAATCTTTGTCTTAACTAATATTGGATCGACAAAGATTAGAACATTACAAACAGCCTGTCATCGGTCTCAAATCCAATGACAGGCTGTTTTCATCACAACTCTAAAAAGAAAAGTTGATGATGTAATCTGTATGAGCAATTAGTAGACAACCGCCAGCGGAGTACGCAATTTCTGTGCATATTCAGCCATATATTTATTCCAGGCATCCGGTGTCTTGATAGCCGCCTTATCCCAGGCAGAACCCCAGTAATAAGTATATTCAGAACCCGGTTCATATTCGCTGATAGCCAAAACGTGACCGTCGGCTCCGCCACGTTCTTTCTTTTCCATTTCCGAAAAAAGAACCACTTTCGCTTCTTTCACCTGTGCAGGAAATGCAGCACCGACAAATATCTTACCGTTTGCACCGCTACGATCTGTTGTAGGATCTACGTAAGTGATATACCCGTTGGCAGCATCTGCCACAGTCGCACCGTCCGGTTCACGCAATACAAGTCCGGTAGTCACCGGCATTGCTTCTTTCAGATTGGTATATGAAACAATCGTTTTGTTGAGATAAGAACCTGCATCCAGAGAGATCACACGTGTTTCCACTACATTAGAGTCTCTACGGACTACCAGCGGATTAAATTCCAGCTTCACCGTGAAACGCAACGGACCATTATCAAGAATTTCCTGCGCACGATAGCAGTAAGGATAGATAATAGTGTCACCCGCCATCAGAGCAGCAACACCGGCACCCAACGTAGGTCCTACGGCATAGCAATCCATGCCATATCCATGATCAATATGGTAAGAGATAGCTTTTTGCAGTTCGGAGGCAGCTTCAGGATCTGTCTTTTTCAGTTCAGCTATCTTGGCACGCTTTTCAGGATTCAGTTCTTCCGCATAGAGAGATTCCAAAATCGGTTCTGTTGTGTTGTACTTCGTGAAAAGGTCGTAGCCGAAACCACGCTCTCCGCGTGCTTGCAAGGCAGGACCATACGCACGGAATCCGCCAAGATCATTCTCCCAGGCAACGTCGTCCAAACGTTCGGGATAATATTTACCGCAAGCAACGACATCGAAAGGAGCCGGTGTGCCCGGTTGAATAGTGTAAACAGCCGTTCCGTTCGCCTCTACCGTAGCGGGGAAAACAACCTTTTCGTCATACGTCACCTGGTAAGGTACTTGCTGACCGTCAACATCAAGCACTACAATCTGCGCTGTATCTGCCAGCTTCAATTTGGCAACAACGTCGCTCATCGGCACTTCAACCATCTCTCCCACCCGTTCAAGAGCCAACGGATTGGTCACTGTGATTGTCATTGACTGTCCACTGTCGGTACAGGAAGCAAACCCTATCAAGACTACAGCAAACAGAATGAATATCTTTCTCATAATTAGTCTACATTGAATGAATAATAAAAAATAAGGTGACAGATGAAAAGAGGATGCTCTTTGCCATTCTATCACCTTATCGGATTAACTTACTATCTTGTATTATTTCGGCTGTTTTCCGATATAAGCAAGGATACCACCGTCTACATAAAGAACATGGCCGTTGACAGCATTAGAAGCTTCAGAAGCAAGGAACACAGCAGGACCTGTCAGTTCTTCAGGATCCAACCAACGACCGGCAGGAGTCTTGGCGCAGATGAATGAATCGAACGGGTGACGGCTTCCGTCTGCCTGCGGCTCACGAAGAGGAGCAGTCTGCGGAGTAGCGATGTAACCCGGGCCGATACCGTTACACTGAATGTTGTATTCACCATATTCAGAGCAGATATTGCGAGTCAGCATCTTCAGACCACCCTTAGCGGCAGCGTAAGCAGATACAGTTTCACGACCCAGTTCGGACATCATAGAGCAGATGTTGATGATCTTACCGGCACGTTTTTCCATCATAGCCGGAAGAACAGCCTTAGCAACGATGAACGGAGCATTCAAGTCGATGTCGATTACACGACGGAAATCAGCAGCATCCATCTCGTGCATAGGAACACGACGGATAATACCTGCGTTATTCACAAGGATATCAATTGTACCTACTTCTTTGGCAATAGTAGCCACCATAGCCTGAACAGCCGGTTCGTCTGTCACGTCGCACACATAACCGTGAGCTTTGATACCTTTTGCAGCGTATGCAGCCATTCCTTTGTCTACCAACTCTTGATTGATGTCGTTAAAACAAACAGTAGCGCCTTGTTCTGCGAACGCAGAAGCAATAGCAAATCCGATACCATAAGAAGCACCTGTGACGAGAGCTACTTTACCTTCCAAAGAAAAATTCAAAAACTGATTCATAATTCTTTTTGTTATTAAATTAGGAAAACTATTGTAGTTGTTATTTCAAATCTGTTATTAATGAGAAGTCCTGGTCGCCGTAGTCGAGGTTCTCACCGCCCATACCCCAGATAAAGGTATAGTTGTGGGTAGCGGCAGCCGAGTGGATAGACCATTCGGGCGAAAGAACCGCCTGGTCGCCCTTCATCCATACGTGGCGCGTTTCGCCTACTTCGCCCATGAAATGGCAGATAGCGTGGTCTTCGGGAATTTCGAAGTAGAAATAAGCTTCCATACGACGGCTGTGTACGTGAGCCGGCATGGTGTTCCATACACTTCCCGGAGCCAGTTCCGTCATGCCCATCTGGAGCTGGCAGGTGGGCAACACCTGATTTACCAGCATCTTATTGATATTACGGTGGTTGGAACCTTCCAAAGAACCCATTTCGGCTACTACAGCATCGGCTTTCGTCACCTTGCGGTCGGGATAGTTGCGATGGGCAGTCAGTGAGTTGAAGTAGAATTTGGCGGGATGGGCAGCGTCTTTGCTTTCGAAAGTTACTACGCGGTCGCCCGAACCCAGATAAAGGGCTTCCTTATAGTCCAGTTCAAATTCAGCATCGCCTGCCTTTACGATACCGGGGCCGCCGACATTGTAGATACCCATTTCGCGACGGGTGAGGAAGAACGGAGCTTTCAGCGGGTCAATCGCTTCGAGCGTCAACACCTCTCCTACCGGCAGCGCACCGCCTACCACCATACGGTCGTACATGGAATATACCATATTTACTTCATTGGGGACAAATATCTTTTCGATTAAGAAATCTCTGCGGATTCTTGTAGTATCATAACTTTTTGCATCCTCAGGATGCGCAGCATAGCGAATTTCATAGTTCGTTTTCATACCTTATTTATTTATAGTTATCGAATAAGTTCTCTTTCTACATGCACACCGTTTGCGTACACGATGCAAAAATAGCAAAAGAAAACGGGTTTACCTTGCAATTTTGTTCCAATTATCCACCAAAAATGTCCAGAATCTGTGCAATGTACACTTTTTTAACGAACTATAATACGATTTGGGAGTGATTTCTACCTAATACAGTTTGAACCTTCTATAATAAAATACAAGCTATTCAACGACCAACACGATAAGCATTAAAATAGCCAATATAACGAATAAAATAAGATGAATGAATTCTATGTATGCTGCTCCCCTATATACTTCAATCTTTATAAGGATATACAAAAACGGGGACTTCAGAGTCACGAAAGAAAAGCCCTGAAAGATGTCTCTTCCAGGGCTTTTCTTTGCTTGGTTGTTGGACTACCAAGATTCGAACTTGGACAAACAGAACCAAAACCTGTTGTGCTACCATTACACCATAGTCCAAACTTATGTGCTTTCTGTTAAAAAGCGGTGCAAAGATAGAGGTTTGCAAGCAAACCTCCAAATATTTCGTTCACTTTTTTACGTTCTATCGAGAAAATCGTGCATTATTACTTTGCAATCAGCAAATAATAGTTCTTTTTACCGCGCTGAACAAGCAGATATTTCTCATCGAGCAAGTCAGCAGTTGTGATTACCTGATCAAAAGCTGTTAGCTTCTCTTTGTTCAACGAAACGCCGCCGCCTTGAACCAACTTACGCATCTCACCTTTCGAAGCAAATACAGCTGCATTATCGACGAACAGGTCTACTGCCTTCACTCCTTCTGCCAACGCATCACGTGAAATCTCAAATTGAGGTACTCCTTCAAATACAGCCAGCAATGTATCCTCGTCCAATTTGCGCAAAGCGTCGGAAGTAGCATTACCAAACAGAATATTGGATGCGTCAACCGCTGCGTTGTAATCTTCTTCCGAGTGAACCATCACAGTTACTTCTTTAGCCAGACGTTTCTGAAGGAGACGCAAGTGTGGAGCAGCCTGATGTTCGGCAATCAATGCTTCAATTTCTTCTTTTTCGATAGAAGTGAAGATTTTGATATAACGCTCGGCATCGGAGTCGCTTACATTCAGCCAGAACTGATAGAATTTATAAGGTGAAGTATAGCGAGGGTCCAGCCAGATATTTCCGGATTCTGTCTTACCGAACTTGCCACCGTCAGCTTTCGTAATCAGCGGGCAAGTCAGTGCGAACACCTCTCCCCCATTGGTACGGCGGACCAATTCGGCACCGGTAGTAATGTTTCCCCATTGGTCGGAACCACCCATCTGAAGCTTACAGCCCTTCGTTTCATACAAATGAAGGAAGTCATATCCTTGAAGCAACTGATAAGTGAACTCGGTAAATGACAGTCCGTCACGTGCTTCGCCATTCAGACGGCGTTTTACAGAGTCTTTTGCCATCATATAGTTCACAGTAATGTGCTTACCTACTTCGCGAGCAAAGTCGAGGAAAGTGAAATCTTTCATCCAGTCATAATTGTTCACCAGTTCGGCACGGTTAGGCACATCCGACTCGAAGTCGAGGAACTTGGCAAGCTGTTTCTTGATACACTCCTGATTATGACGCAATGTTTCCTCGTTCAGCAGATTACGTTCTGCTGATTTTCCGGAAGGGTCTCCAATCATACCTGTAGCGCCACCGATCAGTGCCAACGGCTTATGACCGCAGCGTTGGAAATGACGAAGGATCATCACTCCACAAAGGTGACCAATGTGTAGCGAATCGGCAGTCGGGTCGATACCCAAATAGGCAGTCACCTGCTCTTTGCTTAACAACTCTTCTGTTCCCGGCATGATGTCCTGCAACATGCCACGCCATCTCAATTCTTCTACAAAATTCATCGTATTACTCTATTAATTAGTTGTTTTTTATTGTATTTCAATCCCATGTGCGACAAAAGTACGACTCTTTCCCGGAAGATACAACTCTTACGCCCTAAAAAAGACATTTTGGATATTTCGGCGGATCGTCTCACGCAACGCTTCCACTTCTACCCCACGCACTTTGGCTGCCCGGCACAGGATATCTTCAATATCAAGCGAGCTGTTGTCCGTTTCCAGAAACAACCGTTCGTCGGGTACTGTCTGCATCGTTTCATCAGGATAATACCCTCCAAAGGAGAGATAAAAACCCTTTTTCAACAACTGCACCGCCTGCTCCGGTTTTCCACGAAAACCATGCCATACCCAAGCTTGTTGGGGACGAAATTCTTTTTTCACGGCCAGCAGTTCATCCGTCGCTCTCACACAGTGGATAATCAACGGCAAGCCATGCTTCTCCGACAACTGAACCTGCTTCTTAAACATTGTCAACTGCAGTTCCATTGGAGCCGCTGCCAGCTTATCCAGCCCGGTCTCTCCTACAGCCACAAACTGCTTACGCTTCAACTGCTTCTGAAGAAAAGCCAATTGTTGATCGGCATTACGTTCTGCCAACTCCCAAGGATGAATACCGGCAGAATAATAATATCCTTTCCTGGCAGAGAACACATTGTTAGACAAAGTATCCACCAAACCCTCGCCCTTATTCAGAAGACCTAAATACTCTTCAAGCAGGAGCCCTCTGCCCACCGCCACTTCCGCATTCTTTGCCAAAGGCATATACAATGGAGAGTCCGTTAATAGCGGATAATTGATGATGGATTTTCCTTGGGAGTCAATCTCACGTTTATGAGTATGAATATCCAAAATGTCAATCACATTCTTTTTCATTTTCCATTTCTCATTTTAATTGTTTCAAGGTACGGGGTCATAGCCGGAACCACCCCAGGGATGGCATCGCAGAATACGCCGCACAGCGAGGTAAAGCCCCTTTACAGGACCGTGTTTCTTAATTGCTTCGACAGCATAAGCCGAGCAAGTTGGCGTGAACCGACAAGAGGGAGGGGTAAGAGGCGATATACAAACCCGATAAAAATAGATGGGAACAAGCAACAAGAAAGAGAACATCTTCCTTAAAATTCCCGTTACGAATACCCACAGGGCAGATATCCGGGAGTTACGAGGTTTCATGAGGATAATTTTTCGGAGATGCGCGCAAGCGCTATTTTCATCTTCTCTTCCAGTTCGGCAGTAGCAATAAGCTCGTCCGACAGATAGATAAAGGCAACAGCCAACCGCTGCTCCCGGCGTTGCAATTCGTCCACCAGCAGAAATTTGTTCTTCCGGTAGGCTTCGCGTATCTGACGTTTCACACGGTTGCGTTTCACCGCTCGTTTAAAACGACGTTTCGATACACTGATTAGGATAGAAACAGGAGCCTCTCCCTGCTCGACAGGCATATATACAACGCGTATCGGAAAGATGGAAAACGACTTCGAAACGCCGCCTTCAAACATCTTTCCGATCAAGATTTTACTATTCAGCCTTTCGGCTTTACACAAAGTATATATACCCACTCTGTTTATTTATTGTTTTCTCTGATAAACATGTCAAGTGCAGCAGTCATCGACGGAGCCTGCACCGTAGGAGCTTCAAGATCCAGACGGAGACCTGCATCACGTACAGCCTGTGCGGTAGTAGACCCGAAAGTTCCGATCTTAATCTCTCTTTGATTAAAATCAGGGAAGTTCTTCTTCAGTGAAGTCACTCCGGCAGGGCTGAAGAACACTAACATATCATAATCAAACTCCTCGTCCGATGTAAAGTCGTTGCTTACTGTACGGTACATCACAGCTTCTGTATGCTGAATGTTATTCTTGTCGAGCAAGTTTTTCACATCGTCATTGTGTACGTCCGACATCGGAACAAGATATTTCTCTGTTTTATGCTTTACAATAGAAGGAATCAGATCCTCAATTTTTCCGGTAGCTCCGAAAGAAATCTTACGCTTGCGGTATTGCACATATTTCTGAATATACAATGCAACAGCTTCCGTCACACAGAAATACTTCATCGTTTCAGGAATGGTCACACGCAATTCAGTACATAAAGTGAAAAAATGGTCAATAGCATGGCGCGAAGTGAATATGACGGCTGTATGGTCGAGAATCGAAATTTTCTGTTGCCGAAATTCTTTCGCCGAAAGACTTTCAACCTTAATAAACGGTCGGAAATCTATTTTAACGCCATACTTTTCAGCTATGTCGTAATAGGGAGATTTCTCTGAGGCAGGCTTAGGCTGCGACACTAGTACTTTTTTAATTTTCAACGTCCTAAAATTTTATTAGCAAAATATTGTTCATTTGAATCATACCTTGATAGAGTAGCAGACAAGGTACTATTTCAAGTGCGCAAAAGTACAAAATTAATAGGAAAAGCCCGCTGAGTTGATGAAAAAAAAGCTTTATCCACTTATAAAACATCAATATTTTAGTGAAAATTAAAATAATAGACCCAATTATGACCAAATTTGTGAGACTCAAGTCAAAATAAACAAGAAAAAGAACGAAAGGGAAGAGGGCAAATCCCACATAATATATGAGCGCAGAATAGGATTCCAACCACATATTTGTCTTATTTTTATCAAAAAAAGTCCACCCAAGAAACATATAAAGCAACCATTTTAGCAAGAAATAAGCAAGGCAGAATCCAACATAGATACCCAGCAAAAGGAGGGGGGATACATGGTTCATCAAAGCAGGGCATGTATCATGAAAATAATTGAGAAATGTGATACCTGACAAAACACAAGTCTGCAACACAAGCACAAGGAGATAGCGCACATCGGCCGCTGTAGAACTATCAAAAATACTCGCCCGCTCACGGTGCAGCATAAAGTCTTTCACTTGTTGGGAGAGAAATTTCTTTCCGCGTGCCAAGGCTATGGAGGAAAGTAAGAAGCAAGCCAGCAAGGTCAACGCAATGGCGTCGTCCGTGCGGGGAGAGTAGGAGATAGGTGTCCCCTCAAAGCCGGGATCAACTTCTTGCACAGCATGAAGATCAGCCAATTGCAGACTATCAGTGTCCGCCTTTGCCGGACTAGCCTGTTCCTGCCGGAGAAGGGACAGCGTATCCGCACTCCGGAAACTTAGTGTGTCGCCCATCATATCGCTGCAAATTTACGAATGGAAATGTCCCATACAGGAGTTTCATAAAGCAATTGAACCGCTTCTTCCGGTGTCTGTGCCACTTTCCATATATCACCGTGCTGCCGGCGCATAAAGTTCTCATCAATAGCCTTTCCAAGCATTTCGAGGAGTGGATCGAAGAATCCGTTTATATTGAGGATTACAATCGGATTGAGATATAATCCCAATTGTTTCCAGGTAATGATTTCTAGCAACTCTTCAAGGGTACCGCATCCACCGGGCAAAGCAATGATGCCATCACTCAAATCTGCCATCTTCTGTTTGCGTTCGTGCATGGATTCTACTTCAATCAGTTCTGTCAATCCCGTATGATGCCAGTTTTGTTCTACCATAAAATGAGGAATCACACCTGTCACCTCACCACCATTTTTCAACACTGCATCTGCCACAGAACACATCAGGCCAATACTTCCGGCACCGTTTATCAAACGGATATGGTGTCCGGCAAGCAGACGGCCGAGAGTCTCGGCTGCTTGAAAGTAAACAGCATCTATCTTGGTACTGGAAGCGCTATATACACATACGGAATTTATCTGATTCATCTTCATCACTATCCATTATTATATCGAGAAGGCAAAATTACGAAAAAATTCCGGTATTCAAATTCAACATTATCTGTGCTTTTGACAAACAGACAGCATTTTCTATGGATAGGCGGTTGATTTCAACATAGATAAGGTATTGTCAGGACGAGTTTCCATTTGGGTGGTAAACACATATTAAAATACATAAGTCTGTCATCTACAATAAAATAGGAAGAATCTTGTTTATCCTACCACCCCGTCCTTCGGACACCCCTCCTTCCCGAAGGAGGGGAATTAGAATTACTAACGAGTTTTTAGACAGCCTCAAACCATGCGGACGAAGTCATATCGGACTGCGTTAAATTATTAAACATCAAGAGCTGCAACTTCAATCTCCTCATAAAGGAAGTTGAAATGGCAGCTCTTTCTTCATAAGCTAAGCCTCGTTTCAGACTGTTTTACAGACCAAAAGCAGCTTTAATTTTATCTACGTAGTCGAGCTTCTCCCATGTAAAGAGTTCCACTTCCACAGTTTTGTCTCCTTCGTAACGAGAGAAGAATTTCTTCGTAACCACTTGCGGTTCACGTCCCATGTGACCATAAGCGGCAGTTTCCTGATAAATAGGATTACGAAGTTTCAGACGTTCCTCGATAGCTTTCGGGCGAAGATCGAACAATTGGTCGATAACACGGGCAATCTCGCCGTCGGTCATATTGACGTGAGAACGACCGTAAGTATCGACAAAGATATTGATGGGACGAGCCACACCGATAGCATAGCTTACCTGTACAAGCATTTCGTCTGCCACGCCTGCCGCCACCATATTCTTTGCGATGTGACGTGCTGCATAGGCCGCACTACGGTCTACCTTGCTAGGATCTTTTCCGGAGAAAGCACCACCACCGTGAGCACCTTTGCCGCCGTAAGTATCAACGATAATCTTACGGCCCGTCAGACCGGTATCTCCGTGAGGACCACCGATCACGAATTTTCCGGTAGGATTCACATGATAGATGATTTTATCATTGAACAATGCCAATACTTTATCATGATGGATAGAAGCAATCACACGGGGCATCAGAATCTCGATCACATCACGGCGGATAATAGCCAGCATCTCTTCGTCAGCTTTCAACTGAGCGGCTTGCGAGTCGTCTTCCGGCTGGATAAAGTCATCATGTTGCGTAGAAACAACGATTGTATCAATGCGGACAGGGGTTCCGTTGTCGTCATATTCGATAGTAACCTGGCTTTTGGCATCGGGGCGGAGATAAGTCATCACCTTGCCTTCACGGCGGATGTCGGCCAGCACTTGCAGAATGCGGTGTGCCAAATCAAGAGAAAGCGGCATGTAGTTTTCCGTCTCATTCGTTGCGTAGCCGAACATCATACCCTGGTCGCCTGCGCCCTGTTCCATCGGGTCCTGACGTTCCACACCACGGTTGATATCGGGGCTTTGCTCATGAATGGCGGAAAGTACACCACAAGAGTTGCTTTCGAACATATACTCTCCTTTGGTATAACCGATTTTCTTAATCACTTCGCGTGCGATGAGCTGTAGGTCAACGTACGCTTTTGTTTTCACTTCACCCGCTAGCACCACTTGTCCGGTAGTCACTAGTGTTTCGCAAGCTACTTTCGAACTGGGGTCGTAAGCCAACAGTTTGTCAAGCACGGCATCCGATATTTGATCGGCTACCTTGTCGGGGTGTCCTTCTGACACCGATTCGGATGTAAATAAGTATCCCATCTTTCTTAAATTAAGAATTAAAAAATAAGAATCAAGAATGAGAGAGTAGGAGAGGCGAGTGCTGCAAAGGATAAGCCGAAAGGCGTCAATCAGACGTGTTTTAGCATTTTTTTCCGTGGTTGCAAGCTACTCAAATCTGTCCACACTTTCATTTCGGTTGCAAAGATAAAGAGATTTCGGAGATAATGAGTATCTTTGACGCGTATTTAACACATAAATAGATTTATAATGATTCTAAATAAGAAATTAAAAACGCTTTTGGTGCTGGCGCTTTATGTAGGATTCACGATTGCTATCTACGCCATTGTCTGCCATTTCATCGACAAGCCGTTTCAGGAGATTCATTTGCTGTATGCAACACTGATAGGATGCATCGCCTATTTGCCGGTGTTTATTGCGGAGAAAAAGAAATAAATAGCCTGTTTGGTGTGTATATATACTCACCATACTGGATATATATATCCACCGTGCTGTCATATATGCCCAGCACGGTGAGTATATATGCCCACCGAACAAGGGTCAGAGTGCGCCCAGAATACCTTTCATTGTCTTTCCCAACACAGGGTGCAGGATGTCCGGAGCAATCTCCGCCAGTGGTTTCATAACGAAGTCACGTTCTGCCATCAACGGATGGGGGAGGGTCAGCTCTGCTCCGGAAGCAGAGGTCACAGAAAGCACCAAATCTTCATAAAGCAACAGGTCGATATCAATCAGGCGGTCGCTATATATTCCATCGACGGACTTTTGGGTACGGCCCAACTCCCTTTCAATCATTTGCGTCTCTTGCAATACTTCCAATGGAGATAAATCCGTTTCTACACAAGCCGCCGCATTCAGGAAACTGTTTTCAGAAGCAAAACCCCAAGGGGCAGTAACATAAAAAGCAGACAGGGAAATGACTTTCCCTATCTGCTCTTCTATTTTTTGCACGGCATCCCGAAGATTCTGTTCTTTATCTCCAAGGTTAGTGCCGAGTCCCAAATAAACTTTTGCCATTATTTGTCCAAAATCAGCATGGCATCTCCATACGTGCCGAAACGGTAACCTTCCTTCAATGCTACATGATAAGCATCCATCACCTGCTCATAGCCCCCGAAAGCAGCCACAATCATCAGCAGCGTGGAAAGGGGCATGTGGAAGTTGGAAATCATTGCATTGGCTACGGTAAATTCATACGGCGGGAAGATAAACTTATTAGTCCATCCCTCAAATTCTTTCAGATGTCCGTCGGTGCTGACTGCGCTTTCGATGGCACGCATCACGGTCGTACCTACCGCACACACATTCTTGCCGTTATCTTTGGCACGGTTGACGGTTTTCACCGCCATCTCGTCTACAAACATCTGTTCGGAGTCCATTTTGTGCTTTGTCAAGTCCTCTACGTCAATGTCGCGGAAATTACCCAAACCGGCATGCAGAGTGATATATGCAAAGTCTATACCTTTGATTTCCAAACGTTTCATCAATTCACGGCTGAAATGCAGGCTGGCAGTCGGAGCAGTCACCGCACCTTCGTTCTTCGCAAAGATAGACTGAAAGCGTTCGGCATCTTCCGGTTCTACGGGACGGTTGATGATAGAGTGGGGAAGGGGAGTTTCGCCCAGTTCGTAGAGAGCTTTCTTGAATTCATCGTGAGGACCGTCGTAAAGGAAACGGAGCGTACGTCCACGCGAGGTGGTATTGTCGATTACTTCCGCCACCATCGAATCGTCCGGACCGAAATACAGTTTGTTACCGATACGGATCTTACGTGCCGGATCGACCAATACGTCCCACAAACGAAGTTCTTCATTCAACTCACGCAACAAGAATACTTCGATACGAGCACCCGTCTTCTCCTTGTTACCGTACAAACGCGCAGGGAATACCTTCGTATCATTGAATATAAACACATCCTTGTCATCAAAGTAGTCCAAAACTTCCTTGAACATCTTGTGTTCAATCTTACCTGTTTTACGATGCAGTACCATCAAACGAGACTCATCCCTATATTTCATAGGATGCAGAGCAATCTTATCCTCGGGTAACTTGAATTTGAATTGTGATAATTTCATATCTATTCCTTATTACGTTAATTATTTTCTTCCTCATTTTCTATTTCCTGTCCGTCAATCCACTCTTTAAAGTGTTCGGGGTTCAGGCAGTCTTCCAACCGGACGTCACCTACACGGGTGCGGATCAATCCTGTCAGATGGGCACCGCTGTGGAGCGCTTCACCAATGTCACGCGCCAAAGCACGAATATATGTCCCTTTGCTGCATACGACACGGATTCGCACCATCGGTTCCGGATCGTCCAAGCGACATTCCAGCAATTCAATCTCGTCGATAACAAGCTGCTTTGCCTTTAGTTCAACTTCCTCGCCTTTCCGCGCCAGTTCGTAGGCACGTTTACCATCTACCATGCAGGCGGAAAAAGCAGGCGGCACTTGTTCTATCGCACCGATAAAACGCGCCAGCACTTCTTCCACCAGTTCCCGCGTGATATGCTCAGTAGGGTAGGTGGCATCTATCTCATGCTCCAAATCGTACGACGGGGTAGTAGCGCCCAAACGCAACGTTGCGACGTACTCCTTCGTATGATATTGAAACTCCTCTATTCTCTTCGTTGCCTTGCCTGTGCATACAATCATTACTCCCGTTGCAAGAGGATCCAGCGTTCCGGCATGGCCGACTTTCAGCTTTTTCACCCCTATCCGACGGCAAATATGATAGCGGGCATGCCCTACTACCTTAAATGAAGTCCAGCCAAGAGGTTTATTGAAAAACAGTACTTCTCCTTTTTTAAAATTCATCAGCTCAATATAATCGTTACTAATCCTGCTATCGCGCAATAGATAGCGAAATAGATCAGTTTTCCTTTCTTCACCACATTAATCATCCACTTACAAGCCAGGCAACCCGCCACGAAAGCAGCCAGAAAACCGACAATCAGCGACAACGCAGGAATATCACCTACCACATCTTCGCCCTTCATCATCTTCATCCCGTCGAGCAACGCTTCCCCCAAGATAGGCGGAATAACCATCAGGAAAGAAAATTGCGCCAATTTCGCCTTGTTATCGCCCAACAGAAGCCCCGTAGCAATGGTAGAACCCGAGCGGGACAACCCCGGCATAACCGCGCAAGCTTGTGCGATACCGATAATCAAAGCATCCTTCATCGAGATTTTTTCTTTCTGACGCGGCTTATAGTAATAAGAGAAAGTCAGCAGGGCGGCAGTCAACAACAACATACAGCCCACGATCAGCAGTCCTGAACCAAAAATCGCCTCCACATAATCCTTAAAGAACACTCCTACGATACCAATCGGTATCATTGAAATCAATATGTTGATGACATATCGCGTCTCGTCGTTCATCTGAAACTTGAACAACCCGCGGAAAATCCAGTCTATCTCTTTCCATAAAATCACCAGCGTGCTACACACCGTAGCTACATGTACCACAATCGTGAATGCCAGATTCTCCTCCCCCTGTATCCCAAACAATGCCGACCCAATGGCCAAATGGCCACTACTACTTACAGGCAAGTACTCTGTCAGTCCCTGAATCAGCCCAAGAATCAATGCTTCTAACCAACTCATACTTCTTTATTGTTCTACTTTTGTTTTAGGCTTACGCAATACGGCATATATCATAGACAAGAAACCAAACAGGCAAACGGCCGGCGCTACCTTGATTCTGCGTACACTGAAAATATCGGGTTCAAAAGCAGTTTCGGACGATGCTGGTCCCGTCATCAATAGAAAGCCGATAATAACAATCGCCATCCCTATCGCGAGCAAGATAAAGTTCACTTTATCAAAGGCAAATTTTTGCTTGTCAGACATAAGTTTATTAATTTTAAATATAGTACAGGCTGTTTGCTTTCATTCTCAAGTATTTATTCATAGAGAAATAGGCACATAGCCACGTTATTACAATTCCAAATACCAATACGCTTGCACAGACAATCAACATGACTTCAGGCGTGATGACCTGAAGCAATTCCTGCTCGTACGTCACCGCCCAATAAGCGGTTCCCATCAATATGGAATCGGCAACAATGGCTGCCAGTATTCCGCTCCATACATTCTTTCGGAGGAATGGTCCTCGGATGAATCCCCAACTCGCCCCTACCAGTTTCATTGTATGAATGAGGAAGCGTTTCGAGTAGATGGCCAGCCTTATCGTATTGTTTATCAGGGCAAAAGAAATAAAAGTGAGCACCACTGCCAGAGCGAGTAGCACCAGGCTGATATTTCGTATATTATCATTCACAGCGTCAATCAGTTCCTTTCGATAGAGCACGTCTTGAATATTGGTGTTCTTTTTAATCATTTTCTCTATCCTCGCGATGCTGTCGGAGTTGGCATAGTCGGAATGGAGCTTGATTTCGATAGAAGCGGTAAAGGGGTTATAGCCCAGGAATTCTTCCGGGTCGGTTCCCATTGCCTCCGTCTGCTCTTTCAATGCTTGTTTTTTAGAGATGTATTCGGATTGTTTCACGAAAGGTTCCTGATTCAGTTTCTTCTGAAGTTTCAGTATATCCGCTTCTTTCATATCGTCACTGATAAGAACGGAGAAACTGATATTCTCGCGGACGTATACAGAAAGATTGTGCGCTGTTAATACGAAGAAGACAACCAGTCCCAGCAACAACAACACCAGTGTCGTACTGATACTCAACGTGATGAACTGCATATCGAAAATCGAACCTGACTTATATTTGCTTTGATTTCCCATGCGTTATCTCTTTTTTCGGAATACATAAATCATGGAACTGCTGCGTTCTTTCCTTCCCAAAGCATTGAACCAGGCCAACGTCCCGGCAAACATCCCTTTCAGGAAACTGCACGAACTGCCACGATGTTTCTCGCTCAACATGGATACGTAGAACGCATCGAACGGCATCGGATGACGCGCCGCCATAATAAAGCCATGACGGGAAGCCAATTGTTGTATAGTGCCCGGAGTAAAATGCCAGAGATGACGGGGAACGTCGTAAGCCGCCCAATACTCGCCGTAGCGTTGAGCATCATAAGAAGAACAGTTGGGTACAGCTACAATCAATACTCCTTTTTCTGTCAGCAACTCATGAAGTCGCTGCCACACCTCATCAAGATGTTCCAAATGTTCCATCACATGCCAAAGGGTGATAACATCAAAGCTGTCGGGAGCAAACTCTTTCAGAGCCGATTCGGGCTTTACGTCCAGATCGAAATGCAGCTTCGCAAACTCACGTGCCTGCGGACTTTTCTCCACCGCCTCCACTTTCCATCCCCGGCGAACCATCGTGTCGGAAAAGTAACCGGTTCCCGTACCTATATCAAGCAAACGCCCTGTTTTACGATGCGCTTCCTTAGCTACCAGGCGTGCTTTGCGGCCCAGCATATAGGAACGTACATAATGGTAGATATTATTCATCGCGCCTTTACGCGTATTGGTGTGAGAGATATAGTCGGGAGTCTCATAATACTTGCCTATCTCTGCTTCCACGGGGACTCCTTGTGTGAATGTAAATCCACAGTCCTCACACGAATACAGTTCAAACTGTTCGCCCGAAGCATAAAAATCCGTGCAAGTCATGACGCGTTTCAAGTGCGCACCGCCACACACTGGACAAGCATTTATACTGAGTTTCTCCATTAACTATCTAAGCAAAATTAAGTGCTGCCTCGAATGACAAGACAACACTATACCCGAATTTGGTGCAAAGAAACAAATAAAAAGTGATGGATTGGGGTTTCGTTAAGGACTTTTAATAGAAGAGTTGTCTCTGATACAATACTAAGAGTAGTTTTGACAGCTTATATCGGAACAAGATATCTTGTTGAAGAAAGATTAAAAAGTCAGATTAACGAAGAAACCCGCGTTTCTATACCTGAATTGATGAGACTATGATAGACTATTAACATTTCGACAAAGCGGAAAAATGGAAGAGACAACATTCGATTCAGCAGAGGAAATGGTCAAACAAGAACAATGTTCAATTTAAAGTGCCCACTAGTGAAATCTAATATTTACATATTTCATTTGAATAAATCTATTATAGTTTGTAACCAATTATTGTTTTTTTGTGGTTCTTTTATTTCTTCTTTGTTTGAAGAAGTTTATGGCATTTTTACAGAAAGTTGTGTTCCTTCATCTATTGATTGTATAACTGCTGCTGCACTTCCTACAGCGCATTTATCTCCTACAATTAGTTTCAAGCATTATCATGCAATTTTTGATAAACAATTTTATTTCCATAATAAAGTCCTAATATCAGTAGCATGAAATAGCTAAAAAATATTGAGACTTTATTCAATTGCAATAAAGCAAACAAAAAGAAGTACCAATTAAAAATAGTCTCTATAATTCGATAAGAATTAAGATAAATATATTCTTTAAGCTTCTTATCCTTGTTGCTCACTACACATTTAAAAGAGTATGGCTCTATTATATTACAAATTGCTACGATAAACACCCCCAATAAGATTAAGACTCTTAATGATATGTAATAATTATTAGATGTAATTACTATATATTCTCGGAGAATAGCAATGAATATCACTATACAGTATAGCGGTAACTTTATTTTATTGGCAAAGTGACAGAAATAAGTTCTCATCTTACAATGATTTTAGATGTTACAAATTATCTTATAGAGTGTACTCTGGCATATTTCGCCTCGTAATGAGGAGTCATACCAGAGCACAAATTAATATTAATTTAACAAACAAGCTGTTTTCTTATCCATTTTTGTTTTTCTCCTTACCCATATACTGATTTACTCTTATCGCTAGTCTAAAACCTACATAGCCCCCCAATAAAAGTATCATTATATAATTAGGCATAATATATTTCTCCGGTATAAAACAGTAAACAAAAAAGAAGCATGTGGACAAAATCTCTATAGTCTGATAAGAATCTCTAACCTTACTATTAACTGTTATAGACAACCTCTTTTGAAGTTTACGAGAGGCTTTAATATATAATATCATACCTACCAACTCAGCAATCGCAATGATCAACATTACTATTTTAATGGCCAATAAGTAAGGAAAATCATATAAATATGGATATATAATATGACTTGCTATGTGCAAAGCAAGATATATAAGAAAAGTTTTATTGAAGAATAATACAAGAAACTGCTTCATATATTACTAATTATTTGACTATAAAATTCACCAATTTTTCCCAAAATGTCGGCTCATTAGACTCAATGCGTTGTATTTCAGACTTAGTATGGGATTCTATTACATTTCCTTTTTCCGGTTCAGGATTACTTACGTAACCATTCTATTTTCCGCCTTGACACGCATCGCAACCCAGCATATCTTTGCGCCATAACCAATTACTAACAAAGATTATGGCAAAAGAAAAAGTAAACTACCAGGAGGTGTACGACCTCTATCAGCTGTGCTGCGAAACCAAAGACCTTCGCGAGTTCTGTGCGGATTATGGAGTGAATTACGACAAGTTCATGAACTGGCAGCGCCACCAGTTATGGAGTGAGAAGTTAGGCAAGACAGTCCGGGTGGAACAGCCCAAGGTAGCCAAGGTGCAGATAACCGGCAATCCCTGCAACAGTCCAACCGTGAAAATGGAAGTGAGACAGCCCGAAGGTGAAGCTCCGATAAGATGGGTAAAATTACAATTGGCATCAGGCGCAACGCTGTTCCTGAAAAACACCACTGTTCTTGATTTGAGTTTGTTGCTTAATAAAATGATAGGATGATATGCTTGGACTGAGTACTAACCTGAACTATTATCTGTTCAACGGTAATGTGGATTTGCGGAAAGGTATTTTCCGATTATGTGAGAGTATAAGGGAAGAGATGTCACTTGACCTGAGCGATGCCTCCAACGTCTATATGTTCATGTCCAGGAACCGTAAGGTTGTGAAGATACTTCATTATGAACGCGGTTTTTATGTGCTTTACGAGAAACGTCCTGTTATGGGGAAATTCAAGAAACCTGTATTTGATGAAGTTTCCAGATGCTACCGGATCCAGTGGTCTGATATGGCATACCTGACGGAAAGCATCGTAGTCGACAGGATGTATGTAAGCCCTAAAGATGAATAACAAGGTATTGATATCCAATGGAATAATAAAAATAAACAGTAAAAAGTTTGCGTAACTGCCTGATTTTTCGTATCTTTATATCATGATTGATGAAAGGGCATACGAGTTACTTTGCTGCCAGTTGGGTCTGGCGAATGAGGAAAAGGCAGGGCTTCGCAAACAGGTAAACGAACTGATTGCGAGGCTTAAGGCCATTGAAGATTCCAATAAAAAGAACTCCAAGGCTCTGGTTGATACAATCAATGACCTCAAAGATTCCCTCGAAAAGCAATCAACTACGGTTGAAAATTATAGGAAAGAAATGGAGCTTATGAGAAAGCAGCTTGAAGCAAAAGACGAGGTGAACAGGATGCTGGCAAACGAGATTTCCAATCTCAGGCTTCAGCTTGAGGACAGCAGGAAACACCGTTTCGGTCGTACTTCCGAGCAAAGAAGGCTGCTGAACAACCGTAACCTTGACAAGTCTGCACTGCATAAGTCCGAATATGACGGTTCTGACAGAAAGGATGATGACAACGATAAGGCTGACGGTAACGAAACCGGCAGCAGTACCATTTCTGGTAGCACACCTGCACAGAACAGCCAACCTTCAAGAAGAAAGGAAACTGCACCACGTGCCGTGAAAACCAAATTGAAAGTTGACAAAGTGGTAGTACATGAAGTGGACGAGTATTACACGCTTCCCGAAGGAGGACGGTTCATGAACCGCAACGGTATGCCTGATGTGTGGGAATACAGGGTTATAGAACATGTAAGGGCTCATAACGTGGAGCATGTGTATAAAGTGGCAAGGGTAAAGCTTGCAGACGGAACTTTTGTAAGCACAATGGAACATCCGCTGAAAAAACTTGGAGGTATTTTCTCCCCTGAACTGCTTGCCCGTCTGCTCTGTCTGAAATATGACTTCAGTATGCCTGAGAACAGACAGATAAGACTGCTTGCCAGAGAGGGCATCCACATAAGCAACACCACACTGAACAGCTATATCCATAACGGAATCGCCAAACTCAAGGATTTTATCGGAGAGGTATTCAAGGGGTTTGTACAGCAGGCTGAATATCTTATGGTTGATGAGACGACCGAACTTGTAGGCATCGAAACAAAGGAAGGCAAGGCTTACAGGAGAAAGTACTTATGGGCATTCTTTGCAAAGCATATGAAGATGGTCTATTATCACTATAACAACGGCAGCAGGTCATCCGATGTGGCGAAGTCGTTCCTGGAACATTTTATGGGGACCCTGTCCACTGACGGATATACGGTTTACAGAATGTTTGATGGAGAAGACTCAAAGGTGCTTCATATAGGATGCTGGACGCACTGCAGAAGGTTGTGGGTTGACGCCTTGCCTTCGGACAGGACAGCGATGGAGATAATAGACTCCATCGGCGATATGTTCATGAATGAAGAGCTGTTCCGCACCATGAAGCTCAGCGGTGAGCAGATAAAGGGGAAAAGACGGAAGCTTACAGGACCGATCCTTGAAAGTATCCATCATAAGGTGGTCATGATGATGCAGGATGCGAAGATTATGGCTAACGAACTGATGAGAAAGGCTGTCAATTATACGTTAAACCAGTGGAAGTCCCTGAGAAATATCCTCAAGGACGGTGCAGCGGAAATATCGAACAACCTCTGTGAACAAAGGATGAAACCGGTAAAGCTGTTGCTCAAGAACTGTATGAACATAGGCAGTGAGGATGCGGCAGAAAACTCGGCATTCATCTTCTCTCTGATAGAAAGCTGTAAGCTTAATGGCATAGACCCTCAGGATTACCTGAAGCACCTGTTCGAATGTATTCTTCATGGTAAGGACTGCGACAAGAAGACTCTTCTACCATGTTTTTATAAACCGGAATGTTAAAACAAAAATATTTTCTTGCGGGCATTTTTATTTTATCGGCTGAAAAACAGCCGATAAAATTGTCGTGGCGGAAAATAGAATGATTACATTACTTACTTCCAAAGCTACATCAACCCCTAATCCTGTACCAACAATCCCTAATCCTATTTTTGTTTTCTTTCCACCATCATTAGGATCTCTTTTCGGTGCCGGATCTCCGTTGGGCATCATGCCTGACACATTAGTATCAATACTTTTCGCCACATTAGCCTGATTCTGATCCAATTCCCTTTTTTCCCTCCTTTCTCTATTTCGTTGATGTTTATATTCGGGGCTTATTGCATGATCCGCAGAAATTACAGTAGAGACAGTGGTTAAAACTCCCAAAGTAAAACTGCTTTTCACAAAATCAACAACGGAATTCAATCCATTGTTAACAGCCTGCTTAACTTCGTAAGTAGTCGGATATCTGTAATTTGTCGAGGTTACCGGATAATATACCGGCAACGGTGCAGGTACGGGCACAGGTATTACTTGTCTTCCATCTGAATCTATATATTTCAGTGGGTTATTCAAACAATAGTTATAAGGGCTTACTCCATAATACTTTTCACTTAACGGATCCACCGTATGCCATCTACCCAACGCCGCATCATACATCCGCGCCCCATAGTCATACCAGTCCAGCCCGCCTTTCCTATCCAGTTCCTTCCCGTTATACTTGTAAGGCTGGACAGATGGAGTCGAAGCAAATGTACCACCAAAAGGATAATAATGATTCACCTCCTCTATGTTACCATTCTCATCAGCAATCACACGGTTGTTCCCCTGATGGTCCTGAAAATAGAAATGATACTTCCGGTCAGACAAGGAGACATAGCCACCGTCCACTAACAACGTCTTAGCAACACCATTTTCATAGATCAAATTGCCACAGTAGTCAGTTACGGTAGTATCATTCCCTATCACATACGTAGTGCGAAGCTTCGTACCGTTCGCATCATACAGGTAAGAGATACTATTTCCATTCTCAAACTCAACCCGACAGGGCAAATTTAAATAATTATATTGAATATCAACAATATTCTTATTTAAATCTTTAGTCAGATTGCCGTTTTCATCATAACCGTATTCTACCTCCGAAGAGCTGCCATCCTTAAATTCGAAACCGTCATGACAAGCAGAAAAGGGAGCGGAGTCGGAGACGGATTTCAGTTGGTAGCCATAGTGGCGGATACGCAGATCGTCAATCAAGCCGTAACCGTCTTCATTGGTTTGACCATAACGTTTCAGACCTGTCAGATTGCCATTCTTGTTATATGTATATGAGGTGTCGAAACAACCGGGCTTACGAATGCCTCCCTCCAAGTAGGAGGCAGATTTCAACCATGAAAGGCAGTTATAAGTATAATCATACCCTCGTATAACGTTATCCGATGCCACAGACCAGTCCATACCGGAGATATTGCCGTTGTAGCAAGGGCGGTTCGTACCATCAGGCGTACGCTGTTCGTTGTAATATAGCTTCTGATTGAACAGAAAGCCGTTCACAGACGTCAGTTGAGAACGGACATCATAACCGTACCATGATTCAAGACGACTGCTTTTGCCTCGAAGGTGGCTGCTCAAACGCCCCAAACCATCATATATGTTGTCCGCCAACACCATCTCTTGACCTCCGTTCAAGCTGTGTGTCATATAGTTTAGCCTGCCCATATGGTCATATGTGTAGCTATATTCTTCCGTAAAAGGAGATTGCCCGGAATCAGCATGAACATACCTGCGTTTCAACGGATGGCCGGTGAAGTCATAGCCGACATACTCCTTCTCAATTCCACCTGACAGATGGCTGCTACTCTTACTTTGAATCATTCTACCGCGATAGTCGTAATACATCACGGAAGGGAGATATTCTAAAGTTTCCACACCGGAGCTGTCACGATGTGCAGTCAGTGTCCCCGTCAACAGAGAGGCGGCACCGTTCTGTTTGCGTTCGCCATAACCGGAAAGGGGCTCATAGCCGTAGTCTGCATCTGATGAGGAGGGAAAACCATTCTTCCCCATGAAGTTGTAATCATCATAATAGTTCACCTTCAGCACTTCCGCATTCATAAGCAGAATACCGGAAATAGAGTATCCTTTGTACAAACCCGATAAATCGTCACGAACGGCATTCACTACCGTATCAAGAGAGCTTTGAGAAAGCGCAAAATGATTTCTGCAAATGCCGGTCAGACAGACACGCCCCAGCCGATCGGTGACGGAGAAGGTCCACTCACCGCGTTTGCGCTGTTTGCAGTCCTGCGTGAGAACAGGATGATCAGACTTATCATAAACATAACGTACCCACCCCTGTCCGGGCAATCGTTTGGCTATCATTCGGAAACGGGCATCGTACTTGTAAAGATAGGCATACTGGCGAATCTCTTCATCGGCAGCATTACTCCACCGGGAGCCCGGATACCTCATAAAATCTGAAAGCACAGGAGGCAATACCGCATGAAGATTACCCCATTCCATAGAGATAAACGATGTGTGTATTGCCATCCAAAGTTTCCTGGCGCACGTTGCCGCGGTCATCATACAAATAGGAAGCACGGGTCTCGCCTGCGTCCGAATCCGAACGACGAATTACCGTACTGCCAGGTTTGTAGACATTCTCGAATGGAACGACGTAGGGCGTTTCAATCCCAAGGTACGATTGTGAGCGGATATACTCTTTTCTTACAACAGGACGCAGGATATTTCTCCGCTATGTACCTCATAAAGGGGAATTTTTATTTCCGGCAATCCTGTGCAATTTCCCATCGGATAAACAATATTCTTCATCAACGATGCAGCAGCAGGCGTTTTTACATTCCGAATTTGAGATTGTAAAGCTGCTTCTGCAGGATTTTTACTACTATCCTCTTGTCCGTATGACGACGACTGCCAACCAAGGATAGCCATGAAAGAGAGCAGTAATCTCCACCGGAAATTACTCAAAACATCTTGTATATATCTTCTATTCATAAATTTATCAATATTTAGTTTAATAGTTTTCTTAGACGAAAACATCGCCCACGCAAGACAAACAATTTATCTTGCGAGGGCAAAAATGCTATTTTACAGATTCATCGCATTAGCGCCCAAAACGCCTGCCAAAGCCGAAGCCACTGCGATAACCACCTTCAGGATCATGTCCCATACGGATTTCTTCATTGCCATCATTTACCTCCTTTCTGTTCTTTAAATAGTTTAGTTTACTCTGTGTTCGTCCATGTTCTCCGCCTGTGCTGTGGATTCTCCGGAATCCTTGAATTCCTTATAATTCTTGAACTTCTTGAATTCCTTTGCCACCTCAAAGCACGGGCACTGTTTAACCCACTCTTCCGGTTCTATCTCACCATTCCCATTGAGATCCGGCGAAAGATCCCGGTGTCCGCATACCCGGCAGCCGGGGAATTTCTCCTGTAGCTGCCAGACAAGTTGCCGGAGCGTAGCCCGCTGCGCCGGAGTCCGGGTATCTGCCGGGCGTCCCCGGCAGTCCAGACCACCTTCATAGCAGATACCTATCGAGTGAGCGTTGAAACCTTTGGTGTGTGCTCCGATGCGTTCCACGGGGCGGGTGAGGTGCACTGTTCCATCCTTGCGGATGTAGTAGTGATAGCCTGTTCCGTTGAATCCGCGGCGCCGGTGCATCAAGTCCAAAGCTTCCGGTGAGAGTGTAGAATCCCCCCGCGTGGCGCTACAATGCACCACGATTAAGTTGATAATTCGCATGTTAGCGGATGATTTTTAGTTTAGTTAAAAGTCAAATGTTTAATTAAAAGCCAATGTTCAGCTAAAAGCCAATGTTCAGCTAAAAGTCAAATGTTCAGTTAAGCTTACGAAGTCTGTCGTTTACATTTTGTATACTCCTCACTGCCGTGACGTCATTTATGCAGCCGGATCGGGCGCTTCTCCACCCCCTCCATTACCGTCTCCACCGGGCTTGTCGCTTCCACCGGAGTTGTCGCCTTCCGCGCTACCCGCATCGGAAACAAGTTTATCATAGCGGACACACTTCGCACCGGTCACCATCGAACGGGTAGCGGTAGTACGGTCATGATTCTTAGTCGTTGCCGGTTGGAAGCGGACGGTAAGCGTAGCCTGTGCAGCCGACACTTCGTCGGAGGTTTCCACGCCTCTGCCACGAGCCACCATCACCATACGGAAGGTACCAAGACCGTCGACGCTTACGCTTTCCGAAGATTGCAAGTGTTGCGTCATCACCGTCACCAGGTTGTCGAGCGTGTTTTTCACGTCACCCGGAGAGAGGGAAGAGTAGGCGGCTATTTCTTTTGAAAGTTGTGCGGAATCTACGTTTCCCGAACGTACAACTCGGGGATAGAAGAGTTTTTTACCGCTTTTTTGGTCTTCCAGAGTTGACTGGAAAGGTTTGTACAATACTGGCATAATTGTAATAGTTTTTTAGTTGTTAATAATTCTAGTTAGTCTGTGTCTTTAAGCTTATCGACAATGCAAATATAAGGCCTTATTTCCGCCTGTGCAAGAGATTTTGGAAATGTGCGTTAATAAATTCGTTAATATGAATATTCATTTATATATACCTTATTTACAACGTATTACGCAGTAAAACGGCATCACACCCCTTATTCATTCAGTTATTCAGGATACTCAACAGATAATGACCGGGCAGTTTGATCTTTCCGGCACTCGCCCGGATGACACCGAAACCCTTCCAAACCTTGCCTCCGATTTCACCGTAATTACTTTTCAGTACGATTGCATACTGTTCGGAGGGAGGGATACGATAAAGGCGAAGGTTCTCCAACAGTCCGGAAAGGTTGCGCGGATGCCCGTCGGCAGGAGCTTGCATCCGGTCAATATCCGACTGTGTCAGCTCACGTTTCTTCTTCGCCGGTTTTCTGTTAGAAGAATCTCCTCCCTTTTCTTCCTCATCCCCTCCTTTGGGCAAAGGAGGGTTAGGGAGGATGTTTTCTTTCCTTTCCTTTTCTTTTCTTTTTAGGAGGGTGTTTTTTGTTACAGTATCCGGGGATTCTGTTACAGTATCGGGGGTTTGCGTTACAATATCTGCGGTTTCTGCAACAGCATCCGGGAGGACCGGGTGTACGGTTTCCTCATCCGGCAGCAGACAGTAGTCTGGAGAAATATGACGGCGACTGCGGCGTTTAGTGACAAAAAGGAACTGCCGCTGAATGTCGGCGGAAGTCAGGATGCCGTAACGTTCGTAGAGCGAAGAATCGAAGAAACCGTACTCCACAAACAGACGAAGCACCCTGCGAACACGGTCGTTGTCCGTGCTGAAAAGCCGGTCGGAGAGTTCGTCGTAGAAGTCATCGTCGACATGAATATAATAACCCTCGCCCGAATATAGATAAGACAGGGTATAGAGCAGGATTGTGAAGGCGGAATCGCCTTCACGCTTCATCACACGGCGCACGACACGGTCGTGCATAAAATCGGTATTCAAAGGGAAATAGTCAAGCCCTTGTTTTATTCGTCCCATAATATTAATTGTTTTTATAAATCAGTCTGCCAATTCTAATTCTGGTTTTGGTCCTGATTTTGATTGTAATTGTAATTCTGATTTTGATTCTGACCCCGATTCAAAGGCTGAGCCGGACCGGGATTCGGCATCCGGTTCGTATTCAAATTCCGATTCGCGGACTTTCCGCCTTTTCCGTTCAATGCTGGCAGCTACGGTTTCAAGGGCATGCAGAATAAGCTCCCGTCGCAACGTGGGATCTTCCGTGGAGGTAATTACCGGATAATTGCTTTCCCTGTCGTATGCCAAGGAGCGTTTCTCGTTTTTCCGGTGGTTCCGGCTGACAGTTTTACGACATTCCTTACAGTAGTTGCCGGGAAGACCGGTTTTCTTATTGATATAAAAGGCACTTGCCGGAAGAGAGCGTTTGCAACATCCGCAAACGAACAGTGTTTGCACTTCTGAGTTTTTCATTTTGTTATCCAATTATAAATTATAAATACTAGTTTTTATCAGTCAAGCCTGTAATCATCCAAATATGGAGTATTCGTATACAATATGTTATCCTTTTATTATCCTATTGCCAGGTATTAACATCTGGCGTTTCAGGTATTAATGGTTAGAGAATTGGCTGTTAATACTTGAGAGAAGAGCTATTAATACTTGAGAGGAGAGCTGTTTACAGCTATCAGCAAGCTTTCCGCAGGTGGCGGACGAGAAATTTTCAGGGTTTTGGTGTTTTTCTTGAAGTTTTGCATGGCATATCCATTTTTAATTTATATATTTGAAATATTTTCTATGAATCGATGGGACAAAGATAGAATATTTTTTCATAAAGAAAACTATGATTTTCGTTTTTAATCTTAACCATTTTACAACTCATTGATTATAAACATATAGAAAACGAAAAGTTTTTTCGTCAGCCATTATATAGCTGCCATTTATAAATCCGGAATTAGTCTTTTAAATAAAAAAACAGAATGGATACAAATTTGGATGTATTAGGTATCATCAAGCGTGCCAAACAGGCGTTAGACCTGAAAAAAGACAGCGAACTAGCTGGATACTTGGGAGTTTCAAGAGCCACAGTCACCAATTGGGGCGCACGAAACAGTATTGATTTCAAGTTATTGCTTGATAAGTTCGGAAACAAGGTAGACTACAACTGGCTATTGTTGGGAAAAGGAAATCCCGTGCACCAGCCGAGATTTTGTGAAAGCGAACTGGCGCAGGGAGAAGTCGACATTATACACAACCCGAAAACGCCCGAACCGATAGACGACCGTAGCGTGACATTGTACGACATTACGGCAGCTGCGAACTTGAAAACATTGTTCACCAACAAGCAGCAGTATGCGCTGGGGAAGATATTGATCCCCAATATATCCGTCTGCGACGGCGCGGTATATGTAAACGGGGACAGCATGTACCCTATATTGAAATCGGGAGACATTATCGGATACAAGGAAATCAGCAGTTTCGAAAACGTCATTTACGGGGAAATATACCTGGTGTCGTTTATGATTGACGGAGACGAGTATCTGGCTGTCAAATACGTGAACCGTTCGGACAAGGAAGGGCATCTAAAGCTCGTGAGCTATAATACTCACCACGAGCCGATGGATATTCCATTCGCGTCTATCAATGCGATGGCGATTGTGAAATTCTCCATTAGGAGGCACATGATGATGTAAGTTTCAAGGTTTCACCACAGAGGACACAGAGGACACGGAGGAGATAAAGGGGATGAAGGAATAAAAGGGGACGGAGGAGACAGAGGAATACTGATTTTTCATATTCATCCTCAAAGCTCCCCCGCAGGATGTGTTGCATAAGCGCAGTTGCCACATACCGCACAGGCAATCACAACTACAAAGCAACCACGACTACAAGGCACTCACAACTACAAGACAGCCACAACTATGAGAATAAAACCTCTGTGTCCTCTGCGTCCTCTGTGGTGAAATGAAATCAGATTTCCTCCCCCTTCAGCGTAGCCGAACTAGCCTCCGTGACACGCACATTGACGAAATCACCGACACGATGCGTACCCCTGTCGAACACCACCACACGGTTCTGCTCCGTACGCCCGAACAGCTGATCGCGCGAACGCTTGGAAACACCTTCCACAAGCACTTCATACGTCTTTCCGATGCAACGCTGGTTGGCTTCGGCAGACAGACGGTTCTGCAAGGCGATAATCTCATTCAGGCGGCGGATTTTCACCTCTTCGGGCACATTATCTTCGAGATGTTTGGAAGCATACGTCCCCGGACGCTCGGAATATTTAAACATGAAAGCAGCATCGTACCCGCACGCTTCCATCAGCGAAAGCGACATGGCATGATCTTCTTCCGTTTCAGAATGGAAACCGGAGAAAATATCGGTAGTCAGTCCGCAATCGGGGATGATGCGTTTGATAGCTGCCACGCGGTCCAAGTACCACTCACGGGTATACTTACGGTTCATCAGTTTCAGGATGCGGGAACTACCGCTCTGCACAGGCAGATGGATATGTTTACATACATTCGGCACTTGTGCAATCACCTCCAGCGTTTCGTCACTCATATCCTTCGGATGGGAAGTCGTGAAACGAATACGTACCCCCGGAGCAGCTTCTGCCACTGTTCGGAGCAACATCGGGAAGGTAACCACTTCTCCTGTCGGTCTCTCAAAACGGTATGAGTTGACATTTTGCCCCAACAGGGTAACTTCTTTATAACCTTTTGCCACCAAGTCCGCCACTTCATTGAGGATGCTTTCCACGTCACGGCTACGCTCACGCCCGCGAGTGTAGGGAACGATGCAATAAGTGCAGAAATTGTTGCAACCGCGCATGATGGACACAAAGCCGGAAATATGATTGCCACAGATACGCGACGGAATCACATCCCGATAAGTTTCGGTAGTAGAAAGCTCCACATTGATTGCTTTCTCGCCAGACTCTACGGCAGCAATCAAATCGGGCAACGTCAGGTAAGCATCCGGACCGACTACCAGGTCGACATGATGATTCGTGATCAGATCATCCTTTACCCGTTCGGCCATACAGCCCAACACACCCACAATCAGGCGCTTTTTCTTTTTCTTCAGCGAGTGGAAAAACTCCAGGCGGTTCAGGATCTTCTGCTCCGCATTGTCGCGGATAGAACAGGTGTTCATAAACACAGCGTCAGCCTCTTCCAGCGTTTCAGCTACGGAATATCCCGCCATTTGCATCACCGATGCAATCACCTCACTATCGGCTACGTTCATCTGGCAGCCGTATGTTTCGATAAACAACTTCTTGTTGTCATCAGTCATTTCAGTTGCGGATTTAAAGTCCGCTCCCGTTAATTCGTTCATATTCAAATTATAAATTAAAGATTCGGCTGCAAAGATACGGCTTCGCTTTCAATAAGTGGCGAATTGGCACAAAAATAACGCAAAAACTTATGGTTTAGCATGTCAAGTTGTAATTTATGTTAAGAGAATAAACATTTTCCGGTGACATACTTGGCAAATTTAAATTTATTTTTCACATTTGTGCAATGAAAGAAACATTAGATTTTTTCATAGTTAAGGTTTAGGTTAAAAAAATTAAGGGGAGCTGTGAAGCTGCCCTTTTTTCATGCCCAAATGTTAGTTCAAACCAGATAAAATACCTACCTTTGGCGGATAACTATGATAACTATTTAGATGTGAAGCACTATGGAAGATTTTATGAGATATCTCTTGATAGCAGGCATCATGCTTGTGGGAATATACAAAGAGGTGAATAAAAACAACAAGGCGAAAAAGGCGAAAAAGACTAAAGCCAAGCACCCCGTTCCCCCAATGCCATCTTCGGTTGAAGTAAGCCCCGATGCCGTTCCCATACCCGAAGCGTGGGGCAGCCTCAAACCCATGGACGAACTGCTCCGGCCGATTCCGCTCGAACAACCGGCTTCCAAACCATTCTCCAAACAGAAAACTTCGAAGCAGCAAACTTCGAAACAAAAAAAGAGAAAAGAGGAAGTATCCGTGGCTGCATCTCTTGCAAACAGCGCTGCACAAGATGAACGGAACAACCGGCAAGGTGCCCATTACAACACTCCCCACGACTCACCCGACAATAAAGAAGATTTTACGATTCATTCGGCAGAAGAAGCTCGCCGAGCCATTATCTGGGGAGAAATTCTTCAACGGAAATATTGACCGATAGTCGGAGGAGGGTTCTTTTAAGTATTAAGTATCAAGTATTAGATATTAAGTATCAAATATTAAGTATTAAACATGGGGTATCAGGTATCAGCCTGTATACGTACATTTTGAGCGAATTTTTAACTAATTAGATATCAACTGTATTTAACACGAAATTTACTATTTATGTCACTCAATCGTATTTCGGCAGCGGAAGCTGCAAGCCTGATCAAACATGGCTACAACATCGGCCTAAGCGGATTTACTCCCGCCGGAACGGCCAAGGCTGTAACAGCCGAGCTCGCAAAAATTGCTGAAGCAGAGCATGCGAAAGGAAACCCGTTTCAAGTAGGAATTTTCACAGGTGCATCGACAGGAGAGTCCTGCGACGGCATACTGTCACGCGCCAAAGCCATCCGCTACCGCGCCCCTTATACTACCAACGCTGATTTCCGCAAGGCCGTGAACAACGGAGAGATTGCCTACAACGACATACACCTCTCACAGATGGCACAGGAAGTGCGCTACGGATTCATGGGCAAAGTGAACGTGGCCATCATCGAAGCATGCGAAGTGACTCCCGACGGAAAGATTTATCTGACTGCCGCCGGTGGTATTTCCCCGACGATCTGCCGTCTTGCCGACCAGATCATCGTGGAGTTGAACAGCGCACACAGCAAATCCGGCATGGGTATGCACGACGTATACGAACCGCTCGACCCTCCTTACCGCCGCGAAATTCCTATCTATAAACCGAGTGACCGCATCGGACTGCCTTACATCCAGGTAGACCCGAAAAAGATTATAGGCGTAGTGGAAACCAACTGGCCGGATGAAGCGCGTTCTTTCGCCGCTGCCGATCCGTTGACCGACAAAATCGGACAAAATGTGGCCGATTTCCTCGCTGCCGACATGAAACGTGGTGTCATCCCGTCTACTTTCTTACCCCTGCAATCGGGTGTAGGAAACATCGCCAACGCCGTGCTCGGTGCATTGGGACGTGACAAAACGATTCCTCCATTCGAAATGTACACAGAGGTAATACAGAACTCCGTGATCGGACTGATTCGCGAAGGACGTATCAAATTTGGTAGTACCTGCTCACTGACTGTAACAAACGACTGTCTGGAAGGTATTTACAACGATATGGATTTCTTCCGCGATAAGCTGGTTCTCCGTCCGTCGGAAATCTCAAACAGCCCCGAAATAGTACGCCGCCTCGGTGTCATTTCTATCAATACGGCCATCGAAGTCGACCTGTACGGCAATGTAAACTCTACTCATATCGGCGGAACAAAAATGATGAACGGTATCGGTGGTTCGGGAGACTTTACCCGCAACGCCTACATCTCTATCTTCACTTGTCCGTCTGTGGCTAAAGAAGGTAAGATCAGCGCCATCGTGCCGATGGTATCCCACCACGACCACACGGAGCACGATGTCAATATCGTTATCACCGAGCAAGGTGTTGCCGATCTTCGTGGCAAGAGTCCGAAAGAACGTGCACAAGCCATCATCGAAAACTGTGCTCATCCTGACTACAAAGAGCTTCTTTGGGATTATCTCAAACTGGCAGGTAACCGCGCGCAGACTCCACACGCTATTCAGGCTGCACTTGGCATGCACGCAGAGTTGGCTAAAAGCGGCGATATGAAGAATACAAATTGGGCTGAATACACCAAGTAAATAGAATACAGGATTTACAACATTCGATTCAAAACAAGTATAATTGTATTCTCTGGTAAACAAAATCCAACTATTTTTGTTTATTAGAGAATACAATTATCTTTTTATAGAAAAATCAATAAAGCCCTCCATAAAGAGTAATCACCTCACACACCTTATCCTGAAATGCCCGTGCCTTAGCCGCCGAAAGCACATTCTGATTCATAATGGCAAATGCCACTTCATGTCCGTTTTTCATCTTCAGATAGCCCGCAAGCGCATTTATTGCCGTAAACGAGCCTGTTTTGGCATGAACATTCCGGAAAACAGGGGTACCCTTCATCCGGAATTTCAATGTTCCGTCCACTCCGCCAACGGGAAGAGATTTATATAACATCTGAAACACCTTTGTTTGCGAGTACGCATATTTCAGAAAGTCTACCAGCAGGGCAGGAGAGAGGTAATTATAATTGGACAGTCCGCAACCGTCGGCAATCTTATAATCTTTCGGGTCATGCCCCAGGCGGCGGATCAGCTTCATTATTTCGAGAATACCATCTTCGGCAGCTACCTGCTTCTTTCCCGTAGCCTGCGCCCCTAAGCGACAGAGCAATGCTTCCGCATTGAGATTATCACTCTCTTTCATCAACTGGTTCAGCACTTTCTGCACGGGAGTATTCCAACAAGCCATCCGTTCTACAGTCACACTGTCGCGGGGCAATTCGGCAAAGCCATACGACTGGGGAGTTGTGATTCCTCTCCCACGAAGACGCTCCAAGAAAGTATGCATAAAGAAACGGGGAGAATCATAGATGTTGACATCATCTTTTCGAATCGAAGTGACATTTCCCGAAACAAGGAGATTGTTTCCATTCGTCAACCAGTCTCTCGTGAAAGAGAATCTTCCGGCAGAAGAGGTACGTGTTTTCGTCTGATTCGTCACTGTATAATAGGAGGATACAGGTTGACAGGAGACACTTGCTGTATCTCCCTGCACCGTAGAGGGAACGACAGAAACCTGTACAGTCCCCTTGCAAAACATCAATGGAGAGAGATAAGGCTGATAGCCCGCAGGAGTATCGTCCCACGCCCATCCGCTACCCCAATAAAGGGAGTCTTTCATCGAAACATCACCATATACCTGCCCGTTAATCACCGAAAAAGGGAAAGTGATTACCTCTTCTACCAATGAATCCATCGACTGGCTGTCAAATTCCGGATCGAATCTGCCTACCACATACAGGTTGCCTTGCAAGGTATCATGCTCTATCACGCCATCATGCCATACTTCTGTGCGGAAAGGCTCGTTGGCTTCGGGGCGGGAAAGTGCGGTAATAGCCGTCAACAGCTTCATGGTAGAGGCAGGACGTGAAAGTTTCTCCGCACGATAGTTATAAAGTGATTTCTTAGCCGTCAGATCGTAGACGGATATGCCGACTTCGGATGCTTCGGGGAGCATCTTCTTGATAAGCGAGTCTATCCGGGAGAAATTTTGTTGTCCCCAAAGTGGCAACAAACAAACTGAAAGGGCGACTAACAAAAGACTTTTTTTCATATAACACTGTTTATAACACTTCCCGGAAAATCTCTCCTACCGTAGGATGCGGGAAAACAATCTTTTTCCATTGCGCTGCCGTCAATCCAAGCTCAATGGCAGTGCCCGCAAGAGTGATAATCTCCGAAGCCGGATTGCCCAACACATGGACTCCAATCACCCGCTGCTGTTCATCCAACAATACTTTGCAGACTCCGTTGACGCCTTCATTCTCCGCCACAAAACGGCCGGAGTAAGCCATCGGAAGTTTGATAACCTGATAATTGATTCCTTTCGTTGACGCCGATTCCTCCGTTTCACCCACTCCGGCAATCTCCGGATTGGTATAGACTACGCCCGGAATAGCCCGATAACTCATGGCATCTTCCTTTCCCAAGATGGAATGTACGGCAACTTCCGCTTCACGAACAGCCGTATGGGCGAGCAAAGAGAATCCTGTCAGGTCACCACAAACATACACGCCCGGCACAGAAGTCTGCATCTTTTCATTAACTCTGATAGCGCCACGCTCTGTCTTCTCCAAATTCAGGTTTTCGAGCCCGAAACCTTTCGTCACCGGGCGACGACCGACACTCATCAACAGCTTCTCTGCAATGACACTGCCGTTTCCCTCTGCGTTCTCATAAGAAACAACAGCCCCTTCTTCCGTTTGCGACAAGCCGACCACTTTCGTACTAAGCAGGAATTTAATACCTCGTTTTGCATATTCCGCACGAAGCAAAGCGGAAAGCTCCTTATCCATTCCACCCAGAATTTCGTCCATCATCTCAACCACCGTCACTTGTACTCCCAAACTATTGAAGAACGACGCAAACTCCATACCGATTACCCCGCCACCAACAATAGCCAGAGAAGCCGGCAATTCTTTACTGTCCAAAGCATCCCTGTGCGTCCAGTAGTTCACCGCATCCACTCCCGGAATAGGAGGAATAAAGGTTTCCGAACCCGTACATAATATCAGATTCTCTCCTTCGTAAGTCTCTTCCCCGCAGCGAACCGTATTTTTATCAATGATCTGCGCTTCTCCTGATACAATTGTAACATGGTTGGCAGTCAGCTTCGCTCTCACTCCCAGCACCAGTTTACGCACTACCTTACTTTTACGCGCTATTATCTTAGGCAAATCGAAAGAGACTTCCGGGATATTGACTGCATACTTTGATGCATGTTTTGCACTGTCATAAGTCTTTGCCGAATACAACAATGTTTTCGTAGGAATACAGCCTTCATTCAGGCAGACGCCACCCAGACTATTCTTCTCGATAAGCAATACGCTCAAACCGCCTTTACCGGCAGTTTCGGCAGCCGTATATCCCGCAGGACCGCCACCAATGATAATTACTTGATATTTCATAGTATATAATTTGTTTATCTTTATGCCTTCACAATTAGTTTTTATACTAAATTAGGCACGGATTACACGGATTTTTGAATGATAGATATGTAAAAACACAACAGCGTCCATCTGTGTAATCCGTGCCTAATAATATAAGATTATATGATAAAACACTTATTATCAGAATCCTCTATCAATCATTCTTTTGAGATTCTACCGTCTCCATACTCTTTACTTTCTTTGCGAACATCCTCTTTTCGAGCACCTCTGCAAACTCCTGTTCCTTAACAGGCATCACCGAAACAAACTTCCCTTTTCCGTATTCTATCAGGATATAATCCGTCACCGAAAAACGGCCGAATTTCATGGAATGGTATTTCCTGACTGCGGTAATTTCGGAAAGCGGGATGATCTTCTTGCGAATAAAACGGCCACGTGAGACTTCCAGATCACCGTTTGTTGTCAATGTATAAGTAGTGTGTATAATTTGTTCGATCACTACAATCAGCATCAACACAAACAGTACCGCCACCAAGATATATTTACACCACAATGCGCCGACGGCATTTACAGTAAGCACCACCAACAGGAAATATTGGTACCAGGCGATGCGGGCATGAAAAATTCGATTCATTTTGTCAGATTTTTGCCTGCAAGGTAGCAATTTTATGAATTAATGACAACGAAAAGTACAACGAAGTAACTTATTTTGTAGCTTTGCGGTGAGAAATAACAAGATTATGGTAAGAAAATTCGATTTCCTCGTTATCGGTTCCGGAATTGCCGGTATGAGTTTTGCGCTGAAAGTGGCGCACAAAGGTAAAGTTGCTCTTATCTGTAAAAGTGGGCTGGAAGAAGCCAATACGTACTTCGCCCAGGGAGGTGTAGCCTCCGTCACCAACCTTCTGGTGGATAATTTCGACAAGCACATTGAAGACACAATGATTGCCGGCGACTGGATCAGTAACCGTGCCGCAGTAGAAAAAGTAGTGCGCGAAGCTCCCGCACAAATTGAAGAACTGATTAAGTGGGGAGTGGACTTTGACAAGAACGAGAAAGGCGAATTTGACTTGCACCGCGAAGGCGGACATTCGGAGTTCCGTATTCTTCACCATAAAGATAATACGGGAGCAGAAATTCAAGACAGCCTGATTAAAGCCGTGCAACGCCATCCGAATATCACGGTCATCGAAAACCAGTTTGCCATTGAAATCCTGACACAGCATCACCTGGGTGTAACCGTAACCCGCCAGACACCGGACATCAAATGTTATGGTGCTTATATCCTCGATCCGAAAACGGGAAAAGTAGATACGTATCTTGCTAAAGTGACGCTAATGGCTACCGGTGGAGTAGGAGCCGTTTATAAAACGACCACTAACCCGCTAGTCGCTACCGGAGACGGTATCGCTATGGTGTATCGTGCCAAAGGTACGGTGAAGGATATGGAGTTTGTACAATTCCATCCTACTGCCCTGTATCATCCGGGAGACCGTCCTTCTTTCCTGATAACGGAAGCAATGCGTGGTTACGGAGGCGTACTGCGTACAATGGACGGTAAAGAGTTCATGCAGAAATACGATCCCCGTCTTTCGCTCGCTCCCCGTGACATCGTGGCACGCGCCATCGACAACGAGATGAAGAACCGCGGAGACGACCATGTATACCTGGACGTCACCCACAAAGATCCCGAAGAAACAAAGAAACACTTCCCCAATATCTACGAGAAATGTCTTAGCCTAGGCATCGACATCACGAAAGATTATATCCCGGTAGCCCCTGCCGCCCATTATCTCTGCGGAGGTATCCTTGTCGACCTCGACGGACAATCTTCCATCGAACGCCTTTATGCCGTGGGAGAATGTTCCTGCACAGGATTGCATGGAGGCAACCGCCTGGCTTCCAACTCACTGATAGAAGCAGTCGTATATGCCGATGCTGCCGCCAAACACAGTTTGCAAGTGATCGATCAATATTCTTATAATGAAGATATTCCCGAATGGAATGACGAAGGAACCCGTTCGCCGGAAGAAATGGTGCTCATTACGCAAAGTATAAAGGAAGTGAACCAAATTATGAGTACGTATGTAGGCATTGTCCGCAGCGACCTCCGTCTGAAACGTGCCTGGGACAGACTCGATATTATCTACGAAGAGACTGAAAGCCTGTTCAAACGTAGCGTAGCGTCCAGAGAAATCTGCGAATTGCGTAATATGGTGAATGTGGGTTATCTGATTATGCGCCAAGCAATGGAGCGTAAGGAAAGCCGCGGATTACATTATACGATAGATTATCCGCACGTGAAGAAATAGGATTTACAGTATTATTTTTATTAAAAAGAAAAAACAAGAGGCTTCCTCAAATTATATTTTTGAGTTTGGCCTCTTATTTTTTTATCTTTATATGTTTCTTTTGCACTCCTCAAAGAAACTATACTATACACTTATGAGAATATAATACACTTCAACGAGCTGCGCATCCATCTATAAATCAGGCATTTAAATAGCAACAGCATATAAATACGAATATCTCTGCCTCTTCTAAAATCATTCCCCAATATCATCCTCTTAAAACATGTTCTTGAGCATGTGTACACCTCTTTGAGAATATAGTAAACGCTTTCCTGTCTCTCATCTCATACTTTTGTTCACAGAAATAATCACTAATCGAAATATTATGGATATAGCTAAAAGATGTGAGCAGAACCCCCTACTGGCTCCAAAAGATTTAAAAGCGGGAATCAACGGAATGGAAATTACATGTTTGTTAAATCCCGGAGTTTTCAAATATCAAGGCAAAATTTGGTTACTTTTGCGCGTCGCAGAGAGACCTATACAGAAAGAAGGAATTATCAGTTTTCCTATATACAATGAACAAGGAAAAATAGAAGTGGTTTCGTTTTTAAAGAATGATCCCGATTTGGATGCTTCAGACCCACGCGTTATCGGTTACAAAGGAAAGAATTATCTGACTACGATGTCTTACTTACGATTGGTTTCAAGTACCGACGGTATTCACTTCAAAGATGAACCGGAATTTCCACCCATTTTCGGAAAAGGAGAGCTGGAAGCATTCGGTATTGAGGATTGCCGTGTTGCAACAACCGAAGATGGTTTTTACCTTACTTTCACAGAAGTATCGTCGGTAGCTGTAGGGGTTGGACTGATTCACACCAATGATTGGAAAAACTATACACGGCATGGAATGATATTCCCACCGCATAACAAAGATTGTGCATTGTTCGAACAGAAGATAGGTGACAAGTATTTCGCTCTTCATCGCCCGAGCAGTCCCGAACTTGGCGGCAATTATATATGGTTGGCAGAATCGCCCGACCGCTTGCATTGGGGAAACCACAAATGTGTGGCAACCACTCGTGACGGAATGTGGGATTGCGCACGTGTAGGGGCAGGGGCAGCTCCAATAAAGACAGAAGAAGGCTGGCTGGAGATTTATCATGGAGCCGATTTTAATCACCGTTATTGCTTGGGGGCTTTATTACTCGATTTAAATGACCCGTCAAAAGTGATTGCAAGAAGCGAAGAACCGATCATGGAACCTATCGCCGCTTATGAGCAAACAGGTTTCTTCGGAAATGTAGTTTTCACTAATGGGCATTTGGTGGACGACGATACGATAACCATGTATTATGGAGCAAGCGATGAAGTGATTTGTAAGGCAGAGCTTTCCATTTCAGAGATATTAAATGTATTAAAACAGACACAAGAGAAGTAATGAATAAACTGAAAAAAGAATATCTGTTCTTTAAGCAACAGGAACCTAACATGAGAACACTGTTGGTTACCAATATGCTTTATGCATTGGTACTACCGATAGTAGAAATCTTTGTGGGAGCCTATATCATGAGAAACACGAGTGACCCCGTGATGGTTGCTTTTTATCAGCTGGCAATGTATATAGGCATCATTACTACCTCTCTTGTTAACGGTTATCTGCTAAAGAAATACAGTGTGAAGACACTTTATTCGGCAGGAATCCTGGTAAGTGGCATTTCCATGTTCGGTATGATGACTATCAAGTCACTTGGCTTCGTCGAACTTGGTCTGGCCGGCTTTTTAATGGGAGCAGCTTCTGGTTTCTTCTGGACCAACCGATACCTGCTGGCTCTCTATAATACCAACGACAACAGCCGTAACTATTTCTTCGGATTAGAGTCTTTCTTCTTTTCTATTACCTCCATCGGTGTTCCTTTAATTATAGGCGCATTTATCAGCCAGATAGATGGAAAAGAAGTTTTCGGATTCCTCTTCAATATCAATACCTCTTACTGTGTAGTTACGATGGCAGCAGTAGTCATTACCGTTATCGCCTGCATGACACTGTGGAAAGGTAAATTCGAGAACCCCAAAGAAACGAACTTCCTCTATTTCCGCTTCAACATACTTTGGAAAAAGATGCTGTGGCTAGCCGGATTGAAAGGAATGGTTCAAGGTTTTTTAGTAACGGCACCGGCTATATTGGTATTGAAGCTGGTAGGAGATGAAGGAGCGTTAGGATTGATTCAGGGAGTTAGCGGAGCATTGACCGCTGTCCTGGTGTATGTATTAGGACGTATGGCCCGCCCGCAAGACCGTTTGAAAATATTTGTAGGAGGACTAATCGTATTCTTTGTCGGTACACTATTCAACGGTATTCTCTTCTCTGCTACGGGAGTGATCCTTTTCGTCCTTTGCAAAGTGATATTCCAGCCTTTGTTCGACCTGGCTTACTTCCCCATTATGATGAGAACAATTGATGCAGTTGCAAAGATTGAGAATAGAAACGAATATGCATATATCCTAAGTCATGAGTTCGGCCTTTTCCTTGGAAGAGCTTTCGGTTTACTACTGTTTATCTTCCTTGCTTATTGTGTATCGCAGGATTTTGCATTGAAATATGCGCTGGTGATTGTTGCCGGATTACAATTAGCGGCATATCCTTTGGCTAAGAATATTACTAATCAAACTGATACTATTGAACATGAAAATGACAAGTAAAGGTGTTTTTGTACTTATGACCGTTTGTTTCTTGGCATCTTGCTCGGGCAACGGAAATAACTTTGGTGAAAAGGTAAAGCAGGTTTCCATCCATAGGGTAGACTCTATGCCTGATATGCCTGAAACTTATAAAATGCTGGACTGGAAGCAAAAAGCCCAAAAGTATGACCAGTTTATTTTTGACTGGAATAATAAAAGTGAAGTCGGACCATTAATCTGGTTAGATGACGCCCGCAGAAATATGGACCAGACTACATTTGGCTTATATACTGCCATTAAAGATATTCGTCAGGGAAAGAATGCCAATAACGGAGAGTTCCATGAAAGTCTGAACTCATTGGCTGCTATTCTTGGTGCCGGCCTTGTAGGGATTGACAAGACGAATCAAGACGGATATAACTATGTAAAAATGGTGCAGAATTATTTCAATTCTGATAACGGCTGGAATATAGTCATGAACAATACGACTCCGTCAGTAGCCCTTTTAGGAGGAGGCTATGGCCGTGACTGGTGGTATGATGTATTACCCAATGCCTTATATTATGCTATTTGCGATGTTTTCCCCAATGTAGACGGGGCAGAGAAGATACAAAAAAGTATTGCGGAGCAGTTTGTTAAAGCAGATTCTGTATTGAATGGAAACTACGACTATTCTTATTTTGACTATGCACAAATGAAAGGAATGGTTAATAATATTCCATTGCAACAAGACGCCGCCGGTGGGCATGCCTATGTATTGTTGTGTGCTTATCATAAGTTTGGTGATCCACGTTATCTGCAACATAGTAAAAGTGCCATCGAAGCCCTGCTTGCCCAAAAAGAAAGCCGTTTTTACGAGGCCCTTTTACCACTCGGAGTTTATACGGCAGCCTATTTGAATGCAGTAGAAGGAGCCAACTATGATGTAGCCAAACTTCTTGATTGGGTATTTGACGGATGTAAAAGCCCTACAGGAAGAACCGGTTGGGGAATTATTGTAGGAAAATGGGGTGACTATGATGTAAGCGGTCTGCAAGGAAGTATCACAGACGGCGGAGGATATGCATTCCTTATGAACAGTATCAAACCCGCCTGGCCTTTCATTCCGATGGTGAAATATCAGCCTCAATATGCAAAAGCTATCGGCAAGTGGATGTTGAACAATGCAAGTGCATGTCGTTTGTTCTATCCGGGGGAAATAGATGAAACACATCAATGGGCTCCTGAATTGAAGGACATTACTTATGACAATGTTTCTTATGAAGGTTTACGAAAAACGGATGACTATGGAAAAGCATCATTAAAAGGGGTTAGTCCGGTTGCAATCGGCGATGGTCCCAAATGGATAAAAGGTAATCCAACGGAAAGCATGTTCAGTGTTTACAGTTCTTCCCCTGTTGGTATTTTGGGGGCCATTGTTTGTCAAACGAATGTGGAGGGTATTCTCCGACTGGATTGCAATGTCACAGACTTCTATACAGAGAAACCTTATCCGGTCTATCTCTATTATAACCCTCATAAAGAGACCAAAACCATTACTTATCAAGCTACCCAACCATGCGATTTGTTTGATATTGTTGCCAAAGAATATATAGCAAAAAATATAAAGACAAATGGTTCCGTTGAGATCCCGGCCAATGACGCAAGAGTAATTGTGGAACTTCCCGCCGGAACAGAATTAGAACTGAAAGATGGTAAGATTATTGCGAATAAACAAAATATCATTTCATATAATTAAATCTAAGTGTATAAACTATGAGTAAGCATTTATTATTATTCATTCTTATTCTTGCTGTTTGCACAAATGTCTTTGCACAGCAAACCAAGAGTATTTCGGGTGTGGTATACGACAGTAATACCGGAGAGGCTTTAATTGGAGTTTCTGTTCTTGAAGTGGGAACGACCAATGGTACTATCACTGATTTTGACGGTAGATATACATTAAAAGTATCGTCAAATAAAGTTTCATTCTCGTATGTAGGTTTTAAAACTGAAATTGTAAACGTAACAAATAGCGGAACGTACAATGTAAATCTAGTGTCCGATAATAAATTGGATGAGGTTGTAGTGATTGGTTACGGTACTCAAAGAAAGAGTGACCTTACCGGTGCTTTGGCTTCTATAAGTAGTAAGGATATTAAGAACTATGCAGTGTCCAACGCATCCGAACTACTTACAGGTAAGGCAGCCGGCGTATTTGTTGCCGCCAGTTCCGGCCAGCCGGGATCGGATGCAGTGATCCGCGTGAGAGGTTTAGGGACCGTCAATGACAACAATCCATTGTACGTAGTTGATGGACAGTTCATGGATAACATCAGCAGCCTGAATCCATCTGATATTGAACGTATGGAAGTATTAAAAGATGCTTCAGCCTGCGCTATCTATGGTTCGAGAGGTTCTAATGGAGTAATCCTCATTACTACCAAGGGAGGGGTGAAAGGTGAAACGACTGTAACATTGGATGCTTATGTAGGTGTAAAAAACAGTTATAAAGCATTGAACATGATGAACAGCGACCAATACTACAACTTCATCATGAAAGCGTATGAAAACGATGCAAGCTTTCAAAACTCAATGAAGGATAAGTTTACCAATCAGTATCAGAAAGGCTATAATACCAACTGGTGGAATGAAGTAACCCGTACAGCTTTCAACCAGAACTATAATCTAAGCATCCGTAAGGGGACAGATAATTCGAGATCTTCTTTAAGTTTAGGATATGTAGACGATCAGGGTGCAATCATCACTACTGAATTCAAGAGACTTTCACTTAAAGCGAATCTTGAATATGATATCAACAAATTTATCACTGTTGGCGCCAATGTCAATCTGGCAAAGATAAGAAAACGTGACGCAGGAGCAATTCCTTCATTCGATTTCATTCAAAAAGCTGATCCTTTTACCCCTGTTATCAGCCCGTTGGTAGATCCGTCTTCTGAAAATTACGAATATAACAAATATGCGCCTACCGAGTGGTCTTACGACCCTAATCCGGTAGCCATGCTCGAACTTCCTAATAGATACAATGACATATTCAATGTATTTGGTAATGTGTTTGCCCAAATCAAATTGTATAAAGGATTGAGCTATCGGGTACAGTATAGTTTCGAAAGATACCATGATACTTTCAAGGATTTCCGCCCTGTCTATTCGTCTACTTTTTCGGAAGATAACTTAGCGAATCAGGAAAGTAAATATAATAAAGAAACTCAATTGAATAATAATAGCGCTGTTACTTCTAACTATCAGGTGGAACAACGCCTTAATTACAACACGACAATAGGCAGGCATAAATTGGATGCAATGGTTGCCATGACTTATGAGAAGAACAGCAGCGAAGGCATTAATGCATTTAAGAGAAAGGCTTTAGGTAACGATGAAATCTATCAGATACTTGATGCACAAACAGCCGGAGATAACACCTCGGGAGGTAAAGAAACATCTTCTATGTTGTCGTACCTGGGACGTATCAACTATGTATATGATGACAGATACCTTGCTACAGTCAATTTCCGTGCCGACGGTTCTTCAAGATTTGCCAAACGTAACCGTTGGGGCTATTTCCCATCAGTTTCATTAGGTTGGAGAGTGAGCAATGAAGAATTCTTTAAGAACCTGAACATTGAAAATACAATTTCCAATTTAAAACTGCGTGTAGGTTGGGGACAGAATGGTAACCAACGAATCGACAGAGACGCACCTCTTACGTTGATTGGTACCAATAATGAAAATCAATGGTACTTTGGAAACGGGTACTCACAAGGTTACGTTCCGACTTATGTGGGAAATGCAGATATTAAATGGGAAACCAGCCAACAAACCAATGTCGGTTTAGATATGTCTTTCTTTAAAAACAGCCTTGATGTAAGCATGGACTTTTATGTAAAGAAAACAAGTGACATGTTGCTGAATATGCCTATTCCTTCTTTTGGCGCCTTCCCTAACAGCCCCTTCTTCAATGCGGGAGACTTGAAGAATACCGGTTTTGAAATAGTAGTCAACTACCGTAACCAGATAGGAAAAGACTTTAATTACAATGTAGGGCTGAACATGTCTACTTATAAGACAGAGGTAACCAAACTTACATCGGAATATTTGAGTGGGAATACCAGCCGTACATATGTAGGAGGTCCTATCGGACGTTTCTGGGGGTACAAACAAATAGGAATATTCCAGAATCAGGAAGAGATAGACAATTATGTGGATAAGAATGGTACCAAGATTCAGCCTAATGCACAACCGGGTGATTTTAAGTTTGCCAAATTAGGAGAATCAGGCGAATTGAATGATGATGATGACCGTACTTTTATCGGTGATCCTAATCCGGACCTCATTTATGGTTTCAACTTAGGATTCAGTTATAAGAACTTTGATGTAAGTATGGCATTCCAGGGAACTATTGGAAATGACATCTGGAACATCGCTAAAGGAAGCCTTGCTTCAGCAGGACGCCAGAATGCGTTGGCGGATGCTTACACAAAAGCATGGACAAAAGACGGGGATTTGGATGCTGTATATCCACGCATAACCAACTCTGACTCTAACAATAATATGAGAGGTTCTTCTTTCTATGTGGAGAACGGTTCTTATCTGCGTTTGCAGAATATGCAAATAGGTTATACACTGCCGAGTCACATTTGCCAGAAGAGCAAACTGTTTTCAAGTTGTAGATTCTATGTGAGCGGTCAGAATATATTTACTTTAACCGGTTATTCCGGACTTGATCCGGAACTGGGTATCAATAACCCATTGGATATGGGAGTGGATACTACACGTTATCCGTCTTCACGTACATTCACTTTTGGAGTTAATTTGCAATTTTAAATCTAGCTAAAAAGACATTACATTATGAGAAAAATATTATTTATAATATGCTGGGCTCTTGCCGGAGTGGGGTTGTATAGCTGCTCTCTCGACGAACCAAGTTATGGTAAAACCACAAGCGATAATTATTATCAGAAGGAAAGCGATATTGAACAAGCCTTGACTGGAGCTTATCTTCAATTACGTACAACTTGGAATGAATATGCATTAAATCATTATTTTGTAGGTGATTGCAGTACGGATGATGCTCTAAAAGGAGGAGGAAATGACGGTGACCGTGCCGAAGTACGCGACTTGTCCGACTTTACAATCTACACAACCAATGGTGAAGTAGGACGTCGTTGGGAGATTCTGTACAGATTAATCAATCGCTGTAACGATGTGATTTATTATGCTCCTGATGCAATAGGAAACGAAGAACTATTGAAACGTTATGCAAACGAGGCAAAAGCATTGAGAGCATTCGGATATTATTGTCTGGTCACTACATTCGGAGAAGTGCCTCTAATCACTACGCCGATGCAACCCGCTGAAATACTGCAAATACCCCGCTCCCCATTGGAGAAGGTATATGAATGTATTGTGAATGATTTAACTGATGCCTCCGCACTTCCTGCAAAAGGAGATTACTCTGAAGATGATGCTTATCGTGCAACACGCGGCTTTGCAAAAACAATGCTTGCTAAAACATACATGTTCAAAGGTGATTTTATCTCTGCCGAAACGGTACTTCATGATATTATTGAAGTGGACAAAGACTATACATTGTTGAGTGATTACGGCATGAACTGGCGCACTGAATATGAAAACAGTTCGGAATCAGTATTTGAGATTGCCAACAAAGTATATGATAAAAACATTGCCACAGGTACCAATGTTCCCCACTTCTTCACAAGCAGACGCATCTCCGGTTATCAGGGATATGGATTTCATGTACCGACCCAAGACCTCTATGATGCCTTTGATGCAGATGACCCGCGTATTACTTATGTATTCACACAAACTGGTGACAGATATAAAGGTGATACTGAAGCGCAAGACAACGCTGAATCTCCAAGCGGTTATCATGATTACAAGATGACTGTGCCAGCAGTAGAAAAAACTGGTTTCGACGTCTGGATGATTAGTTACAACATTCGTTTGATCCGTTATTCCGATGTTCTCTTGATGTATGCCGAAGTATTAAACGAAAACGGAAAACCAGGGCTTGCACTTCCTTACCTGAATGATGTAAGAGAAAGAGCCCGCAAAACTAATCCGATAGATCCGAGAAGAGATCAACAGGCGTATATCCCTGCTACAACAACTAATACACTGCCCGACATAACAGAAACCGACCAAGAGCGTCTGAAAGAAATCATCTGGAAGGAACGTCGTTGTGAATTGGCAATGGAAGGATGGAGACGGGATGACCTGATGAGACAAAAACGTTTCGGAACCGTTATGCGTGCTTATGCAACCAAATATAATACATCGAAAGGTGCCAATTTTAGAGACGACAGAGATTATCTGTTTCCGATACCGCAAGGTGAAAGGGATAAGAGCAACAATATTCTTTCCCAAAATCCGGGTTTTTAATATGAATAAAATGAGGGGGCGGATTTTATAATCCGCCCTTTTTTAACAACCAACTGACCATGAAAAAGACATTATTATTTCTCGCAGCAGGTTTTTTCTTTCTCAACAACCTGCCGGCACAAAAGCCGATAGAACAAAAAGAGATCCGCTTAGTACAGTATATGCCCAATATACCTTTCCCCTATAAAATGAAAAACTGGAAAGATATAGCCACGAAACAGGACAGACTATTTTACGATTTCAACGCCAAAGGACAAAACTTACCTCTTATCTGGTGGGACGATTCGCAAATAAACTTTCCATTCCGCACTTTCGGACTTCCAAGCTACGTAGATAAAAGACGGTTAGGAGGAAATTCTTATGAATCTCTTCCCACTATGGGCTCACTCATTAGTGCAAGTCTGATAGGAGTAGACAAAAGCAATGATGACGGAAAAGATTATGTATCAATGATACGGCAATTCTTCAACAAGAAGAATGGAACCAATCTTATATTGAACGGACTCGACAGGAAAGCCGGAGAAAGTTTCTGGTATGAGATATGGCCGGCAATGGCTTACTCGATGCTGGTAGATTTATATCCTCAAAAAACAGAGATGCAGGAACCGATGAAGATCACTATCGACAATTGGTATGCTGCTATCCAGGACTTAAGTGAAGGTAGAGAATATCCGGACTTCAACTTCACCGCCTTCAACTTTAAGAGCCGTAAAGGGTACTATAATAAAGTATGGCGTGAACCGGATGCAGCCGCAGGACTTGCTTGGTTGCAATACATCTCCTGGATTAAATACGGAGATAAAAAATATCTGAATGCTACACACCAATGCATGACATTTTTGCAGAACCGTCCCGAAAAAGAAGGAACTTTCTATGAGATAATGATGCCCTATGGAGCTTATCTGGCAGTGCGCATGAATGCGGAACTTGGAACTGCTTATGATGAGCTGAAAATGCTGAACTGGTGCTTCGACGGTGATAATTCAGACCGTGACGGATGGGGAGTGATGTGTGAGCGTTGGAACAAATATGACGTACACGGATTGGTAGGACAAAAAAAGGATGAACAATATGCTTTTGCCATGAACACCTTTTCACAAGCTGCCGCACTTGTTCCAATTGTAAAATACAATCCGGCTTATGCTTCCACAATAGGCAAGTGGATGCTGAACCTGGCAAACGCCTGCCGCTTATTTTATGCAGACGAGCACCCCCGCAACCGTCAGTCGAGTTCTATCTGGGAAGGTGATCCTCAACACGTCATTTGTTATGAAGGATTGAGGAAGGACTTGTATCATGGCAATCACTTTGAACCGTTCCAGGGATTATTGTCCGATGAGGGTCCCTATGCTATTGGGGATCAAGTAAAAACCATGTCTTCAGCTACAGATATTTGCTTGTATGGCTCGGCCTGGGTGGGTATGCTAGCCTCTATTGTAGATACTACTAATGTGGAATGTATTCTTCAATTGGATTGTAATGTCACAGACTTTTATTCCACAAGAAAATATCCTACTTATCTTTTATTCAATCCTTATTTTGAAGCCAAAGAGGTAACTTTGAATCAACACTTTACGGAACCGACGGACTTGTACGATCTGGTATCCAAAAAATACATAAAGAAAAATTGTACCGGCGAAACAAGCATTATCCTGAACCCGGACAATGCCGTAACTATTGTTTGTATTCCTGCTTCCGCTAAAAAGACAAAGAAACATGGTAAATTGATTGTTGACGGTGAAATCGTAAATTATCGTTTGTAATTCGGATTGACTATTCCACAATTGTATAAATCCTCCGTTACCGATGAAAATATGCGCGGAATAAAATAAATTCCTTATATTTGCTATTATCCTAACCGTATAAATAACATTCATTTACATGAGAAACATCTTATACGCACAATTATTTTTTATTCTGATTATTGCATTTGTCACTTCCACAAAGTCTTATGCTTTTAATGTGGCAAAACACATATCAAATGTTAACGGACTGACAAATAATTCAGTAAACTGTATTTTGGAAGATGCAGAACATACAATCTGGATTGGGACATGGGATGGACTGAATGCATATAATGGAAGAGAAATTACGACATTCAGATATAGCAAAAACAATCCGAATTCTATAAGTAATAACGTTATCCGCCAGATTATCGAATGTAAGGGCAGTTTATGGATAGCAACAGATAATGGAATCAATCGGTTAGATAAACGAACCCGTCTGATAACAAGGTATTATTTAAGAACAGATAATAAAGTACCCAATCAGGAAAAGTCTTTTATTTTAGGAAAGAGTGCGGCAGGAGATATTATCTGCCTCATAAAGGGGCTGGGGTTCTTTGTCTATAATGATTCTGAAGATGAGTTCAATCCAATTAACACAGACTTTGCAAGTCATATAAAGGACTATTCCGTGAATGATTCCGATCGTATGCTTTTCCTTTTAAATAATGGAAATACCGTGCATCTGACTTACAATCTACTCGTTAACGGAGGAAAACAGAGTGATTTACGCACAGTCGACATACAGACGCCTGTAGATAAGATATTTCTGTCGAAAGACAGATTTATCTTAAACAAAGACAACAAACTTTTCCTTTTAAATCCCGACTTTACAGTTTCCCAATGCATTGAGCTGGATAGTAGCAAACCTGTATCGCAGGTTATTTTAGCAGAGAACAAGATGTACGTCAGCTTTATAGAAGGGGGATGTATTCATTATGATTTAAAAAAGAATACTTTTACCTACCTGAACGAACTATCCAGTCAGTTATCAGTCTTCACTCTTTATTCCGGTAGTCAGAACATATTGTGGATAGGAACGGACGGACAAGGATTAATTCAACTTTATCATTACGACTCTTTATTTGAAACCGTTCACACCAGTCACCCTGTGAGATGTTTTTGTGAAGATGAAGATGGTAATATTCTGATAGGAACAAAAGGAAGCGGAATAAAACTGTTGAATCCTGCAACGAAAGAATTGACAGATTATCTGAATGAGAGTAAAGGATTGATTTCCAATTCTGTCTATGCCTTGAGGAGAAATAAAGCGAATGACATTTTTATCGGAACGGAAGGAACCGGAATCAATATATTGAATGCTGCTACAGGGCGACTGGAAAAGCTTGAGATACCTGATAAATATCCGCCTTTCAAGGCTGTGTACAACATTTATTTTACGAACAATGATTCTCTTTTATGGGTCGGAACATCAGGATATGGTTTAATCAAAATAAATATTTCCAGAGAGCAAGGTCGTTATCACGTTAAAGGATTCAGGCAATATAATTCGTCGGATAAGAATATCTCATTGAACAACGATGTTGTTTATGCCATTACATCCGATCCGGAAGACAATATGTTATGGTTTGGCACACGTGGCGGAGGCTTGAACTGTATCAATATGAAAGATAACAGCATAAAATCATTGGAGGATATGGACAGCCGGATTTTACTCACCAATAATGATGTATTGTGCTTACTGCGTGATGATACCAATATATGGATAGGAACAAGTTATGGACTGAACGAATTGAAAAAGGAAGAGAATGATTTTCACCTGATACAATATGCCGACGAAAAATTGAATAATAAAACGATGCATGGAATATTAAAAGACCACGAAGGAAAGATATGGATCAGTACCAACCAGGGATTGTCTAGCCTGAATGTAAAAAACAATAAAATAGATAATTATACTTTGAATGACGGATTGCAGAATGATGAATTCTCTGATGGAGCTTTCTTCAAGGATCATCGTGATTTCTTGTACTTTGGAGGAGTAAGCGGGTTTAGTTATTTCAATCCTCGAAATATACATTTGCGCGAGTTTAATCCTCCACTCATATTAAGTAGTTTGAAGATATATAATACGGTACAGGATATTAATGAACGTATCAGAAAAGGAGTGTTGAAACTTAGCTATGAAGAAAGATTCACGACTCTCAATTTCATAGCCAAAGACTTTATTAATAATGAAAACTGTGAATATGCTTATCGCCTGAAAAACCATTCGGATGATTGGGTAGAAATGGGTAATAATCCGAATATTATCTTTACCCAACTTCCTCCGGGTGAGTACCAGCTTGAAGTGAAGAGCACGAATGGCGACAAAGTATGGGGAGATAACATTTATCGCTTAACTATAAAAGTAGGCTATCCGTGGTGGCTTAGTGTTCCTGCATTGATTATCTATGCCATATTGTGCATTATTATCTTCTATATCACAAAGTCTGTTATCAAAAACCGCATACGGTTAAGCCGCCAGGTTCTTATAGCCCAGGTAGAGAAACGTCATGAACAGAAGATTTATGAATCCCGGCTCAATTTCTTCACTAATGTGGCACATGAATTCTTTACCCCCCTAACTTTGATTTATACACCTGCACAGCACTTGTTGGAACAGGACGGGTTGGATGGTAGTACAAAGAAATATCTCCAAATAATAAAGAATAATGCCGAAAGGATGCAGAAGCTGATTAGTGAGTTGATGGAGTTTCGTAAAACTAAATCGAGCAATATGGATTTGCATCCTGAAAATGTGGACGTAAAATCATTGATGGAATATGCCTCCAACAATTATGTGGATATCCTGAAAGAGAATAAAATAGACTTCAAGGTAGAGACTCATGATACGTCAGAGATCTATTCCGACCGCAATGCTTTGGAAAAAATTATATTCAATTTACTGTCGAATGCGTTCAAATATACTCCTCGTTATGGATATATTCATGTTGAGATATCACAAAATGAGCCTGATAAAACCTTATACTTGCTCGTAAGAAATTCCGGCAAGGGGTTAACCGAGCAACAGATGGCAGAGATATTTGATAAGTATAAGATATTTGATACTCCTAAATTGGGTAACTCTGTCAGCAATGGTATAGGTTTAAATCTAACAAAGAGTCTGGTTGAATTATTAGGCGGGCAGATAAGTGTAAATAGTGAACTGGGAAAAAGTGTTGAATTTTCAGTCGTGATTCCTTCTCTACCATCCGATCATTCACTTGTTGTAACGGATGAAAAAGATTCGTTGCAGAAAGAAAAGAACGGGCAGGATCACTTATCCCCTCGCAAAGATACTGTCATACTGATAGTGGAAGATGAAAAGAATATCAGAGACCTGCTGAAAGATGTCCTCTTTGATTATGTGATACACGAAGCAAAAGACGGCGTGGAGGCTTTGAAAGAGATAGAACATAATCATCCTGATATTATTATAAGTGATATTGTCATGCCCAACATGGACGGCTTAAGCTTGATTAATAAATTGAAATCCGATTTGAAAACAAGTTATATTCCGATCATAGGAATATCGGCAAAGGCTTCTGTAGAAGACCAGATTAATGCCTTTAACCATGGTGCGGATGCTTATATCGTCAAACCATTTCACCCGAGGCAGGTTATCTCCACCATAGAAAATCTGCTGTCGAGACAAATGCTTTTAAAGGACTATTTCAATTCCAGCATGTCTTCTGTGAAAGTGAAAGACGGGATTGTTCTTCATCCGGAAGACGAAGAATTAATACAGAATGTAACAGACTTCATAAAGAATAATATAGATGATGAGTTATTAAGCCCTTCTTCTATTGCCGAATTTGTAGGAGTGAGCAAAGCTACCTTGTATCGGAAGTTCAAAGAAATAATAGATAAGACTCCGAGTGAATTTGTACGAGGCATTAGACTGGAATATGCGGCCAAATTGTTAAGGACAACCAAATTGACCGTATCCGAGATCATGTTCAAATGTGGATTCTCTAATAAATCTTATTTCTATCGGGAATTTTTAAAGCAATACGGTGTATCTCCCAAGGATTACCGGAATCAATAGATAATACAAAAAAGGCAACTAGTTCGCAATGAAAGAGTTGCCATCTATTTTTTATTTTATGAATATCCCTAATGAGGCAGATCCGAGATGACCATACACAAATCCTGTTGGAACGTTATTCTGCAGCTTTGGTCTGTAGCTGTTGCTCCTCTATAGTATTGCAGGTTCCATTGAAACGTGCTTGTGGCTCTATTTCCAATTTGCAAGTATAAATATCACCATTCATCAGACAGCCTGCCTTCAGTGTCAGCAGATCCGTCACGTGTATATCCCCCTTCAATGTTCCTTGCAGTACGGCTGAAACGGAGGTTATATTTCCCGTCACTGTTCCTTGCGGGCCAATCACCACCATCTTATGGCAAGTCACATCTCCTTCAATGACTCCATCTACTCGCAAGCTTCCTTCTACTTCAATTATGCCCTTCAAAACTGTTCCTGTAGCTATGGTAGTTAGTTTTAAAGGTTCAGCTGTTGTAATAAAATCAGCTTCTTTGTTCTTCTTTGTTCCAAACATACTATCTTGTGCTATATAAGGTTTCTATCATTTCTTCCAGCAGATTTGGCAAAAATACGTAAAAAAGAAGAATTTTCAAATAGATAGAGAAGAATTACATAGCATTCACAAGCGGTTAGAGTATAGTGAAGGCTGTCTAAAAAGTCGTCAGTAACTCTAACTCCCCCCCTCCGACTCCCCCGTTATCGGGGGAGAGCAACCTTCCTGAAGGAGGAGAATGAGGATAGAACCGACTTTTTAGACAGCCTCGATATAAACCATACGAATGAAGTTATATCAAACTGACGGTAGATTGATTAATAATTTTCCTTCTTCACCTCGAAGTAAGCCTGCGGATGCAGACATGCCGGGCAAACTTCAGGAGCCTCCTTACCGATTTCAATGTAACCGCAGTTACGGCATTGCCATACCACTTCGCCTTCTTTAGCGAATACAGTCATATTTTCGATGTTATTTACGAAGGCAAGATACCTTTCTTCGTGACCTTTTTCTGCGATGGAGATATTGCGGTACATAGCAGCAATCATCGGGAAACCTTCCTGTTCTGCCACGTCGGCAAAGTGAGGATAATCCAGTGACCATTCTTCATGTTCACCCGCTGCGGCAGCACGAAGATTTTCAAGTGTATTACCAATTACACCGGCCGGATAGCTGGCAGTGATTTCTACCATACCGCCTTCGAGGAACTTAAACATACGTTTTGCATGTTCTTTTTCCTGATCGGCAGTTTCAGTGAAAATAGCCGCAATTTGTTCGTAGCCTTCTTTTTTAGCTGCACTTGCGAAATAAGTGTAACGCATTCTAGCCTGTGATTCTCCTGCGAATGAAGTCAACAGATTTTTCTCTGTTTGAGTTCCTTTAATACTCTTAGCCATAATTCTATATATATTTAAAATTAGTTGATTACCAAACGTAACTTGTCGTACTATTTACAACGCAAATATAAGCCATTTGTTCACAATCAACCACCTTTTCTTAATGAATAAAACCTATCACCTCATTGATGAAATCTATCAGCAGACAAATAGTATGTTCAAAAACATACTTATTTCAATTATTTTATATAATTTTGCAACCTCTAGTTTGCAAAAAGAACGGAATACACGTATAACAACATCTAAAAATGAAGCTATTTGAATTTAAACCCAAACTGGTTTCTTGTCTAAAGAATTATTCGAAAGAAACGTTTATGGCGGACCTGATGGCCGGCATTATCGTAGGTATCGTGGCGCTTCCACTGGCTATCGCTTTCGGTATCGCTTCGGGAGTTTCGCCCGAAAAAGGTATTATCACCGCTATCATTGCGGGATTCATCATTTCCCTGTTGGGAGGCAGCAAAGTCCAGATCGGCGGTCCTACGGGAGCATTTATCGTCATTATCTATGGCATCATACAACAATACGGCGAGGCCGGACTGATTGTAGCCACGCTGATGGCGGGCGTACTCCTTGTATTATTAGGAGTGTTCAAGCTGGGAGCGGTCATCAAATTCATTCCTTACCCTATCATCGTCGGATTTACCAGCGGTATCGCCGTCACTATTTTCACGACCCAGATTGCCGATATTTTCGGTTTATCTTTCGGAGACGAGAAAGTGCCGGGAGACTTCGTCGGAAAGTGGATGATTTATTTCCGACACTTCGACACGATCAACTGGTGGAATACCCTCGTTAGTATTGTCAGTATTATTATTATCGCCATCACTCCGAAGTTCTCAAAGAAAATTCCCGGCTCGCTGGTTGCCATCATCGTAGTCACGGTGACCGTTTACCTGATGAAAACCTTCGGAGGAATCGACTGTATCCAAACAATCGGCGACCGCTTCACCATTAAATCGGAATTGCCCGACGCTGTTGTGCCTGCATTGGATTGGGAAGCTATCAGGGAATTGTTTCCAGTGGCTATCACCATTGCCGTATTGGGAGCTATCGAATCGCTGCTATCTGCCGCGGTAGCCGACGGTGTGATAGGCGACCGCCACGACTCCAACACAGAACTGATTGCACAGGGAGCTGCCAATATCATAGCTCCTCTGTTCGGAGGTATTCCTGCCACCGGAGCCATCGCCCGTACCATGACGAATATCAACAACGGGGGTAAGACGCCGATAGCCGGAATCATCCATGCAGTAGTATTGCTGTTGATTCTGCTCTTCCTGATGCCACTCGCACAATATATCCCGATGGCATGCCTTGCCGGAGTACTGGTCATCGTATCTTACAACATGAGCGGATGGCGTGTATTCAGAGCTTTACTGAAGAATCCGAAATCGGACGTTACCGTACTGCTTATCACGTTCTTCCTGACCGTTATCTTCGACCTGACTGTCGCTATCGAAGTAGGATTGGTGATTGCCTGCGTTCTCTTTATGAAGCGTGTCATGGAAACTACCGAGATCTCAGTAATTACCGATGAAATTGACCCGAACAAAGAATCGGATATTACCGTACACGAAGAAAACCTGATGATTCCCAAAGGCATAGAGGTATACGAAATCAACGGTCCTTATTTCTTCGGTATCGCTACCAAGTTTGAAGAGACAATGACACAGCTGGGAGAGCGCCCGAAAGTACGTATCATCCGTATGCGCAAGGTTCCGTTTATCGACTCCACAGGTATTCATAACTTGACTGCTCTCTGCGAAATGTCACAGAAGGAAAAGACTACCATTATTCTTTCGGGAGTCAACGAGAACGTGCATAATGTACTGGAAAAAGCCGGATTCTACGAGTTGCTGGGAAAAGAGAATATCTGCCCGAATATCAACGTAGCATTGGAAAGAGCGAAAAGCCTGGTAGAATAACGCTGTTTATCAGCTATTTTCAAGCTATATATACCGTGCGTATTGGGCATATAGTTCCAAGATGTACGGTATATATAGCTTCCTTATTAAATATTCATATTATAATCCGGTTTCAGCCGTTTCAGTTTTGTCTGCAAGCTGAAAGCGAAAAAAGACATCCCTCGCAGAAATATACTGCAAACAAGGTAGAGTGCTTTCAGCACATAGTGTCATATCTCAAGAATTCACCTCCTCGCAAACTCTCATTTCCATACCTTTATACACTACCACAATCTTGTGTAGTTGCGTAGTGCCAATAGCGTTCTTCACCCTGTCGGTGTCAGCATAGCGGTTGGCCTGGGCAACAGCTTCCGCCCGCAATTCCTCCACCCGGCTTTCGGGGTCTTTGTATTTGGCATACTTCAGCTCGATGATATAGCTGTGGCGCATGTCAGGGTAAGCCTCCAGCATGGGAGACAGAAATATGTCCACATATCCGGATTGCGTGTCTGCTTCGGAAATAGGACGATAGAAACGGTTTTGCGCTGTCATGGCAAGCGTGAAGCCATGTACGAAAAACTCTCCTTTCTGCTTGTCGCGTTGAGAAGCATAGCGTTTCAAGCAATCAGCGATGTAGTTGAAGTAAGATTGCCATGCGCCATCGTAAGCCAAAGCAGAGGATAACTCATCTTTTTCATGGTTGCTGAAACTGAGGTCGGCTTCATTGTATGTATTCAGCAGATAAGTATAGAGCTGTTCACGTACCACTTGGTTGGGGATGATAAGTTTGGTCTTACCTTTATACGTTCCGCTCACGGTAAGCATGCCGAAGTAATAGAGCAGGCTCACGAAATTGTCGGAATCTACAATGTTGGCGGCTGGGAAACCGTCTTTCAATTCGCCGGTGATGTATCCTTGACTCACTAAAGTTTGGATAATGGAGGCATCGTGCGCAAACTCTTTATCCTTGCGGATAAGCATACGCAGTTTCTCGTAATCGATACGAATGTTGCTTTCTATCATATTTCGCGGTGCCTTTCCGTTATTATCAATATAGTTCTTAACGAAATAGAGCACCATATTGGAGTTGTACAAGGTTGGCTGATCATAACACTCCTGCGCAAAGCAATAGTTGTCATACCACGGTTTCATAAGCTCAATCAACTCATCTACAGTGTGATGGAATGGAGCTTTAGTCGAATAATAAGTCAGCATTTCGCGGACTTCGTCTTCAGTGAAACCCATCATTGCATTAAATTTCGGTGTGAGGGAATAGTTGGTGCCGATATTAAATCCACTGGTGAGGTCATCCATCGTGACGGGACTCACTCCGGTGATGAAGCAACGCTTGATGCTGGAATAGGTTCCGGCTTTCACCTTATTGAAAAAGGAGCGCAGGTAGCCTTCCTTGTGGGTTTCTTCCGTATATCGGTGAATGCTTTCGGCATCCGAAAGGATGGCATTGGTGAAGTGGTCATATTCGTCAATGAAAAGATATATTTGCTGCCCGGCAAGTTCACACTGATGATATAGATAATCCAACTGCTCAACAGCTCCTGCTTTTTCATTCAAGACTTCCTTAGTGCCTTTCGGCAAGTATTCTGCATAAATATCACAGAAATAACCGAAGCAGGTATTGCAATGTGCATCCAACCCTTGACGGTAGTTGTGCAGTTCTCCACTAATTCCTGAGAAATTGAGATACAGCACCAGATAACTGTTACGGTCTCGTGTGGGATGCTTTCCGATATAGAGGTCGCCAAACAGGGCATCGAACTTGTCACGCGTACGCACATCATAATAGTGTTGCAACATGTTCAGCGTAAGGCTCTTGCCGAACCGGCGCGGACGGATGAAAAAAAAGAACCTGTCCGATTGTTCTATTACAGGGATAAACGAAGTTTTATCCACGTAATAATAATTATCAAGACGAATATCCGCAAAGTTCATCATGCCGTATGGCAGCAACTTTCTTTCTGATGATACATATTCCATAATCTGGTGTATTTATGAGTTTACTTTTTATCAGTGCAAACAAAGATACGCTCTTTCCGCTACTTTCACAAACAATTGATTTTAAAAATGTTCTCTGCCCTGATACTCTTCCGGCAGGAATTCATAATGAATACTGCAAGAAGCAATAGATAAGATTTCGACTAGCTTTTATCAGAAAATGACTAAATAGTTTTATTCCATATTTAAAAATTCATTGTATTTTTGCCTGATACCTAATAATTATTCGTCGAATATCTAATAAAAACAGTATGAAAAAACATTTTCTACTTCTTATTTTATCACTTTTATTCCTGTCGATTGCACAAGGCAAAGTAAAACTCCCTGCAATGATGGGAGATCACATGGTACTTCAACAGAACAGTTCCGTTAAGTTATGGGGGTGGGCGGACGGCAAAAAAGTAACTGTCACCACTTCGTGGAACAACCGGACTTATCAGGCATCTACGGATAAAGACGGGGCCTGGCTGGTGAAAGTAAACACTCCCGAAGGAGGATATACTCCTTATTCTATTACGATCAGTGACGGCACTCCGGTCACTCTCTCGGATATACTGATAGGGGAGGTGTGGATCTGCTCCGGACAGTCGAACATGGAAATGCGTATGATGGGAAATGCAGCACAACCCATTGACCACTCACTTGAAACGCTGCTGAACTCGGGAAATTATCGCGACCGTATTCGTTTTATTACCGTACCGAGAACCAATGATACAGAACGCCGCACGGATTTCGAGAAAAGAAAATGGGAAGTATCGTCACCCGAAACGAGCATTGATTGCAGTGCCGCTGCCTATTTCTTTGCCCGCCAACTGACTGAAAGTCTCCATCTCCCGGTAGGACTGGTTATCAACAGTTGGGGAGGTTCGGCGATTGAAGCATGGATGGATGAACCGACATTGAAAACCGTGGAAGGTATGAACATTGAAGCTGCCAAAAATCCTAAAAGAGGGGTGCACCAGCGTTTGGAATGTCTGTACAACTCGATGTTATGGCCTGTTAAGAACTTCACGGCACGCGGTTTCCTTTGGTATCAGGGAGAATCGAATATATCCAACTATCAATTCTATGCTCCGATGATGACTGCTATGGTGCAGCTATGGAGAAATGTATGGGAGGCTCCCGATATGCCTTTCTATTATGTGCAGATCGCTCCTTACAAATATGAAAACAGCAGCAATACGGGGGCTGCTTTATTGCGTGAAGCACAGATGGAAGCACTGAAAACAATTCCTAATTCGGGCATGGTGCCCACTACGGATATTGGTGATGAATTTTGCATCCATCCGCCACAGAAGGATGTAGTGGGACTTCGGTTGGCTACACTTGCATTGACTAAAACATACGGTATCCGCCGGTTACCATCCAACGGTCCGACGATGACCAAAGTGGACTATGCGGACAAAAAGGCCATAGTGACATTCGATAATGCACCTGCGGGGTTGTTCCCTACTTTCTCCGAACTGGAAGGATTTGAGATTGCGGGAGCAGACAAGAAGTTCTATCCGGCGAAAGCAAAGATTGTAGGACGTACCAACACAGTAGAAGTGTGGAGTGAAGAGGTAGCCCAACCGGTTGCCGTGCGCTATGCTTTCCGTAATTATGTGGGAAATATCACGCTGCGGAATACTTTCGGATTGAGTGCTTTCCCATTCCGCACAGATACGTGGAACGACGTGAAATAAAAACTTCTACAAAGGAGGTAATTACCCTGTTTACAGGAGCTATAGATCCAATCTGTTGGGTATATAGATCCAATACGCAGGATATATAGCTCTTGCAAACAGGGGATATAAAGAAAGGAAACTATGAAACGATCCATCTTATCCATATGTATATTGTTGGCATCGGTTTCTCTGGTCTTCGCCAATATCTACAAGAAATATGACGTTAGATCGGGGTTATCGGGCAACTGTGTCCGGAGCATCCTTCAGGATAGCATCGGATATATGTGGTTTGCAACGCAGGACGGGCTGAATCGTTTCAACGGCATCAAGTTCACCAACTACGGACAACTTCACAGGATATATATCCGAGGGCACTTCTTTCGGACGTCCTGCCTGCAACGAGATTATCTCTTTGATGGAAAGTTCGCAGGGAGTATTATGGGCGGGTACATGGTACGGGGGACTGGCACGGTTCAATAAGGAGACAGGGCAATTCCGCTATTACTTCGGAGAAGGGGACACGCTTACCATTCCGCGCATCCGCACCTTGTTTCAACGGACGGCCAACTCTTTCTATCTCGGCTCCGACGACGGACTTTATACATTCAACACCACGACAGGAGAATGTCTGCCTACCGACGACGAACAAAATAAAGAAAGTATCTATGCCTGTTATCAGGATAGGGAAGGGGGAATCTGGATCGGGACTTATTTCAGTGGAGTGAGTTACCTGTCTCCCAAGCATAAGGATATCGAGTGGTATTATCCCAATGGTACGGAAAATTCTCTTTCGGGAAATGTAATCAGCCAATTCTGCGAAGATCCCGACGGTAACATCTGGATTGCTACCGAAGACGGGGGACTGAATCTCTTTGATCCCCGCACGAAGAAGTTCAAAAACCATCTGTTGAAAAGCAGTAACCCTAATATCGGTTATCATAATATCCATGCACTGCTCTACAATGAAGGAAAATTGTGGATTGGCAGTTTCTCACGGGGATTATATATCTTGGATACTCAAACGGGAAAAATGAAAAACTATCGCCATAACCGCGCAAACCTACATTCAATTCCTAACGACCATATCTACTCTATCTATCAAACGAAGGATGGCAGCATTTATCTGGGAACGCTTTCCGGATTCTGTCGGTATGACCCGGAAAGTGACTCTTTCCGGACATTGGAACCTTTAAGCCATATCTTTATCTACGATATGGTTGAAGACCAACATGGGGACATGTGGCTGGCAAGCCCCAGCAAGAATTTATATGCCTACAAACTGGACGGTATTCACAAAGAATGGATATATACGGATAAACATAACGTATCTTTTCTCAACCTGCCTCCGGGTGAATATACTTTCCGTGTGAAAGCAAGAAAGATGAAAGAGATGGAACAAATCAAGAATCAGGAATTGTTCCAGTCGAAAATTACATTCTTCACCCAAGTAGCACATGAAATCAAGACTCCGGTTAGTCTTATCAAAGCTCCGCTGGAAGCGATTTTGGAAACACATGAATGGAACAGTGAAGTGGAAAGCAACCTGTCTGTGATACAAAAGAGTACCAATCGGCTGATGGAGCTTATCAAACAATTGCTCGACTTCCGCAAAGTGGACAAGGAAGGTTATACGCTTTCATTCAATGAAGTGGATATCAACCGGATGATAGAGGACATCATCGACCGTTTCCGTGCCATCTCCCTGACCGGAATCTCTTTCAGTGTCTCCCTGCCGAAAGAACATCTGCAATATAATGTAGACCAGGAGGCGCTGACTAAAATTATCAGCAACTTGCTGACGAATGCCATGAAATATGCCCGCACCCGCATTATGGTGATTTTGGACGAACATCTGTCTGCAGAAGGGCGTACGCTCTCCTTGTGTGTACGCGACGACGGTCCGGGTATTCCGCAAGAGGAATGCAGCAAGGTTTTCGAACCGTTTTATCAAGTGGGAAACACAGGAAACAACGGTTCGGGAGTAGGAATCGGATTGAGTCTCGTCAAATTGTTGGTGGAAAAGCATAAAGGAAAGGTTTATATCAATCCCGGCTATACGGAAGGGTGCGAGGTATGTGTGGAAATTCCGTATTTGGAGAAAAGCATCTCTGTCAGCCCCTCCATTACTTCCATGCCCGACAAGGTTCCCGCTTTGGAAGAAGAAGGCGAACCCGCCGGTTACTCTCTTCTGGTAGTGGAAGACACGACGGATATGCTGGAGTTTCTAGCTAAGAATCTGGGAAATACCTATACCATCCATACAGCCTCCAATGGCAAGGAAGCGTTGTAATCTGCTTGAAAACCGACGCATGCTGTTCAACCACTTTACAACCGTTCCGAATATGTCATACGACCAGACATTAATGAACAAAACAGACGTGAAATGGCTGAACACAATCAATGAAATCATTACCCGCAATTTCACCAATGAAGAATTTACCATCGACAAGATGGCGGAAGAAATGGCTATCAGCCGTTCCAATTTACAACGCAAATTAAAAGGACTGACCGGAATGCCACCCAATGATTATATCCGGTTGATACGGCTCAAAACTGCGGGAGAACTTTTGCGGGAAGGGGAATACCGGATCAATGAGGTTTGTTTCATTGTAGGATTCAATAATCCTTCGTACTTCGCCCGTTGCTTTCAGAAACAGTTCGGAATATTGCCGAAAGATTATGTGAAAGGTGGTGACATAACCCATTCCCAAAAGGGAACAACTTCAATATCCCCATAAGTTTCCTTCTGGTTGTAAGTAAGCAGTATCTTCTTTTCGAGCATCACATTTTCCAGTTCGAATCCGTACAGTTCACGTTTCAGGTTCATGTCATTCAGTTCATAGCAAACCTGAAAGCCATAAGCTTTCCCGTTTTTATATGCCAAAAAATCACATTCCGTCTTACTATTGTCGAATGAAATATTCATATACCCTTTATTTCTCAGCTCATTATAAACAAGATTCTCTAAGGCACTACCACTTTGCGGAGAATAACGAAAGACATTGGCTGAAACCAAACCATTGTCAATGAAATAACACTTATGCTGGGAACGGGAAGTCTCTTTCAAAGAATAAGAAAAGTTACGTACATCGACGCAAATATAACTGTCACACAAAAAGTTGAGATAGGACGCAACTGTATTTTCATTGCTTTTCAGTGCCTTACCCACAGCCGGTATAGAAAAACGGCTCCCCATATTCTGCATCAAGTAATTGACCAGACGAAAGAACAAATGGGTGTCACGTATGCCACTATAAACGATGCAATCCTTCTGCACAATGGATTCGAAATAGCTTTTCAATAATTCCTGTTTGATGTCCTCATCAGCATCACCCAATACGATTTCAGGAAAACAACCTGTAGAAAGGACATTGTCCATGATACGCAGAACTTTCGGTGTTTGGGTATAACAATCAAGCAAAGTCGTTATTCCTTGCGAACGAAAAACTTCCCGAACAGAAAACGGACGCACTTCATTCTCGAAATAACGACCGGACAACAAGGCGGAAAAACGGTTCTGTAACAATTGCGAGTTAGACCCCGTAATATATATCTTTTCAAATATCTCAGTGTCATAAGCACTCTTTATGAATATCTCCCAATCACATAAATGTTCTACTTCATCCAAAAACAGGTATTTCACTTTCTCTCCCGTCAGACGTTCTGCATTTTCAATCACGCCGAATAATTTGGAGGAATCATCCCAAAATGGAATGAACTGCGGATCATCCAAATTAAGTACAAGAATCGACTTACCGCTCGCTCCTGATTGCAACAGGTCATTAATTAATAGTTTGAAGACAGTAGATTTGCCACAACGACGTACACCAGTCAGTATCTGGACATGACGCATCGTTTTCTTTTTCAGAAGATTGTCCATGATGTCTCTCGGACACAAGTGATCAAACATTTTGCCATTCCATTGGGCATTCTGGCGTATCAGAGTCTTTTCCATACCAAAATCAGTTTTTTAATAACCTTCAATTCATGCAAATATAAGAACTTTATTTTGTTTACCTAACTATGTTTCGGTAAAATGAGTATTTACAGGAAACATAATTAGGTAAATATGCTATTTAAGCTAGGAGGAGTGTTCTTTATAAAGTACGTTTTGCAGATAACACTTGGCGTAAATACCGGATCAATAAGGTTTGTTTCATTGTAGGATTCAATAATCCTTCGTACTTTGCCCGTTGCTTTTGGAAGCAGTTCGGGATATTGCCGAAAGATTATGTGAAGAAAGGAAGCTAGCCTTTCATATAAGAAACCGAACAGTCAAAAAGGTATTAATCGGCTGACCGCTCTTGACTTTGCTTACAATATTGAGTTTTTCTTCAAATGTTAGGAACCATTATCAGGAAAGTACAATTTCTCAAGCATTCTCACTGCGATGAGAAAAAATACTCATTATAATGAGAAAAAACTCTCACTGCAATGAGAACTTTTTCTCATCGCAGTGAGAATATACCCTTGTCAGAATAGGCTGAAACAGCTCATGAAGCCAATAAAAAGGCGAGCAATAGAATAGGAAGTATGACACTTCTGAATTCTATTAGTTCGCCCTCTTATATTAACTCTCTTACGTATTATCTATTAGAAATATATCCCTGTTTGAATTATATTTTAATAAGAAGCTGTTGCCGGAATACCTTCCTTTTCCAATAAAGCCACAATACGGTCTAACTCTTCATGCGTAGCTTTCTGCAAATTATGGTCGGGAGTCTCCCGGTCGATCGTATAAATCATCACTTGACGGGGAGCGATTTCTTTCACTGCTTCTATCCAGGGGAGCACATACTTATCAGATGTATTATCTACATCTTTTCCCTGATAACTTCCTTTCAGGAACATCGTTTGTACGATGCAGTTTCCTTCGAACTCTTTCATTCTTTCGATGATCTTCTTAACAGAATATTTTCCGTTAGGACGGTCCAACAGATGAATGTATTCTTCATCCACCGTATCCAGTTTCAGGATATTGTTATCTATCTTGTTCAGTGCTTCGAATACGGCAGGACGGTCGATAAATGTAGAGTTACTCAATACGCTTACTTTCGCTTTTGGGAAATACTTGTCGCGAAGCGCAAGTGTATCTTCTATGATTTCCGGGAAATGGGGATGCGCAGTCGGTTCACCGTTTCCGGCAAATGTCAATACATCGGGGGCGGGACCATTGGCCTGCATATCTTTTAGTTTCTCTTCGAGAGCTGTGCGGACTTCTTCACGGGTAGGAAGAAGTTTCTTCGTACGACGTTCGGCATTGAAACCACACTCACAATAAATGCAGTCGAATGAACAAACCTTACCGTCGTCCGGCAATAAATTGATTCCCAAAGAAACGCCCAAACGGCGGGAATGAATAGGGCCGAAGATGGGTGAAGGAAAAATAATAGTCATATTACTTCTAATTTTATCATTTACAATTTACATACTTTATCAACCAACCATTTCTAGTCAATACTGCAAAATTAAACTGCTCACTTTGTCTACTAATTTCTCCAATTAGTCGCGCACAAAGATAACCCAAAACTTATAGGTTATTCTATCTGTACGACCATTTTTTCATCACCCCAAACAAATTATGACTCTAACGCCACTCAAGGAACCGCACGGAAATATGGGTCCATTCTTCGCAAAAACAGCATATACATATCACGTACTTCTACTTGGGAGTGCGTTGTGCTAAGCTTCTCCAACCTATCGTACAGACTATGCAATTCGTCCTTCAAACGCTTTACCGTACTGTTATGTTCAGCATTTTTCTGTATAATCTCCAGCCACGCTTCCAAACATATCAGCTGGATATCCATCTGTTCATAACTAACGGCAGATTGCGGATCAAAATCGTTAAACAACCCCTTATAAAGATCCCGGAAGAAATCAATATCGCCATACCCCTTCCCGTCACTCTGCAACGCCTGCAATCGAAGAGCAGAAATTGTCTTTACACTCAACAATTGTTTGAATAACTTCGCCAGCTCCGGATACAGAAGATTGTTTCTTGTTTCCAACAAATTCTCTTTTACATAGGCACATTCCATCTCCTTAACAGGATGAAACAAGCAGTTGTCCAAATCAAGCATTGCCTGACGCTGCGCATTTGCCGGTTGAGAACTACCCACCACCTTTGCCATTTCCATCAGATAACTCCCATACAGACGAATAGCCTTTCTGTATATATCAGTGAGCGAACTCCCTTTGTCGTATTTCTTCCCCTTATACACAATCTTATCCAACCGACTCACTACAGTCTGCAAATCCGATATTTTGACTGCATAATCTTCTGAAAATGAAGAATCAGAGTTCTCCTTCCCTGATGGTTGGAATAAACGAATGTGGTCTGGTAAATTATGATCTATCCACTGGCGGAGCTTCTCCCGTTCATCATAACAATTTTTGTCTCCTTTAAAAGGATGATAGCCAAAATAAACAATCCGGCAATCATCATCTCCCACTTTTAAAGTCTTTCCACACGAACTTTTCGATAAACTTCTGCGCAAACCTAAAAGATATCCAGTCTCTTCCGTTATTTCATTTTGCAACAATTCTTTTTTCACTTCTTTAGAATAACGGTCAGCCAGAATACGCGAATCCGAGGCACCGCAACTTAACAGATAGTCGTCTAATTTTCCTTTTAGGAATCCATGTCCGATATTCAGACGACATGAAAGTATCTCTCCGGTACGAGGATGATAGATAAAGTCACTTTTGATCCCCGGTATTCTCAAATCATAAGATATAAAAGCACGTTGTTCTGCCGGAATTATCTTTCGGTCTGCATACCTCACTTGTAAAGCATCATGAATACCTGCTTTATGGAAGGCGGTATTCCATGCTTCCACTCCTTCCTTTACTGCCTGGAAATATTCCTTCGGGAAAAGAGTATCCACATAGAAAGTAAGCGGTTGTGACATATCCCAACGAAGAATCAATGAATCTTCTACCATACAATAAGGATTCTGCGAGTAATCTTTGAAACTCAATGTCCGGTAGGGTATCCTGTAATCTGCCAGGCGGACCTGATCTTCTTTCAGAGGCAGCAAGCGTACTGCACAAGTGACTTCCAAAGGCATACTACCCTCAGGCAATAGAACGGCAGAACTGGACAGCATATATCTTTCCGCCTCAACTCCATGATAGCGTCTGACCGTAAACGACACGCCTTCCTTAAAAGGATGTATTTTCATTATTTCCGACAGTTCCGGAACCAAGGAACGAATAAAACTATCATTATAACTGAACCACTCATCGCCAGTCGTCAGATACTCTGTTATCCGAATAATGGCTCCCTGTTCTTTTGAATAGGCCACCACCGGATAGCTTTTACCGACAGGTTGCCTGTTCGACAACGAGAAAGATTGCTGATATGTGCTTTTTTCATCTAAAATACGCTCTGTATAAAACGGTTTTTGAAAGCATATTGTAGCTTTATCCGAAGAGATAATACGCACTACTCCCAGTCCGTTAACCGGACGATTCAACAAATCAAACCCTCGGTCTATCTGTCCACTGACTTCAATTTCCCGCCCGATATATTTTTCGGGTATTTCCAAATAGATTTCTTTTTCCGCTACATATACAGGAAACACACCGTCGATCTTATCCATCCCGGCAACAAAAAACTCGTCAAACGGCTTGACGGAATCCTGTGCCTGAAGCAAAGCTGTGACACACAACAATATACCAATCACATATCTTCTTCTCTTCATGAATTTCTTTATTTACTTTTCATCATTAAAACCAAATACTATCTACAAGAAACATTACCCGTTTTTTGGCAACCGGATCCGTAATTTTATGGCTATAATCAAGACTTTCCTCCTTTATTCTATTTAAAGCCTGCATAATGGAAACCAATAATTTCGACGAGGTTATCTTTTCTGATCTATCCAACAATTTAGCAAGTTTACTCACATAAAGCAGCTGCACTTTATACTTGGCGTCACTTACAGGAATATTGTCAGCCCATTCGGAAAATAATTCTTTATGTATGCTTTCCAAAAACTCATCTACAGACAACATACCCTCACAAACATTCTCCGTTCTTTCCACTTCCCGGAGAGAACGAATCATTTCCGACATCAGCTCTTCATAAAAACGGTCGAACTCCCGGCTACCGTCTATTTCTAATTTAGCGGTAAGTTTTTCATCAAACATCCACACAGGCGGTTGTAATATGTAAGCCTGTATAAAGCTCATAACCTTCTTATTGTAATCAGCCTTTTCAGGTATGTAAATATGCTCCTCATCCGGTTCGGCAAGACGCTTTCCGCCTAAATGTGACAATACATGTTGCACCCACTGTTTGTAATGCTCCAATACCGCTTCATAACGCCCCTGTAATACACGCAAGGACGTTTTATCCGTCACATTCCAGACATCCGGATGTTCACACAAATATTTCAGGTTCTCTATTCCTTGGGTATTCACCGCAACATGGTCATTGCCCAAATCTTCTGCCTGAGCCCGTACATCCATTCTGCTTGAAAGATGTAATAAGGGATCTTTCTGTTTTTCCTGATTCCAAAGAGCCCTGTTCTTTTCTCTTTCAGAAGCATCCTTGCCCGGGAATATCCGGTATCCCCATTCGATAGCCCACTTATCATATTCACCGACACGTATCCGCCTGTTTTTCAAATCAACTTTATCTTGAGGCCGCAAAGCATAATTACACCGCACATAATCCATTATGGAGCTACCGATACTATATTGGCTTAAAAAGTCATTATCACGTAATTGATCGATGGAGTAATGAGAACTACCCAGAAAATTATGTTCCAACCCTAATGTATGACCCACTTCATGTGTCAGCACTTGTTTTATCTGTTCGAATTGCAAAGAGTCCGGCAGCTCTATATTCCATGCCTGCGGATCATTCGCTCCACATTGAGCGAAATACCATTTCTGTTCCAAATTCAAGACACTGCAAAAAATACCGATGTGGCAAGCTATAATCTCACCGGACCGTGGTTCGCATGGAGTCGGTCCATAAGCGTTATTTTGCCCTGATATCTTCCATGAAATAAACGGATAAGTGCTGTCATAAATACTAAAATCAGGATCTTCTTCGGCAGTGGGAGCCAACCGTGCATCGATGGCATTCTTAAACCCGGCTTTCTCAAAAGCCGGACGCCAGTCGCGCACCGCTTCCATGATACAGTCGATGTACTTTTCCGGTGTATTACGGTCTATATAAAAAATAATAGGTTGTATGGGTTCTACCAGTTCGCCCCTCATGTATCTTTCTTCATCTTCCGCCCTTATTTCCAGCCGCCATCGTTTGACAACAGATTTCCGAATAGCAGGCTGATCTCCTTGAAAACACTCCTTGCCGATCGTAAAATAAGTTCCGGCATTTGCAGTAACTGCCTCCAATGGTTTCTTGGATAATAATTTAATGCAAATACCCGTATCCCAGTCTCCAATATAAGGAGACGAAACAGGCTTGCCAGGCATTCTCATTGACGAACTTCGATAAGCTCGTGATGCGTGTATTAACAGGCGGTTGTCATATCCTTTAATTTCTTTGATAGAATCTTTTTCTCTTAAACGCGTACCTATTGATAAATCAAAAGATACAATATCGAGAGTAAACAAAGGGAAATCTTTTAATATTTCACCGATCTCTACCAAACTACTTCCTTGAGTCTTTGTGATGATCGGCAATCTCTTGTAAAGTCTGCCATTTCCCCGTTGAACGGCAATCTTGGCATATACTCCTTCAGGGTTTTCTATCACTCTTTCATATTGTGGGTCCATTATCCACAACTCGTTACCCTGTTTTTGAAAACTAAAAAATACCGGACCTATCATGTCACCCGAATATCCGAATTTCTTTTCCATATCCCGGTCCGGATGGGCAGGAGCTGTCAGAATGGTAGTCGTTACTGCAAATTCACGTCCAACCAATGAATCCGGAATTTCCCAATATATATGTTTGTCACTTCGATAGGTAGTAAACATACCGGGAATAATTTCCACAGGGGCTTCCCCCTTTAAGAAAGTAGCAATACTTGGCTGTTGCCCGTACAAAAAAGTACAGGCAACAGCTAGAAATATTGCACTGATCATTCCTTTTAGCATAAGGATTAGTTCATACTATTCGTAATTATAACTAATATCAACAATCTTTCCGATAGGCTGATTGGGATCTTCGTAAACACAAATACTGTTTTCTCCACGGGATACATCTCCCGCCACTGTCAGCTGTAATTCGACAACTAAACCCTTGTCAGCAGTATTGATACCCAATCCGAGAGACATACCGAGTTCTTCTTCATTTTCAGCATCCTTAAACTTCAAACACGTGATTTGTGCTGACGGGTCTGCTTCATATTGATAAAGTTCTGTCACCTGACTACGATTCAAGTCTATTCGATATAACTTGTTAGCGGAAGCTACAAACAGAAGATCTGCCGTATAAGCATAAGAAGCAGCAAATTTTGCAGTTTCCACATTTATATCCGACGGTAAAGAAACAGTATATAAACCTGCACAAGTAGGAGAACTACTACTAAACTTAAATACCGTCAAATCTTTCCCGCTCTGAGTAGAAGCAATGGCATAAGCATTATTACCACCACTTCCTCCTGTAACTATCGTTCTCACTTGTAGAGAAGGATCAATGTTATTTGGATTAAAGGCACTTCCATCTCCATCATTAAAATCAATTGCAGAAGCTTGTATCGGGCGTTTATCTTCCCACTTTGAAGAACCAGAACGAATAGGCTTGGAAATATAATATGAATTCATATAATCACTAAAACCAGATAAAGCCCAACCATTCAAGAAAGAATGTGTAGAAGAATCAAAAAATACCAACCCTTTTCCATAAGAACCATAAGTAGAAACAGATAGATAATCACCGGATTCATTCTGAATAGTATAAGGTATACAAAGACCATCCATATAGGCGAAATAGGACTTCCCGTCATTTACAAACAATTCACCGTTTTTATCCATTTTATAAGCATCAATCTTTATTGCTTTTCCTTGTTGAACCGACTCAAATAATATTTTATCCGATTGGTACATCATTTCTAATGTACTCGGAGTAAACAAAGCTGCATCCTTATCTGTCACTAGTGTTAAAATAGGAACAATCTTCAACCCAAAAAAGGGAGGTATCATAGATATAGCTGACCGATCACCTCCATATTCACGCCGGGCAGTCACAGCTAATGGCTTTCCATCTAGAGGAAACGTATTTCCTGTTTCCGACAGAAATACATCCGGATATACATAATATCCTTCCGATGTTCCTTCAATAGCTCCAAGCACTCCCTTATTTTCTTTCTCCTGAAGGACAAACCAACAAGGATTAAATGGCTTGATTATTGTCACCTGCCCTTTTTGATACCACATAGTCCCATCTCTTTCATCCGAAACAACCAACATCAAACCTATATTATCCGATTCATTAGGCTCAACAGTTATCTTACATTCTTTTCCTACAGAATAATCCGTATAATCAGACAAACGGTCCGAACCCAATGTGGCATTCGGATTGAGACGCTTCCACTGAAATACAAGATTTTCTTCATTCTGTTCCAATGTCTGAGAAATCTGCGGCATGATTGAAACTTCCACCGCTTCTTCCTTCGGCATACGCAACTTGGTTTCAGGTATTACAATTTCCATCATATTCACATCATGATAATCGTAATCTCCCTTGTCATCGTAACAGCCTGTTTGCAATAAAGCCGCTCCGATAAAACTTGCTATATAGATGATATATTTCCTCATAACGTTTTTTCTTTAATCTTATTCATAAACAATTTCATCACCGTCTTCACCTAAAATAGGAGGATTTCCTGCTTCTCTATATTCCTTGTAAGCTTGTTTGACTTTGTCATAATCCTCCTCTTCCAGTTCCTCATACACACACCCACATACATCCATAATGAACATATATTTCTCGTCACTGTAGCTGCCATATTTATATCCGCTCCAACAACCCCATTCATCCGTTTTCAACTCCCATCTGACATTTAAAGATATTTGATGCTGCTCAACCAGCCCTTTGTCAAACTGATGAAGAGGATTGTTCAAATCAAACTCCAAAAAACAGCCATAGACTTTTCTACCTGCCTCTACTGCCGGACGTTTAATTTTATAATAGAATACCTGGCAAACTGTATCCAATTCAGTGTATGTATACTTGCTTTCCAACAATACATCTACCGACTTCTGATAATCACTATTCGGACTAACTTTCACACAGAAATCACGGTTCTCTTTCAAAAGATCCCCCTGTATTTTCACCGTAAAACTGTCTATGGCATAAGGATCATCTTTTTTCACATAGTCTGTATCAACCAATGTGCGGATATGCAGACTTCCATAGAAATTGATACGAGGTGTCTGATCATACAAGTCTATCTCATTCTCGCTGCATCCTGCATAGATGCCACAAACAAGAATAGCTAAAATAAAATATATAATACGTTTCATAAAACTTCATCATTTAGAGTTGTTTCCAAAAATATACTCATCATCCGGCAATGTCATCTGATAATGGGCTTCAGTCATTGTTTCTACCCCACAGCCGTAATAAGTGCTGTAATTATGCGCTTTCAAAAAATAGAAAAGTTGTCCTTCTGCAAAATATTCTTTTCTATATTCTTTCATTATTTCATTGATACGTTTAGTCTGGTTTTTGTCTTCTTCCGAAGTAGTATCAAGGTCATCATATCCGGTAGTCGGTATCTCATCACTGTAAGAAATACCCCGAGCAAAACGTACGGTGTTCAGTGCATCAGCACTTTCCGATGCAGAAGATGCACACTCTGCTACAATATAGTACATTTCAGGTAAACGTATCAACGGAACGGCATTGGCACCGGAATAAGTATATCCGCTATTCAAAGGTTTCTGGTTATATTTTCTACAGAAGACATTTGTCTGGCTTGCTCCGTCAACAACTTCAAACATTTCTGCAATTCTTCTCCAATCCGTATTCCCCGCACTAGCTGTTTCATAGAAAGCATTAAATTTATTTTCATCCAAGTAGAAATGTTGCTGGATGTTAGTATTCTCCATATCCATATAGTTTCCAATAAGCAGATTGGAGAATTCATTGACTGTTATTCCGAATATTTGCTCCGCATAACGTATGGAATTATAACTGGAAGCGGTCTGCGATTTGTACAACGTAAAATACTCTGAAGCAGCAATCACTTGTTTAGCATACTCCACAGCCAATCCTTTGCTTTCCGCATCCCCTTTATAACAATATACACGGGCCAGCATAGCTTTCACCGCATATAGATTCATACGAAATTCACGATTGACAAGAAAAGAATTTATCTCTGTAACATCTTCATCCATCTGATCGGTAAAGAAGTCAAGAGGGTCACTCTCTTTCAGCAATTTTTCAGCAGCATTCAAATCTTTGAGAATGGCATCAACCACTTCGCTGGCCGATAAAACAGGTGTAGCGTCTTTATCAAAAGCTGTACGGTAAGGTATAGCTTTGGATGTAGGATGTTCCTTATAAATAGGACCGAACATGCGCAACAAATCAAAATGGAGAAAAGCACGAAGCCCGAGAGCCTCTCCCTTCATGGTTTCATAATAGCGTTCGGTTACTAAGACATCTTTATTTTTATCTACGTACTCCAGGAAGTTGTTAATATTGGCTATGATGTTATACATTGCCGAGTAAATCCCGTTTTTCTTACTCAAAAACATGTTCTCATAATCAAATACAATACTTTGATTGAAAACAGCGTTTGTATTATATCCCGGATAATCGGAATATAATCCTGCCAACTCATCCAAATATGCATAAGTCAAGTCTCCGGCATACAATGTCTTGGTGCCCAACTTCAAATAAATACCCGTAAGAGCATCTTTAAATCCGGATTCCGACTCAAATTGCTTGTCGGTAGGAATAGAAGTCTTCGGAGATACATCCAACCAGTCGCTGCAAGACATAAGTCCCAGCATGGTTGTTGTCAATAATATATATATTAACTGTTTCATACAAATATGTTTTTAATTAGAAAGCAACATTCAAAGCAAATGTAAACTGACGGGAATATGGATAGTATAAACCTCTTTCGCGTTTTACTGTAGACCAATAGAAAAAGTCTTCCATATTAAACGTCACTTTGGCAGAACTCAATCCCCAATGGCTGATAAATTTTGTATTGGTACGATCCATACGATAGTAGACAGACAACGAACTTCCTTGGAATATATTTTCATCCATGATAAACCGGGAGGTGGCCTTCGTATCCCAACCGCTAGGATTAAGAGCACGGAATTGTGCTTTGTCACCTGGTTTAGCCCAACGCAACTGGCTCACACGTCGGTCTACATTATATTTCAGATTGGCATTTTCCACCTTATCAATCAAAGTCTGGTTATATACCTGACCGCCATACTGGTATCTGAAACTGACATCTGCTCCCCAACCTTTATATGTAAAGGAAGAATTAATATATCCTTGCCATTTAGGTTCTGTATTACCAATAGGAACTACATCATTCGCATTCCAGTTAACGGCGCTGGTCATTTCTCCGTTACGCTTTAATAATATTTCATTTCCGGAAGCGGGATCGATACCTAATGAACGTACTACCCAAATGCGGGAAAGAGATTCTCCTTCTTCATAACGTGGCAACGGTGTATCTTTCAGATTGGATGCATTCATGTCATTCCTATGTTTCATTGCTTCTGATATCTCCAACAGTTTGTCAGTATTGCGAGAACCGTTCACTGTAATTGTCCAGTAAGCCTGTTTGGCAGTATTCTTATAAGGAATAGCCGACAGAGAAATTTCCCAACCTTTATTCTCTATCTTTCCCAGGTTTTCAGGATAACTGCTGAAACCAAGAGAAGGGGCAAGACTTACCGAAGTAACCATATTATCTGTTATTTTCCGGTAATACTCCACACGGGCGGTAAGACGTTGGTCTAAGAAACCGAGTTCCAAGGCAAGATTAGTGCTTTTGGTAGTCTGCCATTTCAAATTTTCATTATGCATGGCGAGGATTTCCGACCCTGTTGCATCCGATGAGTAATAAGGAAGCAGTAGATTAGAATATGTATAATAACCGTGTGCCTGATAAGGGTCAAAACCTTGCGAACCAGTCGTACCGTATGTACCCCTCAATATGAAATCAGAAATAAAAGATACATTTTTCATGAAGTTCTCTTTTTTCAAATCCCAACGTAATCCGGTTGACCAGAAAGGAGCCCAACGGTTATTTCTTCCAAACTGTGAAGAGCCGTCCAAACGTATATTAAAATCGAACGAATACTTATATTTATAAGAATAGCCTCCGGCAGCCACCCAACCAATGGAGCGTGTGGTCCTCTCATCTCCCGTCACCTTCTCATTATATTTCTTACCAAACAGCAAGTTATCCATATTATCATTCGGGAAACCGGTCACATAGTTTCCATAAGTCTCCGAATTATTCTCCAATACACTCATACGTGCATTAGCAGTCAGGTAGTGATCTTCCAGTTGCTTATTCCAGCTTCCTGTTAAATCTATGCCCCAATTGACAGCTTCGCTCTGACTTCTGCGATAATCACCTCTTAAGGTAGGATCAGTCACATTATCAAAAAGCGTATGCTGTGCAGGACGGAAAATATCACGATGTCCCACACTCTTGGACAAGTTGAAAGCTCCTTCAAACCGCAATTCATTAGTAGGATTATATTCCACCCTGAAAAGTTCACGTACGGTAAAGTTTTTGCTTTGATCTTTGCTGTTGAATGTTGTATTGTACATCGGATTCAGATAGCTCGACTCACCACCTACTCCTTCAAAATTATCAAGTCGTTTTTGTATTTCCCCGTTCTCTCCATACGGACGCAGATAGGGATTCAAACGGGTATATTCGCTAAAACTTCCCCACGGAGACTCATTAGCTACCGAATTATCCAACGTAATGCTATTCTTTAACAATACCTTTTTCAGACGATACTGAAAATCAAGTGAACCGGTCAATACATCACGCTTACTGTCTTTCATCACACCCGGAGAACTATTATATCCGACATACATCCGATAACGCAAAGCTTCGTCACCACCTTCCAACGTAACCGTATGCCGCTGTTGGAAAGCTGTCTGCAAAGGTTTGTCCAACCAATACGTATTGACTCCCGCCAATACTTCACGCAATTTAGATTGATAGAGCTTCCATTTTTCAACAGTCTCGCCACCGTATGTATAAAGTCCGCTTTGCAACTCTGCGTCTATCTTCTCTCTTGCATTCATCAGGTTATATCCGGTCATGTCCGGAGCTTCAACACGAAGTTCCCCACCATACGTCACCCAAATCCGCCCCGGTTTGGGAGTCTTGCTCTCGATAACAATTACTCCATTTGCCGCACGCGAACCATAGATAGCCGTAGCTGCCGCGTCTTTCAACACAACGATAGAAGCAACACGGTCGGGATCCATATCGGCAAGCGTCTGTATACTGATTTCAAATCCGTCCATGATAAGCAAGGGTTGGTTAGCATAAGTCTCATATTCACCCTGAACTGCCAATACATCATTACTGGTAGAATTAAACTCTACCGCCGACTGCGTAGCCATATCCATATTTGCACCGCCACGCATACGCATATCAGGCAAACCATTCGGATTAGATCCCATATTGATGTTATCCACAATACGAAGTCCGGGAGCAACAGCGGCTATCGCTTTAGCTACATTATTTGTACTATACTTTTTCAGATCTTCTCCTTTAATAGTAACGGCAGAACCGGTGAATCCCTCTTTCTTTCTATTAAACATACCTGTCACCACTACTTCATCCAACGCCTTCGTATCGGCTTTCATCACTACCGACATCTGAGATGAAGGATTCAAGAACTGGGTTTCCAAACCTACATACGATATTTTGACCCGGCTATCTTTCGGAACGTCAGAGAGCTGAAAATTACCATTATTATCTGTAATAGTACGGATATTACTACTAGGATCTTCCACTATAATAGTGGCACCAATCACCGGAAGTCCGTCTTCCTCGGAAAGAACTTTTCCTTTTACTTGTGAGAAAAACTTCTTAGAATCTTTTTTTGTGATATTTATGAATTGTCCGTCAATGTGGTATTTCAACGGATTTTTTCCAATAATCACTTTCAATGCTTCATCGACTGTAGCTTTTTCTACTTTTCCGGTAGAAGTATAAGAACTGATTTCATCGTAGATAAAAAGTACTTTATACCCCGACACCTTTTCAAAACGTTTAAAAATAGAAGGCAACCCTTCATTTTTAAACTCCATTGTTATTTGCTTTTCCTTACCTGTTTGTGCTTCAACACGCCATGAATAGGCAAAAAGGAAAAACAAGAATAAGACAATGAACTTTTGTGCTTGATTCTTTTTCATAAGCCTGAATAGTTAAATAATATTTCATTCTTTTAATTGTATACGAAGTTTAAAAAAGAATGGTTACCCTTAAAAAGATTTTTTTTCAGAAATATATATTTCTATTCAGATTTATGACTTTTTGCTTGCTTTTTATTCGATAACTAGTTTTCCTGTTTCAAAATAGGCATGAACTCTCTCCATTCGGTTTAATAATTCAACCAAGTGAAAGATGTCTTGATGACGATTTGCAAAGAAATGCATACGAAGATCCATGATTTTGCTACTACGGAACTCAATATCTATATTATACCAACGTCCTATTTCTTTCATCATGTCAACTAGGGCAACATCATCAAAATAGAAAAATCCTTCCTTCCAATACAAAAATGATTCAATATCCACTTCATCCACTACCAATGTTCCGTTAGAAGAAAGTTGTGCACTTTGTCCCGGTCTCATTTCAACACTATGAACCCCACAAGTATCGCTAACTGCTACCTTTCCTGTAATGAGCGTAACACGGACATCAGTTGGAGAGTAGCTACGCACATTAAATTCCGTTCCCAATACACGAACTTGCAGATTTCCACTTTTCACAATAAAAGGATGTTCTGTATCTTTAGCAACTTTAAAATAAGCTTCACCTTCCAAAGAAACGACTCTTTCTTTTCCTTTAAAAACTGTAGGATACGCCAAACGACTGTCTGAATTCAAGAAGACTTCAGTCCCCTCGGATAAAACAACTTTGAATGTTTCGCCTCTAGGAATATTTAATCTATGTATCTGTACTTTCTGCTTTCCCACTTCCTTGACTTCTGTCTGAAGAAGAGCATGGCTATAATCTATTTCTTTAGAAGACAACTGTGCAGTAAAGGAAGACGAAAGAGATTCTACTACTTCTTTTAACGGCTTTATTTCCTTCTCATCATTCACTTGTAAAGTGACTTCTTGAGCAATGTGGTCGGCTTGAAACACTTTAATGATTTCCGGTTGTGATGAAATCATCATTGCACGTAAAACCAAAATTATGACAACAGTTGCCGCCACACCTGTGACACTAGCCCACAGTATGCGTGTATACTTTCTCCTATTGTTTTTAGAATGTTTATTACGAAAATCTGCCAGTTCTTTCCGGACATCAACTGCCAGCATATTTTGTTCTTTCTGCATTTCTATCACAACCTCCGCCAAATCAGCACATGCTTGCAAACATTCTTCATCTTCTTTCAAATGATGCAATTGTTCAGCAGTTATATGAGAACGATTCTCCATGATTTCCAGGAGTTCTTCTTCCGACTTACTTATATTTATATTCTTTTCATCCATAAATAATGTATTCAATATATATATATTTACGTTTTAAAGTCTGTTCCGGTTACCTTTTTGCCCCAATTCTTCACGAAGAATACGCAAAGCTTTCACTATATTCTTATGAATGGCTGCGACACTTACATTCAGCTCTTCGGCCACTTCTTTATATTTCTTATTATGAATATAGCATGCTTCCAGTATACGGTAATTATAAGGAGTCAACTTCTTCATAGCTTCACGTATACGCAAAACACGAGAATCAGAACATTGTGAATCGCTTTCTATCATTTTATCAGTTACTTGCGAAGTAAACTCTATATATTCTTCATGGATATTTTGCTTGCGCAGATAGTCAATGCAACGTGTACGAACGATTGTATAAAGATAAGTTTTTGCTGTGGATTCTTCTATCTTTTCATAATTACGCCATAAATATTCAAAAGCATCACTTACGATATCTCTGCATACTTCAGCGTCATTAATAAAATAGTATGCAAAATATACAAATTGTGCATACCATTCATTAAACATTTTGTCAAAAGCCGCCCTGTCATCCATTTAATATCGTATTCTTATAATTTTTTTCAGCAGACAAATATACATTAAAACTTAATACGCAGTTGCATTTGTATATCTGCTTTTTTATTTCCCCGGATTAAATCATTGCCAGAACCTATTTCATTACGGTCTAAATAAACGGTTTCCCCGAACTTGGTTATGAACAACCAGTGTTTGTTCAGTTCATACCTCAAACGGATGCTACACCGGAACCCGTGACCCTGGAATGAAGGAGTATAAAATGTATAGAGCAATCCTTTTTCGGATGCATACGTACGCGAATCATAACTGTCTGTAGAAAAGTAACTGCCCTGAACGTCAGCAAACAGCCTGGTCCAGGGCAGTCGGGAGGATATCATTTGTGTAACCTGATATCCTTTATCAGCAGCTCTGTCCTGAGAATGAAAATGATTATAATCTAAGGTTGTACGACTGCTTAACACATCTCCTAAAGAATAGTTCAAACGGTAGCGAAGTTGGTGGTGAAAAATAGGAAGTGTTAGTGTTTCTTTACTTCCTGTCAGGTCACGCTCTTTTTGTTTATAACGATATCTCAAATCCATTGAGAGATTAGCGCGCGGGGTAAAAGTAGCTTGGAACAGTCCGTCTGTTCCACGGGAAGATTTACTGACCCGGTATCTTTTCCAGGGAAAAGAAAATAAATCGAATGAAGCGAAGAATTTCCAATAAGCAAAAGGAGAGGTCTCCAATCCTAAATAATAGCCTTGTTCATTTTGGGTCGTGCTTCCTTCCCCAAAGGAATGGGCGAACATGGCCCAATAATCATAAGAATAAAACCGGTGTATCAACATGATTTGAGTGTTTTGAATCGGTGAATATTGCAGACGGTTCAAAGATGCCCAGCCTTGTTTTCCGATGGCTGTTTCTCCCTGAAAAGAAAAACGACGCCAGCGGTAAGCATAATCTATCCCCAGATTATAGAAGTTGTTTCCATGAAGATTGTATTTGGAATAGCCTGTTAATTCCGGTTCGTATGGTCGGTTGAAAAGGTAGTAAATACCGGTGATACCCAGGTGGATACGGTTGTGTTGATAACTCACGTGTCCACCTGTCAGTTGCATGGTGAACAGGTTCTTTTTATCTACTTCTTTTTGGCTTCGGTGCAGTCCGGTTTTATGGATAGAGGTGATTGCTTCGTCAGTGATTACTCCATCTAATGAACGGTGTGAATAAAAACCAGTAATATCCCAATCTTTAGATAAGGCAATAGTAGCCGCCACTCCCCGGAAATAATTGTATTCATCCGTAGAAGAGTGTTTCTTTATCCCACTGCTGCGACTGTTGAAAGAAGAAGCATAAATTGTCTTTCCCATCAAATAATCCGTACTAATCACCAATCCTTGTCCGAAACTAAGCCGATAGTTGCCGACAGCCAATGCTTTGAATCGTCCGCAGTTTTTCAATAACAAATAAAAGGAATAATAATCGTAGCCATAGCGATTGTGTAAAGCTCCAAAAGGTTCTCCAGCGTCTTTTTCGGCTACAACTCCTGCATAGAGTCGGTCACTGTATCGGAAACTGTATTTCACAGAGTTATAAACAGAAGCTCCTAAATAGGTATGTTCATAACCTTTTCGCTTATAAAAAGGTATATCCGTGCGAGTTAGCACTTCATTCTTTCCATACTTTGCGGCGCTTTTCAACAGGCTTTTCCACCGAAAAGCAGGTTCGTTGTTAATAGCTTTTATACAGACGAAAGGCAGTAAATACCGGATTGTTTGCTTATCCATCTCTTCTACCAGTTGAAGTTCATAGATGGTTTTCATCTGTCCGTGTATATAGATATAAGCCAGCAGATGTTCAATCTGAATATCGCTCAAAAAAGGAAATTGTTCCAGTTGTTCACGGGTAGCAGTATTCAAATTAACGGGTTCTTGCAGACGATTGGAAAGTTCTTCCAATTCATTTTCCCAATTAAGAGTATTAACAGGGTTATTAATATCGTTATTAACAGACAAATCTTCAAGAATATCTTCTAAAAGACTTTCAGAAGGGTTTTGAGCACTACAAGCAGGAATTATGAACAGGCTGTTTATAATACTTATCAACCAAATAAGTTGAGTCGTTTTCATCAATAAAATGTATATTATCCTGTCGTATCCTTACGAGCAAGGCCGCAAAGATACTTTAAATAGGTTAACATCGAAGAGAAATGTCTGAATAATAAAATTTTAATCCTATTTTTGTATCGTGAAAAGGAGGCTTAACATAGTAGTAACAACACTGTTTGCTATTGTTGGCTGTACACTGCATGTACAGGCTCAGGAGAAGCAAAGCATGAATGGATACTTGGTTCCGATGTGTATCTACAATGGAGATACGATTCCATGTGTCCAGTTAAGAACTGTGTATATCTTCCGCCCACTAAAGTTTAAGAACGAAAAGGAACGCCAGGAATATTACCGACTGGTACGGAATGTAAAAAAGGTATATCCTATCTCCAGGGAAATTAACCAGGCTATCATCGAAACTTACGAATATCTTCAGACTTTGCCCAATGAGAAAGCCCGCCAGAAACATATCAAACGGGTGGAAAAAGGTTTGAAAGATCAATATACTCCCCGAATGAAAAAACTCTCCCTTACACAAGGGAAACTGTTGATTAAATTAATAGACCGCCAAAGCAATTCTACCAGTTATGAACTGGTGAAAGCATTTATGGGTCCTTTCAAAGCGGGATTCTATCAGACATTCGCTGCGCTGTTCGGTGCCAGTCTGAAAAAAGAATATGACCCGCAGGGTGAGGATAAACTAACAGAACGCGTGGTGTTGATGGTGGAGAACGGGCAAATCTGAAAAAACAATCGTGGATTGATAAGTTTATCACTCTCTCTCCTACATAAACTTACTGAAGCGGCTGTCTAAAAAGTCGCCAGTAACTCTAACTCCCCTCCTTCAGGAAGGAGGGGTGTCCGAAGGACGGGGTGGTAGGATAAACGAGGTTATTCCTATCTTATTGTAGATGAAAGACTTATGTATTTATGTATTTATATATTTACCTACCACCTCCCCCTACGGGGACTCCTCCTTCCTGAAGGAGGAGAATGATGATAGAACCGACTTTTTAGACAGCTTCTTGAATAAACTAATTTATCAACTACTCAGGTATATCAGTTTTCATTATCAGTTACCATTACCAGTTACCGGTTATCATTTCAGCAATTAACAGGCTTCCCGCAAGGTGTTAATTGCCGCTTTCTCAGAAGTTAATACTTGACTTTCCAGCTATTAATACTTATCATGCAGGCTGTTAATACCTGACAACTCAAGTATTAACAGCCTGCAAACGGATTATTAACAGCGATAACAACTGTCTGCCCGACACTATCATTCCACTCTATGGTTCTATACGGCTACGTATAGTTATAAACAGCAAACAACTATTGATTATGAACAAATTAACTAAGCTATCAACCTGTTATAAACAACTTATTAACCAATCCTGTATCATGACTATGAACGTAACTTTTTGAACAAATCCCAAATCACAATACCAGTTGTTACGGAAACATTCAGAGAGTGTTTGGTACCATATTGAGGAATCTCTATGCAGCCATCCGAATGGTCAATAACCTCCTGTTGTACCCCTTTCACTTCGTTTCCCATTACGATGGCGTATTTCTTGGTTTTATCCAGTTCCAGTTTGTCCAACATGATGCTTCCTTCCGCCTGTTCTACGGAATACACGATATATCCTTCTTTCCGGAGGTTATCAACAGCATCAACAGCGTTATTAACATACTTCCAGTCGACAGTGAACTCTGCACCCAGTGCAGTCTTATGCATTTCAGGATGTGGCGGAGTGGCCGTAATGCCACACAGATAGATACATTCAATACGGAAAGCATCCGAAGTACGGAACACAGAACCTATATTGTGCAAACTACGAATATCATCCAACACTACCACCAGAGGCAGTTTTTCAACCTGTTTAAACTCTTCGGCACTGATACGGTTCAGCTCTGTTATTTTCAGTTTACGCATACGTCTTTTCTTTTATTATGTTCTCGTCCACAAAGGTAATTCTTTTCAGTTAACAAGGTGTTGATAACGGTTTAAAACCTGTCAAAACTATCGGCAAAGATTTTGAAAAATAATTCTTGCATTATTCAAAAGAAGGTATAAGAGGCCTTCGTTATGAACATTCCAAAAAACTAACCCAAAACTTTCTACACAGACATAAACATATTTTTCAGCACTTATCTGCCTGTTTATATCCATAAAGTTTTTAACTTTGCACTTTATCAACAGGGAGTTAATAGCAAACTTCCATTTGACGGCATTTAATGATGCTTTCATTGATAATGAAGCAAGTAGGATAGGACATCTTGCCCTTTACATCAGTTCATAACCGACTCATAAAGCAGAAGTATGGACTAATAACTTATCCGGCAAGAAAAACCGTATTTATTTGCTAACACTATTAACAGGCTATCATCACTAACAAAGGATTTTTTTTAAAAGGAAAGAAATAAGAATATTATTATGAATGAACTCATAAAGGCTATTAACGAGCTGAAGAAAGAAAAGAATGCAATCATTCTGGGACACTACTACCAGAAGGGAGAAATACAAGACATCGCCGATTATGTTGGCGACAGTTTGGCATTGGCTCAATGGGCAGCCAAGACGGAAGCGGACATTATTGTGATGTGTGGCGTTCACTTTATGGGGGAAACGGCAAAGGTGCTTTGTCCGGACAAGAAAGTGTTGGTGCCCGACATGGCGGCAGGTTGTTCGTTGGCAGACAGTTGTCCGGCAGATCAGTTTGCACAGTTTGTCAAAGAACACCCGGGATACACCGTTATTTCGTACGTCAACACGACAGCTGCCGTGAAAGCAGTGACGGATGTGGTGGTGACTTCCACCAATGCACGGCAGATTGTGGAAAGCTTCCCCAAAGATGAGAAAATAATCTTTGGTCCGGACCGGAATCTCGGAAATTATATCAACTCAGTTACGAACCGTAATATGTTGCTTTGGAACGGAGCTTGTCATGTGCATGAACAATTCTCTGTTGAAAAGATTGTGGAATTGAAGACGCAGCATCCGGAAGCGTTGGTCTTGGCACATCCCGAATGTAAGAGTACGGTTTTGAAGCTGGCGGATGTGGTAGGGTCTACGGCTGCATTGTTGAAGTATGCCGTGAACCATCCCGAAAACACCTATATCGTGGCCACCGAATCGGGTATCCTGCATGAGATGCAGAAGAAGTGTCCGCAGACGACGTTTATCCCTGCTCCTCCGAACGATAGTACGTGCGGATGCAATGAGTGTAGCTTCATGCGGCTGAATACGTTGGAGAAGCTGTATGAGTGTCTGAAGAATGAGTCACCGGAAATTACGGTAGATCCGGAGGTGGCGGAGAAGGCAGTGAAGCCGATTCAGCGGATGTTGGAGATTTCGGCTAAGTTGGGATTATAATCAGCTTTAAAGTAGTTTCTGTTATTGAATTAAAAGTATTCGGTTAATAATTTGTACTATTTCTATTCTCCGTCTTCCCGAAGGAGGGGCAACCATACGGACGAAGTTACATCGAACTGACGTTATAATAGAACTCGAGCGTCTCCACATTAAAATGAAGACGCTCGAGTTTTATATCAAATAAGATTGTTTTTATTTTGCTTCTTCCGAACTTTGAAGCATCTGGAACAACTTATCCAACTTCGGAGCCATAATAATCTCCGTACGGCGATTCTTACTTCTGCCTTCTACTGTTTCGTTGTCATCAACAGGCATATATTCACCGCGGCCGCTAGGCTGAATCTGCAAAGGATTTACATTGTAATTCTTGATGAGAATACGAACTACAGAAGTGGCACGGATCACACTCAAATCCCAGTTATCCTTAAACTGTACCGTATTGATAGGCTTGTTATCCGTATGTCCTTCGATGAATACGTCGATGTCCGTCTGTTTGTTCAATACTTCGGCCAGTTTGCCAAGCGCTTCTTCACCACGTTTGTCCAAACGGGCACTTCCCGACTGGAACAGCAACTTGTCCGACATTGCCACATATACTTTTCCGTCTTTCTCGCGAACGGTCAGTTCATCACTGCTGAATCCTAATAGCGCATCTTTTACGCTGCTCAACAGTTTCTGTACTTTCTCGTTTTGAGCATTAATCATCTGTTGCAGTTCGTTGATGGTGCGTTCTCTTTCGTTCAGTTCATTCTTTTTCTGGTTCAACAGTGCATTCAGTTTTTCCTGTTCAGTCATGTTGACATTCAACATACTCTGATACTGGCGGATACTGTTCCCCATCTTGGTTGTATCACGCAAGAGGTCTTTGACTTGTGCCGATAGCTGGTTACCAACTTCGCGAGAGTTATTCAACAACGCTTGCAGACTGTCTTTGCTTGCGGTGGCTGCCATCTCTGCAAGCATGAACTTCTTTTTTGTTACACACGAAGTACAGAATAGAAGCGTAAGTAGAGCAAATAAAGTAATTTTCTTCATTGTGTTTTATATTTTTTAAGTGGGTATGTATAATCAGCTTTGCAGAAACTCACAAAGTTTCTGTATAGCCAGTGCGCGATGGCTGATTTGGTTTTTGATATCATTTCCCAATTCGGCAAAAGTCCGGTCGTAACCTTCAGGCATGAATACAGGATCGTAGCCAAATCCTGAGTCACCGCGTTTTTCTTTGATTATTTCGCCTTTTATCACTCCTTCAAAGAGATACTCCTTTCCGTCCAGTATCAACGAAATAGCGGTGCGGAATTGTGCTTTACGATTTTCTTTTCCGTCCAGTTCGTGAAGAAGTTTGAGCATATTAGCCTGGGCGTCGTGTCCTTCACCTCCTGCATAGCGGGCGGAATAGACTCCGGGAGCTCCGTTCAAGGCTTCCACTTCCAATCCCGTATCATCGGCAAAACAATCCAGATGATAGTTTTTATAGATATAGGAAGATTTTAACAGCGCATTTCCTTCCAGTGTTTCAGCTGTTTCTGGAATATCCGTTTGGCAACCGATATCATTGAGACTTAGTAATTCCACTTGATCTCCCAGGATAGCGGCCACTTCTTCCAGTTTATGAGCATTATTGGTAGCAAATACAAGTTTGCGTTTCATCATCTTATTTTTTGTTTTAACAAGGTTGTTCACTACTTATCAACCGATTATTATTTCACTTTCAGCTTATCGAATCCTTCGCCATACACACCGATAACGGAACTTTGAGAGATAAAAGCATTCGGATCAATGCGTTTTACCAAACGGAAGATGTCGAGCGACTGGCGTTTTTTCGCCAATACGACAAGTACTTTTACGTCTTTCTTGCTGTACCATCCCGTTCCGTCGAGCACCGTCACCCCACGGTCGGCATCTTTGATGATGCTGTCGGCTATTTCATCATATTTCTTGGAGAAGATGAGAAACTGAACCGATTGCCGGGCGCTGTTGATAATCCAGTCGAGCACGATGCCGATGATAAACAGCGTGACGAAGCCGAAAATAACCCGGCGCCAGTCGTGGAATATAAAGTAGCAGGAGCTGATGATAAAGATATCACAAATCATAATCATTCGTCCGAGGGTCACATCTTTATATTTGTTGACGATGGCAGCGATGATATCCGTTCCGCCGGTACTTCCGTTATAGTTGAATACAATACCCAGTCCTATGCCACACATGACTGCACCGATGATGCACGCCATGAAGTCCTGTCCCGGTCCGAGTAGCAACGGTTGACCTTCGGGAGTCATGTCCGGCGCCACAACGTAATTGTTGACCAACAGTTGGAATAACCAAAGCAGGAAAGTAAGGCTGAAGATGGCGTATGTCGTTTTGATGCTGAACCGTGGACCCAATATTCGGAAAGCAAACGTCATCAGTATCGCATTGATGACGAAATATGACCATTGGATGGGAAATCCGGTAGAATAGTAAATGATAGCGCTGATACCGGTAGTTCCTCCGGTAGTTATCTGATAGGGTAAAAGGAATGCTGCCCATCCCAAAGAATAGCTTATCAATCCGAGAGTGATGTAGATATAATCTTTCACTTCTCTCATTACTTCCGCTTTTGTTAGTTTATGCATGGATTTTAAGTTTCAAGTATTAAGTTTCAAGTATTAAGTTCAAGTATTAAGTTTTAAGTATTATCCATAGTCGTTTTCCAAATATATCCGCCAAGTTAATACCTAAAACTTAATACTTGAAACTGTTTCTTTAAATTACAACGTTTACAATCTTTTTCGGAACGACAATGATCTTTTTCGGAGTCTTGCCATCAATCCACTTCTGCGAACGTTCGTCGGCTAGTACTGCCGCTTGGATAGCGTCCGAAGCTTCATCTGCTGCAAATTCCATATTGAAACGTGCCTTTCCGTTGAAGGAGATGGTATAGTTGATAGTATCTTCTTTCAGATATTCTTCGTTGTATGCAGGCCATTGGGCGTCGCATACGGAAGTCTCGTGTCCCAATACATCCCACAACTCTTCGCAGACATGAGGAGCGAAAGGAGCGAGAGTGATAACGAGTTGTTCCAGAATCTCTTTCTTGCTGCATTTCAGGTTGAAGAGTTCGTTTACACAAATCATGAATGCGCTGATAGATGTATTGTAAGAGAACTGTTCAATATCACCAGTCACCTTCTTGATTAATTTATGCAGGCTCTTCAATTCTTCTTTCGTTGCCGGTTCGTCCGTTACCAGATATTCGTCTGTGCGGCTGTAGAACAACGACCAGAATTTACGGATAAAACGGTGTACACCGTCGATTCCGTTTGTATCCCACGGTTTGGACTGTTCTACCGGGCCGAGGAACATTTCGTACATACGAAGAGTATCTGCACCGTATTTTTCAACAATCATATCCGGATTAACCACGTTGAACATAGATTTACTCATCTTTTCAACTGCCCATCCGCAAACGTATTTTCCGTCTTCAAGGATAAATTCGGCTGTTTTATATTCAGGACGCCATGCTTTGAATGCTTCCAAATCTAAAACGTCATTGGATACGATATTTACGTCTACATGGATAGGAGTAACTTCGTACTGATCTTTCAGGTTCAATGAAACGAAAGTATTGGTATTTTTGATACGGTATACAAAGTTGCTGCGACCTTGAATCATTCCTTGGTTTACTAACTTTTGGAAGGGTTCTTCCATTACAGACACACCCATGTCATACAGGAATTTATTCCAAAAACGAGAATAAATCAAGTGCCCTGTTGCATGTTCGGTACCACCTACGTATAGGTCTACATTTTTCCAATACTGGTCAATTTTCGGATCAACTAATGCCTGATGATTATACGGGTCCATGTAGCGGAGATAATAAGCCGAAGAACCGGCGAATCCCGGCATGGTGTTCAGTTCCAGCGGGAAGACGGTTGCATGGTCAATCTTTTCATTTTCTACGACACATTTGTTTACTGTATCCCAAGCCCATTTAGTTGCATGTCCCAATGGAGGCTCACCTGTTTCGGTAGGCAGGAATTTAGCGACTTCCGGCAGTTCCAGCGGCAGGCTGGCTTCGTCAATCATATAAGGCATTCCGTCTTTGTAGTAAACAGGGAACGGTTCACCCCAGTAACGTTGGCGAGAGAAAATAGCGTCGCGCAGGCGGTAGTTCACTTTCACACGACCCAGATTGTGTTCTTTTACATATTTCTTGGTTGTTTCTATCGCTTCCTTGATGGTCAGTCCGTTCAGAGAAAGATCACAGTAAGGAGTGGCATCCGGACGCGGAGAATTGCAAACGATTCCTTCTTTTGCATCGAAACTTTCTTCGCTTACATCACAACCTTCTACCAACGGACGGATTTCCAATCCGAAATGTTTGGCAAATGCATAGTCGCGGCTATCGTGAGCAGGTACAGCCATAATAGCTCCTGTTCCGTATCCGGCCAATACGTAATCGCTGATCCATACGGGCACTGCTTCACCTGTGAACGGATTGATGGCATACGAACCACTGAACACACCAGTCACACTACGGTCGGCAATACGTTCGCGTTCCGTACGTTTTTTGGTACGGTCGAGGTAAGCGTCTACTTCTGCTTTTTGTTCAGGAGTCGTTAATTGTGCCACCAATTCACTTTCAGGAGCCAATACCATAAAGGTAACACCGAACATGGTATCTGCACGAGTGGTGAAAATGGTGAATTCGAGGTCACTGTCTTTTACTTTGAATTGCACTTCAGCACCTTCCGAACGTCCGATCCAGTTTCTTTGGGTTTCTTTCAAAGAATCTGTCCAGTCAATAGTGTCTAATCCGTCAAGCAAACGTTGTGCGTAAGCGGATACACGCAGACACCATTGGCGCATTTTCTTTTGGACAACAGGATAACCGCCACGTTCGCTGACTCCGTCTACTACCTCGTCATTAGCCAGTACAGTTCCTAATTCGGCACACCAGTTTACCATCGTTTCGCCCAGATAAGCGATACGATAGTTCATCAGGATTTCCTGCTTTTCTTTTTCGCTTTTGGCGTTCCACTCTTCGGCGGTGAAGCTGATATCTTCGCTACAAGCAGCATTGAGCCCTTTGTTTCCGTAGATGGCGAAGGCTTTTTCCAGTTCTTCGATAGGGCGGGCTTTCTGTTCGTCGTTGCAATAATAGCTGTTGAACATTTTTTGGAAGGCCCATTGGGTCCAATGATAATATTCAGGGTCGCAAGTGCGGATTTCACGGTTCCAGTCGAAAGAGAAACCTATTTTGTCCAACTGCTCGCGGTAGCGGTTGATATTGTTGACGGTAGTGATGGCAGGATGCTGTCCGGTCTGGATGGCATACTGTTCTGCCGGCAGACCGTAAGCGTCATATCCCATCGGGTTGAGTACATTGAAGCCTTGCAGTCGTTTGTAACGGGCGTAAATATCCGAAGCAATGTATCCCAGCGGGTGACCTACGTGTAGACCGGCTCCTGATGGGTAGGGAAACATGTTTAGTACATAAAATTTTTGCTTCGATTCGTCTTCCGTAACTTGGTAGGTCTTCTCGTCCACCCACCTTTTCTGCCACTTCTTTTCAATTTCTCTGAAATTGTACTCCATAGTGATAAAGTTTTATTGATAGTGATTTATACTGTTATTTCTAATTCTAGGCACAAAATTACGTGTTTTGTACCGAACTACCTAATATTTAGAGGGGTATTCCTCGGAGGGTTGTCAGTTTGTTTGTAGAGTACATATTGTCTCATATTCAGTCTTCAAAGAATGGGATTGAAGAATCCCGGATATCTTAATTTTAAATCGCATTCATTCAATTACTTACATTGATATTTTTCTCAAAGCATTTTATTCTTATGAGAAAATTTTCTCATCATTATGAGAAATTATTCTCAATGTAATGAGAAAAAATACTCATAGCGATGAGAATTAATTCTTATCACTGTGAGAATAGTTCTGATATTCATTGGCGTGAATTCGATATAACTTTATCCGCATGATTTCTTTCCTTCAATTGCCCGATTATCGATCATTCCACATAAAAAGCCCTTGTGTCGTCTGTTCAATCGGCCCGGACTTATGAGTCTGTTTCAGAAAGAGCAGAAATGAATGATCGTTGAGTAAAAATGTAGAAATTGTCTGTCATATCATAATAATTTTGTAATTTTGTTGTGTGAGTTCTGTAAACTAGAAGAATATTTCCAAGTTAATCTTTAATCTCAAATTATATATAAGTATGAAAATGAATCTTCATTATTTTACGAATCTTGTTCCGGTCATGATTCTTGCGTTTTTCTCGAATGGCGGACCGATAAACGCCACCGAAGTCGGAAAACGTACAGATGCGTTGGAAGCATCGGCCTGGAACGGCTCCAAATGGATTTCTGCAACAGACGCCCCCGTGGCGAAAGGACACAACAACGGTCGCGCAGCCGACGGTGCGAGTTGGTTCGTATCCACCGTGAAAAACGAACAGAAAGTCATCTCCGCCAAATGGATGACTGCCGGACTGGGAGTTTACGAGTTGTATGTGAATGGAAAAACCGTAGGCAGGGAATTTTTGAAACCAGGCTTCACACATCACGCCAAGACCAAACGTTCTTTTACTTATGATATCACAGACGTCATCCGTACCAAGTCAAATGCCGAGAATATATTATCCGTGCAGGTAACACCAGGATGGTGGGGAGATAAAATTGTAACTCCCGGAGGACACGACGGCATGATAGGTAAGAAATGTGCTTTTCGCGGTGTGTTGGAACTGACTTTTTCTGACGGAACCAAGAAACGCTACGGTACCGACCTCGAAAACTGGAAAGCTGGAATTGCCGGCCCGGTGAAACATGCCGGCATCTTTGACGGAGAAGAGTACGATGCACGCCAACCGATGGGTTACGAATGTGCGGACAAACTCTCTACACCCGAAGAGAATACCGAATTCACCGGCGACATCCTGCCTTCGGACGGAGCGGAAGTTTATCTGCGTACAGATCTCGCCCTCGCTCCTGTCAGAGCATACGTTTGGAAGAATATAGAAGGAGCGAAGGAAAATGAGTTCGGTAAAGTGATCATCGACCGTGAGTTCGCACTGGGTAAGGAGATGACCGTACGTCCGGGAGAGACGCTGGTGGTAGACTTCGGACAAAACAGTGCCGCCGTACCCTCTTTCGTATTCAAAGCCGCCGAGGGAACTGTGCTGACCTGCCTTCCCGCAGAGTTGCTCAATGACGGCAACGGTGCCAGGATTCGTGGCATGGACGGTCCGGAAGGAAGCTGCCATCGCGAAAACCTGCGCATCCCCCACACTGGTATCCGTTTGGATTACACCTTTGCTGGCGGAGATAATTATGTGGCTTATCATCCTCATTGTACTTTCTTCGGCTACCGCTACGTCTCCATAACTGCCACCGGGAATGTCGCCATCAAGTCGTTGAAGTCCATCCCCGTTACTTCCATCGCAAAGGAGCTGGAGACTGGCACTATCACCACAGGCAACGACCTTGTGAACAAACTCATCTCCAACACTTATTGGGGGCAGCTATCCAACTATCTGTCCATACCCACCGACTGTCCGCAGCGCGATGAGCGCCTGGGTTGGACAGCAGACACACAAGTGTTTGCCGAAACCGGTACATTCTTTGCCAACACCATGAAGTTCTTCCACAAGTGGATGCGTGACATGCGCGATACACAGAACAGTTTGGGCGGATTCCCCGGAGTGGCTCCCTTAGCACAATATGGCGATGAGAAAATGCGTTTGGGTTGGGCCGATGCCGGAATCATCGTGCCCTGGACGGTATGGAAGCAATTTGGTGACACGCAAATCATCGAAGAAAACTGGAACGCCATGGATCTGTTTATGAACCACATCAACGATACCAAATATAACCACGAGACCCTCCGCAGCGAGAACGGCAACTATCAATGGGCCGACTGGTTGAGCTACGAACCGCTGGAGAGCTGTAGCGGACTGGCTTTCTCTCCTCAAGGTCCGCTTCCCGAGGCTATTAGTTACTGGAACTATTTAAGCGCTTCCTATTGGGTGATAGATGCTTTCATGATGCGGGATATGGCTGTCGCCACTGGTCGCAATGCCGCCAAGTACCAGCAAATGGCTGATGCGGCAAAGGCGTACATCAAAGAGAACTTCCTCAATGAAGACGGTACCTTCAAAACCGCTATCCTCAACACCATGCAGACACCTGCATTGTTCGCTCTAAAGAACCAGCTTGTGGAAGGCGAAGCCAAAACAAATATGATAAACCGCCTGCGCGAAAACTTCGCACAACATGACCTTTGCTTGCAGACCGGATTCCTAGGCACATCCATCCTTATGCCCACCCTCACGGAGAATGGCATGGAAGACATTGCCTATGAACTTCTCTTCCAACGTAAGAACCCGAGCTGGCTGTACTCTATAGACAACGGAGCCACCACCATCTGGGAACGATGGAACAGCTATATGCTAGACAAGGGAATGGGACCACGTGGCATGAACAGCTTCAATCATTATGCCTACGGGTGCGTATGTGAATGGATTTGGGAAACCGTTGCCGGTATCGCAGCCGATCCAGCCAGCCCCGGCTTCAAACATATCATTATGAAGCCTATTCCAGACAAGCGGTTAGGACACATGGCTGCCGAATACCGTTCTGCTGCCGGACTCATCAAGAGTTCCTGGAAATACGAAGGCAACACTTGGGTTTGGAAATTTACCATTCCTAAGGGTGTTACCGCTACCGTAACCCTTCCCGGAGAGACGAAGTCAAAAGTATATGGAAGTGGAACTTACAAGGTGACCAAATAGTTTGAACAAACTTTCATAAGCTTCGGAAAATAAAGAATCACCTCTGTCAGAATTAAACTTAAGTTCTGACAGAGGTGAAATCGTTAAAAAAAGACTTGTTAGCCTATCTGTTTTTTTGTATAATGTGCTCTTGTAATGAGAGTTTCTTTTTGTTTTAAATCTCTTCACATACCGGCATATCCATTCCTTTGTATACCACCACTATCTTATGAAGCTGTGTAGTGCCGACTGCTCTTTTCACCGTATCAGTGTCAGCATAGCGGTTGGCTTGGGCAATAGCTTCCTGTCGTAGTTCTTCCACGCGGCTTTCGGGATCTTTATACTTGGCATATTTCAATTCCACAATGTAACTGTGCTTCATGTCAGAGTAGATATCCAGTAGCGGACAAAGGAAAATGTCGACATAGCCTGCCTGTGTGTCCTGTTCGGAAATAGGACGGTAGAAACGGTTTTGTGCCGTCATGGCAAGCGTGAAGCCGTGGACAAAAAATTCGCCTTTCTGTTTGTCGCGCTGGGAAGTGTAGCGTTTCAGGCAGTCGGCAATATAACCGAAATAGGCTTTCCAGTCGCCTCGGTAGGCAAGACCGCTGGCAAGTTCGTTCTTTTCGTAACTGCTGAAATTAAGTTCGGCTTCGTTGTAGGTACTCAGCAGATAGGTGTATATTTGTTCGCGGACTACCTGGTTGGGGATGGTGAGTTTGGTCCTTCCTTCATACGTGCCGCTAATGGTGAGCATACCGAAATAGTAGAGCAGGCTCACAAAGTTGTCGGGGTTGGTGATATTGACGGCAGGGAAACCTTTTTTCAGTTCTCCGGTGACGTAACCTTCGCTCACCAATGTTTGTATGATGGAGGCATCATGGGCAAACTCTTTGTCCTTCCGGATGAGCATACGTAATTTTTCGTAGTCGATACGGATATTGTCTTCTACCATATCCCGGGGGGCTTTGCCCCGTTGGATATAATTCTTGACGAAGTATAGCACCATATTGGAGTTATACATAGTGGTTTCGCCATAACATTCTTCCGCAAAGCAGTAGTTGTCATACCAGGGTTTCATTATTTCTATCAGTTCGTCCACACTGTGGTTGAACGGACTGGTGGTGGAATAGTAAGTGAGCATTTGGCGCACCTCTTCTTCCGTGAAACCTATCATCTCGTTGAATTCCGGTGTGAGCGAGTAGTTGGTTCCGATATTGAAACCGCTTGTGAGGTCGTCCATTGTCACAGGGCTTACGCCGGTGATGAAACACCGCTCGATGCTGGAGTAGGTTCCGGCTTTGATTTTATTGAAGAAGGCGCGCAGATAACCTTCGCCATGTGTTTCGTCCGTATAGCGGTGCAGGCTTTCTATGTCCGATAGGATGGCATTGGTGAAATGGTCGTATTCGTCAATAAAGAGGTAAATACGTTGGTTGGTCTTATTACATTCTGTGAACAGGTATTCAAATTGTTCGACAGCTCCTTCTTTTTTGTCGAGTTCTTCCTTGATGCCTTTGGGGAGATAGTCGGCGTAAATGTCACAGAAGTAGTCGAACATTGTTTGGCAATGCGCGTCCAGTCCCTTGCGGTAGTTGTGCAGTTCGCCTACTATGCCGGAGAAGTTAAGATACAGCACTAGATAGCTGTTTCGGTCGCGCGTAGGGTGCTTTCCGATGTAAAGGTCGCCAAACAGCGCTTCGAACTTATCCTTGGCAAGTATATCATAATAGTGCTGCAACATATTTATTGTGAGGCTTTTGCCGAAACGGCGCGGACGAATAAAGAAGAAAAACTTGTCCGCCTCTTCTATCATGGGTATAAACCGGGTTTTGTCCACATAATAACAGTCGTCGCGGCGGATTACTGCAAAGTTCATCATGCCGTATGGGATACGTTTCCTGTCCGGTGCTATATATTTTTCCATAACTTATACCTTAATTTTAGGAGCTTTCTTTGAACATAAACAAAGGTACGGGCTTTTTGTTACTTCTCCAAACAAACATTCCATAACTTCTCATTATCTTTGCATTCTATTAAAAAACATCACTATCATTATGGAACTGAAACATGGATTTTACCATCTGATTGCGATACTTGTAGTTGCTATCTGGGGGTTGACTTTCATATCAACCAAAGTATTGATTAATCACGGGCTGACCCCTCAGGAGATATTCTTCTATCGTTTTCTTATTGCTTATCTGGGCATTTGGGTGATTTCCCCCAAACGTCTGTTTACGAGTAACTGGAAAGACGAACTTTGGTTGATGGCAGGAGGTCTTTTCGGTGGCTCGCTCTATTTCTTTACAGAGAATACAGCTTTGGGAATTACGCAAGCATCCAATGTCGCTTTCATCATTTGCACAGCTCCCTTGCTTACTACCATTCTCTCCCTTCTCTTTTATAAGAGTGAAAAAGCCACTAAAGGTTTGATTTATGGTTCCATATTAGCTTTAATCGGGGTGGGACTGGTGGTCTTCAACGGTAGTTTCGTGCTCAAATTATCTCCGGTAGGGGATTTGCTCACTTTACTTGCCGCCCTGTCGTGGGCATTTTATAGTTTGGTGATAAAGAAAATGACAGGGCGTTACCCCACTGTATTTATCACCCGCAAAATATTCTTTTATGGAGTATTGACCATACTTCCCGCCTTTCTTCTTCATCCGCTGCAACCGGATTTCAATGTACTTTTAAAACCGGTTGTATTATCCAATCTCTTATTTTTGGCCGTCCTGGCATCCTTGGTTTGTTATGTCCTCTGGAATGTGGTATTGAAACAGTTGGGAACCGTTAGAGCCTCCAATTATATCTATCTCAATCCGTTGGTAACAATGGTGGCATCCGTAATCATTCTTCACGAACAAATCACATGGATTACATTATTGGGAGCGGGTTGCATTATTTTTGGAGTCTATCAGGCAGAAAAGAAATAAGAAAGAGTTTCTTCTATATACAAAGAAGAAACTCTTTCTTATTTCAGTTTGAATGACAGATCTGTTTTTTATCTTATTTAGCGAGTAATTGGAAAATCTTATTGCTTACATCGCTGTTTTCCTGAACACCGCCAAAAAGTTTGGATTGTGGACCGTATGCAAACAGTGGAACCATGATTGGTGTATGTCCTTTAGATACAAACATTGCTTTCATTTTGCCTTCTTTTATGTTTCCATCACGTAAAGCTAATGCTCCGGTTTCATGATTAGCTGAAATAATCACTAATGTTCCTGAACAGATATGTGCCAGTCCCATGCCGTCACCTATCATTAAGATGACATTCGATGCAAAAGATGGCGCCTTTAGATGTGGTCTATAAGGAAGATCTGGAAAAATTATTGAGTCTGGCTTCATTTGGTCAATTGCTTCCTAACATGCAATTTGATTGGGTAGATAGTTTTAAAGCAGATTATTCCGATTCAATGATTGATCTTCTGAGCCGGTTAAGAGATAGCAAGCAATTTGTAGGAAATGATAACTTGAGAATACAAATCTCAAATTGTATTCTGCGATTTGATTCGTTAGATGAAGAGTCTGTTCGCGTTAAGTGCCGTGCTTTAGTGGATTTGAAGCGCATGGGAATGGCATATACTGCATTTGATCAATTCACCAAGGAGTATAAGCTAATATTGAATGAGGATTTTAAATATAGTTTTGAGCAGTTTATAAGTGAAGTGTAACTTATAGGTCGATGTATTACAAAAAATATTGTGTAGTTTTTCTGGAGGAAAAAGTCGATTTTATTGGAGTTAATTCTTTATAATTCTTAAATTTGTATCCTATTACAGAATATGAATTAACACTATTATCAAAATGAAAAGAATTTGGGTGGCTCTTTTGGTGTTTTCTATACTAGGAGGGAGTGTATCAGCAAATGCTATTTCTTTTAAACGCAAAAAGTCAAAAAAGAAGGAGTCTGTTGAGAAAGAAAAAACTGCTTATGATAAACTGTTCTCATCTAATCATTCAAAAGCAGAAGGTTTTATCACTGTACATAAAGTAAAGGAGAAAGTTTATTTTGAACTTCCTTTATCAATGTTGCAGCGTGATATGTTACTAGGTTCTACAGTAACAGAAATTAGTGATAATAAGAATGCTATTATTGGTTCGAAACCTACCGAACCTCTTCATTTTCGTTTTGAGAAATTGAATAATAAAGTCTGCTTGTCGGCAGTGCAGACCAATAATGTGGGTGATGACAATGGTCACCGATTGAAGGCAGCTATTGAGATGAGTAATATGAATGCCATTCTGCAAGTATTTGATATTTCGGCTTATAATAACGACAGTACGGCAGTTGTTTTTGATGTTACCGATTTCTTTGTAAGTGACAATAAATTAATGTCCCCGTTCGATAAATATAGCGTGAATACATCAGGGGGACGTAAACGTTTGACCTCATTTCAAAGTAACAAATCATTTATTGATAGTTTTAAGGCTTTTGAAGATAACATATCAGTCCGTAGTTGCTTGAATTATATTTATTCGTTGACTGGGGGCAAAGGGAAAGACATAAAAGACGAGCCTCTGACCGCAAAGGTAACCCGTTCGATTATATTATTGGATACGATTCCTTATCGTCCCCGATTGATGGATAGCAGAATTGGCATTTTTCCTACAATGAAAAATGAATATTCAGCTGCTAAACAGACAACCCGTTCTATCTATTATGCCAATCGTTGGCGTTTGGAACCTTCAGATTTGAGAGGTTATATTGAAGGAAAGAAAGTGACTCCTATTAAACCGATTGTATTCTACGTAGACAGTTGTTTTCCTGAAAGTTGGAAAGCATCTATATTTGAAGCTGTCAATCAATGGAATGAGCCATTTGAAAAAATCGGTTTTACACAAGCTATCCAGGCTAAAGAATTTCCGAAAGACGATCCGGAATTTGATCCGGATAATTTGAAATATTCATGTATTCGTTATGCTCCGATAGGGATTGAGAATGCAATGGGACCATCGTGGGTTGACCCTCGTAGTGGGGAAATATTGAATGCTTCGGTATATCTGTACCATAACGTCATAAAATTGTTGAATAATTGGCTGTTTGTTCAAACTGCTCAAGCCGATAAGCGTGTACGTCATAAAGTAATTCCGAGAGAGGTGATGGACGATGCTTTACGTTATGTCGTTTCTCACGAAGTGGGTCATTGTTTGGGATTTATGCATAATATGAGTGCTTCTTCCGTAATTCCCGTAGATTCGCTCCGTTCTCCTTCATTTACGCAGAAGCATGGTACTACCACTTCCATTATGGATTACGCGCGTTTTAATTATGTGGCACAACCTGGTGATATGGAACGGGGAGTACGTATGATGCCGCCATATTTTGGTTTGTATGACGATTATCTGATTCGCTGGAATTATACACCTGTGCCGGAAGCTAAAACTCCGGAAGAGGAATATGCCATCACTTCGAAATGGATTACGGATTTATCAGATAATCCTGTATATCGGTATGGCAAGCAGCAGTCGGATATACTCGACCCTCGTTCTCAAACGGAAGATTTGGGTGATGATGCTGTGAAAGCAACCCGATATGGAGTGAAAAATCTGAAATACATTCTGGCTAATCTGAATCAATGGCTAGGAGAAGAAGATGTGGATTATACACATCGGTCGGATATTTACGATGGTATAATCATGCAATATCTGACTTATATGTTGCATGTATATCATAATATAGGAGGAATCTATTTGCATGAAAAATTGGTTGGTGATAAGGTGGAAGCCTTGCAGGTTGAACCTAAAGAGAAGCAGAAAGAGGCAATGAATTACTTTTTGGAGCAATTGGCGACCTTGGATTGGCTGGATGATGAAAATGTCCTGAAGGTACTGCCTATGGTAGGGAAACCATCGGATGCTTTGCGGGATGTAATGATGAAATTATTGATGAAAGCTCCTGCCCGGGTAGAATTTTCGGCATTAAAAGCCGGTAAAGGAGAAGGATATGATGTTGATGAATGTATGAATGATATTTATACATATATATGGAATCCTACTATACAAGGACGTAAATTAAGTGCTACTCAAATGAAACTGCAGAATTTGTTTATCAAACACCTGGCTTCGACTGCCGGAATCCGATTGAGTAAAGATACTAAATCATTGAAAAGTGAAGAAGATGCATGGGGGCAGTTAGCTGCTTTTCATCATAAAACAGGTGTAGGGCATAAAGGATGTTGTTGTGCGTCCGATCTGGGGCGTATGTTTAATCCAGTGGCTGGATTTGACGAACCAATGGCAGAGTATTTTATTCCCCAAAACCAGGATAGTATGTGTTATGGTTATTTCCTGCGCATACGTAATTTATTAAACAGCCGGAAGCAACATGCTGATAAAGATACGCGGCTTCATTATCAGTTATTGCTTCATCAAATGAATAATGCATTAAACAGATGATTATGAAGAATAAATATATCTTTTTGCTCTTTTTATCAGTATTTGGTGTGTTTGTCTTTTCTCCTTTGGAGGCTGTTGCCAAAAAAAAGAAAAAAGGGAAAATAGAGCAGGTTAAACCCAAAAGCGCATACGAAAAACTGTTGAAGGATAAACCGAATAGCGTCGAAACTAAAGGACTGATGAATCTTTATTGGGTAGACAATAAAGTATATATGGAAATACCCAGAGATGTGTTGGGTAAACGTTTGCTGATGGGAGGTGTAGTCGATAAACTAAGTAACCCGCAGGAATCATCTGTTGGCTTTTGCCCTGCTGCACCTTTGCAAGTGAAATTCTGCCGGTCCGATTCTTTAGTTAGGTTATATCAGATAGCGGACCGTCCGGTGACAGAACAAAATTCCCGTATCGGAGATGCGCTGAAAAAAAGTTTCAGTGATGTCATTTTAAATCAGTTTTCTATAAAGGCTTATTCTCCGGACAGTGCTTTGGTGATTGACGTTACATCTTATGTTTTCCAGGATGATAAATATATGAATCCGATTGATCCGAAAGCATACAATACAATGGGAGGCTGGGTGAAGCGTAAAGCCTCTTTCAAACAGAAACAATCAATGATATCTGGAATAGCTTCTTATCCAGATAATGTATCTATTTCATGCTATATGAGCTATGAATTAGCGATGTCATTATTCGGTATTTTTCCGATAGCAGAGAATATTCCTTTCAGCGCAGTTGTGAAGCGTACTTTTATGTTATTACCGGAAGATGGGGATTATTGCCCTCGTTTGGCTGATCCTCGTATCGGAACTTTATGGAGCGGCAAGGTGAATTTTTCGGATAAGGAGCAAGGTAGCAACATACAGTATTGGGTGAATCGCTGGAACCTGGCTGCTGATAAACCTGTTGTTTTCTATGTGGATACGCTGTTGCCTGAAAAATGGCAGAAGTGTGTGTATCGTAGCGCTGAGATATGGAACAAAAGCTTTCAGAAAATAGGTTTTTCTAATGCGTTAGATGTGAAACCTTACCCTAAAGATATAGGATTTGATGCCAACAGTATTACTAAGTCTTGTATCCGGTATGTCGTTTCACCTTCCGGTCAGATTACGGATAATTATTGGAGTGATCCGTTGACAGGAGAAATAATAAGTGCCAATATTTATATCCCTCATAATTTAGCTTCGAAAATTCAGCTGAATTATTTCTTACAGACAGCTTCCTTTAACGAGAAAGCCCGCACGTTGATGCCGGATGAAGATTTGGTGGAAGAAGCATTGACTTCGTTATTGTTGAGGCATTGGGGGCATTGTCTGGGATTGACGGATAATATGGCAGGATCTATTGCTTATCCGGTAGATTCGCTTCAGTCGAAAGAGTTTGTAAAAAAACATGGGCTATCTGCGTCAGTCATGGATAAGTTGCCGATGAACTATTTACTTTCGGTTGATAATTATAGTGCTGATATACCTTTGACGCAACAAGTGCTGGGAGAATATGACCATTGGGCGATTCGTTATCTTTATCAGTCCATGAATAAGAAAACACCGCAGGAAGAATTGCCGGATTTGCGGAAGCTGGTTTCTGAACGGAATCAGAACCCATTATTGCTTTTTAAACGTCCGCAGAGCAGGAAAGCTTATTATGATCCTCGCGGAATGGAGATGGATTTGGGAAATGATGCTATTCGTGCGGCAACCATTGCTTTTGAGAATTTGGGTAAAGTAGTGGCGAATGCAAACCGATGGTTGGACAAGGAAGATTTCAACTATGAAAAACGAGCCTCACTATATGGAGAAATTATCAATCAGGCGGATGAATATGTGAAGCATGTATTGCAGCAAGTTGGTGGAATCTATTTGAATGACAGTTATCAAGGGGATAGTTACCCTTCTTATCAACCGGTATCCAAAGAGTTGCAACGTCGTTCGTACCAGTGGATGATGGAAGCTATCAGTCAAATGAACTGGTTGGACAATCGGGAACTGTTGAATCATTGTGCGCTGACAGGTAGCGCTGCTGACTATTCACAGAAGTTTTTTGCCAATTTGCTATTAATACAGCTCAATAACCTTTGGCTTAGCGAAAGTAAATCAGATGACCCTTATACGCAACAGCAGGCTGTCGAAGATTTAAAGAATCATCTTTTTAAGGAAGCAAGGGTAGGAAAGGAGCCTGACGACTGGAAACGTTTCTTACAGGGACAATTGCTGAGTTTTGTCATTTCTTGGTCGAATGTAAATGTGCCGAAAGGGAAAGATGAGACAGCTAATGCTTCTTCTAAACTGACTATTCAGACTGTTTGTCCTTACCGGGGTATGACGGCTATTGAGAGCATTCCTTATTCTTCTGCTCCTGAACGGGCTCCATTCTGGTATGGCTGTCTGTTGGATTTGAAAAGTGAGTTTACGAGAGCGAAATCAGTAGCACCTAACCGGGAAATGCAAGAGGAGTATGATTACCGGTTGTTTACGATTGAGAAGGCACTGCGGAAATAGATATAATCTATAAAATGATTAGATATAAAAAAGCCAATTAATTCGTGATAAGATGAATTAATTGGCTTATACTTTTAATGAGGTTTTTCTTCTGTTTTGTTTATTCTACTACCCTTGTGAATGCGTAGGTTATACCAAAGAAACTCGCATCGAAATAATGACCGTACTCTTCAAACGTTGAGCTGAAGAAATCAGTTGGTATAAAATCGTGAAAGTAAATGATAATATTATTATCATCTATCTTATCCAATCCTATAAATGCATTTCCGAGCTCTGTTTTTCTCTTTGAGAAACAACGATTCACTTGAGAGGTGGTGAAATAAGGAGCGTCATATTCCTCATCAGCTATCCAGTTATAGATACCTTTCTCTATATGGTCGAAAACAACAGTGTGGCCTTGAGGGTTGCAAAAGAAGTCCTTTAAATCTCCCGTTAGATATGGGATTATTTTATCTGTGCCATCTTCTTGATGTACAAATTCCAGGTAGTCATTAGCTCCATTGTTTTCCGGCAGACTATTTATCCAGTCTTCGTCAGGCATGCCAACATATACATAGTTGTCTTTATCTTTAATCTCCACAGGTTTCCATTTGCCCAGCATGTCAGTAAACTTTAACTGATCCAGTTTTATATTATAGGATACAAATGAGCCCGGATAGTAGAGTTCGGAGTTGTCAACTGGTGTACCTAGTTTAAGGATAGCGTTTTTTCCTGTATAATCTTCTGCTCCTTCTTTTATTTTTATCTTAAAACGTGTGTAGTAAGATCCTTTTGGAATGGTGACGGAAGTTATTCCGTTTTCAAGTTCAAAATCTTCGTTCAATATAGCTGTACTGGACGGGTCTATTTCTATCGGCAACACGATGTCTGTTGTTGCCCTGAAACTGCTGCCGCTATTTTCTCCTTCCACTTCGATTCTAATGTCTATTTCACTTAACAGACGATAGATAACAGGCTTGAAAGTATACATAATGTGCTCTTTCACTTCAACGGGGATAATCGCTATTTTCTTGTCACCGAGCGTATATCCGGAAACCGGGTTGATGGAAAGGCGGATTTCACGGTTGGCAGTCAGGTTGTTTTTGGGAGTAATGGTTAAAGTGGCACTTGTTTCTCCGGCTTTTATCATGAACCCGTTAGCAGAAATTTCATAGTCTTCATCCAATATGGCAGTACCTTCAATGATGACAGGAATGCTTAAGTCTGTTTCAGGTGCTACAGAAGCTCTCAATTCCACTTCCAGGCTACCGTTAGAAGGTAATATGTATATGGAGCGACTAAAAGATAACTTTGCACCCGATGAGTCGTCATCACTGCAAGCTGCCGACACTATGATTAGTATAATCATTAGCAGGAAGGAGCCTGTTATTCTGATTTTTGTTTTCATTTTAATCCTTTTTTATTGGTTAATGGCATTGTTGTATTCATCCCATAATGCTTGTACTTCTTCACGGTCTTGTGCATTCAGGATATTTCCGGTGGGAAGTAAATAATCTTCTGATGTATTATCTACTTTTGGGGTCAGTTCTTCCGGTTTATCACATGAAACCAAGAAAGCGGAAGAACCTGTAAGAATGAAACATAGGATATATAGTATCTTTTTCATGACTGTTTCTGTTTTTTATGGATAAATTATTCTATGTAGCCTGGATTTTGAATGAGCAAATCAGGAAATAATCTGATGTCTGCTTTGGGAATAGGAAAAGTATACAGATACTTTTCTGTGATAAATTTCTTTCCTTTGGCAGCGACCCAAAATTCCGGACGTCCGTTGCGTTTTAATTCAAACCAGCGGTCGCCTTCAACAAACAATTCTTTACGGCGTTCACAGAGGATGGCTGACATCAATTTTGTCAAAGGGATCCCAGTGGCGTCGGTTTTTATATTTTGTTGGAAAACTTCTGGGAGATTGTCAATCGTGTAGGCTATATAATCTTGAGTGATTCGTTTGGAACGAAGCTGGTTAAGATAACCTAGTGCGTCTGTTTCCTGATTCAGATGTGCGTGGGCTTCGGCTATAATCAGGCAAAGTTCTTCACTACGAAACTTGGTGGTGATGATTTTATTGACAATCCGTTTGGAATCATAGTTGCATCTGCGACGTACGTCATTGTCGGTGGCCGCAAATAAATCAACCAAATTTCTGTCGACAGGTCTTGATTTTATATCGGCTTGTGCAGTTGCGTAACTCATGGTTCCTATATCATCATCCATGGTGAATGAACGGATAATGACATTGTGTGCTTTTGCTTGTTTCTGGTTAATGGCTTCTACATATTCGTCAGCTTCCAGCATCGGGTATTTTTCCAATACTTCTTTGGCATAGGTAATAGCATTACTCCAGTTCTGTGTCCAAAAGAAGAAACGTGCGAAGTAGGCTTTTGTCACGGATGAAGTAAAGATAAAGTCTTCATTAGACACATTATATGAGAGGGCTTTTCGGAATCCTTCTTCTATAAATTCAGCAGTTTCTTTCAGATTGGCGCGTGCAGGCTTTGCTTCCATATCAAAATCGTCGACAAGTGGAAGTCCGAGAGTCTCTTTTGCCGTCTCCGGCTGGTATGGCTCACAGTAGCGCTGCATAAGGTTATAATAGCAAATAGAACGAATGCTCCAGGCTGTCCCCAATAGGGTTCTAGCTAAATCGGATTCCGTATCATCCATGTTGCCGATAACCATATTACAGTCTTTGATAACAGAGTAGAGTGTTTTGTAAGTGGCCTGATTTTTGTTAATGGCACTTCCCACATAAATGCTCGTATAGCCGAAATTGCTGGCAAGCGTTGCATTCAAGTCATCGGCAAACATCTCTAAAGTTGTCATTACTTCTGGATTGGGAATGATAACGTCATCTCTTCCTTTTTCTATCTGATCCAACCAATAATGGATAATGGTCGAAAAATCTTCAGCTGTTTCAGGAATTATCTTTCCTTTGGGCTTTACGTCTAAGTAATTGTTGCAGGAAGCCAACAATATCATCAGACCACAATAGATAGATATGAATAGTTTATTTTTCATCGTTTATTGTTATTTAAAATCCAACATTTACGCTAAACATCACAGAACGGCTTATCGGATAAGTAGCACCGGGGGTTTCAGGATCCATGCCTGAATAGCTGGTGAATGTGAAGAAGTTGTTCAGTGACAAAGAGAAATCTACATTGGAGAGAGCCGAACTACTTATTAACTTCTTAGGTAGCGTATATCCTAAAATGATGCTCTTAATTCTGGCATAAGATAAGTTGGTAAGGAAAGCTCCATGCGTGATTTCTTTGTGCATAGGGTTATAATAGCCAAATCCGTAAACCTCACCGAACGGATTCCATACGCGCGGATAAGTGCCATTTGTATTATTGGGCGTCCAACGGTCGGCTGCTGCTTTCGGAACATTCAGATGTTGTGCGAACAAATCATTTTGGAAGACTTGTTCGCGTTCTGTGTAATTAAATACCCCATTACCGCTTACGGTGCTAGCTGAAGTTGGCGACTTGATGAATTCAAAATTTTTGGCTCCTGTGGCAAAAGTTCCGTTTACGCTAAGGCGAATACCTTTATATTCGGCGGTTACATTAAATCCTCCGGTTACGGGAGCTTCACTTGTGCCTAGATAATACCGGTAATTATCGGGCTTATTCAAGTCAGTGGCTGTGCGTATTTCAGCATCGGGGCGCAGCTGGTATGTATATAATCCTGTTTCGGGGTCAATACCGGTGTATCTCCCACTATAGATGGCGTCTACAGGGTAACCCTCCCATAAATTATTATATCCCATGCTGCTATAGGAAGCTTTATATTTGGTCACTTTATTCTTGTTATAAGCTATGTTGGCAGAAAGAGACAGATTGAAATCTTTTGTTTTAACAGGAATTCCATTCAGGGTAGCTTCGATACCTTTGTTATCAATATTGGCAGTATTGTATTTCTGTTGAGTGAATCCTGTGCTGCTTAGAACTTGCACACCTGTTACAATGTCTTTACTTTTCCGGTAGTATCCTTCCACTATACCTGTCAAGCGGTCGTTAAACATACCGAAATCAAGAGCCACTTTCACGTCTTGCGTCTTTTCCCAACGTAGATTGGGATTCGGTGGACTAACTACTTTTCCTATATGATAAATATTGTTGGAAATATTCCGGTAGTCATCGTAGTAACTGATAATCATTTGCGGGCTGACACTGCGGTTGATGTTACCTGTAAATCCGGTTGCTATACGGAGTGTTAATCTGTTCAGTGCAGGTTTTAGCGGAGCCATGAAATCTTCTTCGCTAACATTCCATGCTGCACCGGCTGCCCAGTTAGGATTAAATTGTTTGTCACTACCAAAATTAGAACTACCGTCAGTACGGAAAGAGACATTCAGTACATATTTGTTTTTGTAGTAATAATCAGCAGATGCATAGAAAGAGACAAAGCGTTGTTCACTCCATGTTTCTCCGTTCGAGCCATCAATAGCGGCGAGATAGGCTTTTAGTTTCTCGTAGCCTACTCCTGTCGGGTCATCAGGAAGTGGGGTTATGGCATTTCCGGTGATTTCGTCGTAACCATATCGTTTACTGTACAAACCGTCTGATTTACTTCCGCGGAATTCGGCACCGGCAATAAGGGAGACAGAGTGGTCTCCGAAAGAATCATCATAAGTAAAATGCCCGCGGACCATATAGCTCTCATTATCTACATTGCGTTGCAAGATAGAAGCATATTCCTTATTAGTATTGTTATCGATAGAAAGACGGTTGTCTAAAGCTGCTTTTGTGTTTTTACCATATATTTCCTTTAGACGGTTGGTGGAATAAGTATATGAAGCCAGGCCCACAAAACGCAAATGGTTGATAATGCTGTAATCAATTCCTGCACGAACCATTGTTTTTATATTCTTAGTGCGTGAAGAAGTTTCGTCCATTTCGCGAAGTACATTAAATCCACAATCAGGTATAATCTTGGAACTAGTCTTTTTATTGTTATATTCTCCTAGTGCATAATATGTTTCATCTGCCCGGTAACTGCCGTCTTCGTTATACGGACTTTCGTATGGATTGGCAAAATAAGCATATTGGAAAGGATCGAGACTATTCAGTGCCGGGGACTTTGAATATTGATAAGACATGGATGCCCCAAAGTCAATCTTGACTTTCTGGCTGGGGTGCATTGATAGATTAGCTGTCAGGTTATAACGGTCGTAATCATTATTTTTCAATAAACCGGCGTTGCGGGTATATGCTAGTGAAGTATAATAGGTGTATTTGTCTCCACCACCATTAATGGACAAGTTGTGGGTGGTAGAAACACTGTTGCGAAACAGTTCATCGTACCAATCGGTATTCGTTTTACCTAATTCTTCGATATACGTATCTTGTTGTTCTTTGCTCCATCCGGTAAACTTTCCCCTACCAGCACGAATGATGCCTACTACTCCTACCACCGGATAGTCATTTGCCCCGGCTTCAAATCCCGGAGCAGAGAATTCATCCCATAATCCCTGTTCATAGGCAAGCTTCTCTTGTGAATTCATCAGAGAGTAGTTCCGTTGGGGTGGTAAAGTGACTGATACATTGCCTGAATAGTTTATTTGGACTTTTCCTGATTTGCCTTTTTTGGTAGTGACAACAATTACTCCACCGGCTGCTCGCGAACCATAAATAGCAGCGGCCGAAGCATCTTTCAAAATAGTAATACTTTCTATGTCGCTGGGATTGATGCCGGCGACACCATTCATGAACAAGTCGTCAAATTGACCGGATTTTATTTCAGCACTGGTAGGCATATCGGTACTTCCACTTTGCATGGGAACTCCATCGATAACCCATAGTGGTTCACCATCTCCGGTGATTGTATTGGTACCTCTGATTCGTATTTTTTGTGTACTACCAGGTTGTCCGGATATGGCTGATACAGCCACACCTGCTATTTTACCTTGCATGAGGGCGTCTACCGTTGGTTGGGCTTGGTCTTTCAACTGGTCGGCCGAGATAATTCCGACAGAACCAGTCATTTTCTTAAAAGTAGTTTGGGTATAACCTGTAACGACAACTTGATCCAGTTCACTTGTTGCAGATTCCATTTTAATTTTGATAAAAGGTGTTGCTCCTTTCAATAAGTGCTCTACATTTTTCATGCCAATGTAAGAAAAAACAAGTGTCTTGCCTTCTTTCATCTCTTTGATGGAAAACTTACCATCAATATCTGTGGTAACACCGACTTGGGGGAGCTCCTTATAGCGGACGGATACGCCTACTAATGGTACCCCACTTTCGTCAGTTACAATACCTTTCACTGTTACCTGTGCATTTGCAAATAAAGGTAAAATTAGAGCGAAAAGTAATGTTAATGAAAAAATGGTAATTTTATTCATAATTGTATTATATTGGTTTGAATATATGCAAATGTATTATTATTAGCTGATATAAACAAGAAAAATGATAATATTTGTATTTAAAATGTGTGCTTTTGTTTGAGTGAATATCATTCGATGTTTATTATATTTTTATAAAAGTATAGAAAATTGGTTCATGGTATGTTACGACTGGCTTTTTGCATTATACTGCATATTGGGGAGTTTGATATGTTGTAGAAGGCAAGAAAGAAGTGGCTTAATTTGACAATTTTGGGGCATAATTGCTATACCCAAAACGGTTCGTTTCATGTATGGTTATAAATTTATTCCATATCATTATATTTTGGACATGATAAGATTATCATTGAAATATATTTCAACATATGCATTCCTACGATAGAAGTGTCAAAAATAAAAGAGACTAACAATTTCCTTAATTATAAGTTTAGGACTTTATCAGTTAATTCGTTTCTCGGTGTCGAACAGGTTGTTTCTCGGTGAGAAACGGGTCGTTGGTTTTAAAGGAAAGCCACGAATAGTAACCGACTGTATAACAGTGCTTTACAAAACAGTGTTATCTATCAGAAATGCATAGGAGTTTTATTGACATTTTTTTTGTAATACCATTTGTTTATATTGCATCTATTACTGTAATAATATTTACATTAAAATATGGCATTTATAAAAGAATTTGTTTCATTCCTTTCTGAAACAGGAATGAATCTATTTTTAAAGGTGGGGCTGCTCTGAACCGAATCTCTAGGATTTCAGATTGCGACAAAATAATCTGATGATTGAAAAGAGAGAGTTCTGCTGGTTTATATCAAATAGGGACGAAGCGTACGGGCATAAAAAAAGGAGCAACGCCTTGCTCCAACCTTTGTTAACCTTAAATCTAATACTATGAAAAACACAGTACAAAGATACGGACTATTGGGAAATTAGCAAATTATCCAAGAAAAATAGCATGTTTTATAACATGTTTTAATAGTTTTCTCCTACTTGTTAAGAAATAAACGCTCCTTTTTTCAAGATATGCAGCATTTATTTTGAAAATTGAATCGGAACAGACCGTTGATTCTCTGCCGAAAATCCGCTATCTTTGCAAGGATAATTCATTATATACTCAACAAAAAAGAAAAGGAGACACCCGTGAACGAAGAAGAGATCGTCCTCACCCCGATGATGAAACAGTTTCTGGATTTGAAGGCAAAACATCCGGATGCAGTGATGCTGTTTCGTTGCGGTGACTTTTATGAAACATATTCTACGGATGCCATCGTTGCAGCCGAAATCTTAGGAATCACACTGACAAAACGTGCCAATGGGAAAGGAAAAACTATCGAGATGGCAGGTTTTCCTCATCATGCCCTTGATACCTATCTTCCGAAACTGGTTCGCGCAGGAAAACGTGTCGCTATCTGCGACCAGCTCGAAGACCCGAAAATGACGAAGAAGCTGGTGAAGCGCGGCATTACCGAATTGGTTACTCCCGGTGTTTCTATCAATGATAATGTACTGAACTATAAAGAGAATAACTTCCTGGCTGCCGTTCATTTCGGAAAAGCTTCCTGTGGAGTTGCCTTTCTCGACATTTCTACCGGTGAATTCCTTACCGCAGAGGGTCCTTTTGATTATATAGACAAACTGTTGAATAACTTTGCCCCTAAAGAAATTCTTTTTGAACGTGGCAAACGCCTGATGTTTGAAGGTAATTTCGGTAATAAGTTCTTCACATTCGAGCTGGACGACTGGGTATTTACAGAAACAACTGCCCGGGAGAAACTGCTGAAACACTTTGAAACGAAGAATCTGAAAGGCTTCGGAGTGGAGCACTTGAAAAACGGTATCATTGCTTCCGGCGCTATCTTGCAGTATCTGACAATGACGCAGCATACGCAGATTGGTCACATCACTTCATTGGCACGTATTGAAGAAGATAAATACGTCCGTCTGGATAAGTTCACGGTGCGTAGCCTTGAGCTGATTGGTAATATGAATGATGGCGGAAGTAGCCTGCTCAATGTCATCGACCGGACCATCAGCCCGATGGGAGCGCGTCTGTTGAAACGCTGGATGGTTTTTCCCTTAAAGGATAAGAAACCGATCAATGAACGCTTGAATGTAGTGGAATATTTCTTCCGTCAGCCTGATTTTAAGGAACTGATTGAAGAACAGTTGCATCTGATAGGTGATCTGGAGCGTATTATTTCCAAAGTGGCTGTAGGACGTGTGTCGCCCCGTGAAGTCGTTCAGCTGAAAGTTGCCTTGCAAGCAATTGAGCCGATAAAACAAGCATGTATGGAAGCTGATAATGCGAGCTTGAATCGCATTGGCGAACTACTGAATCTTTGTATTTCTATTCGTGACCGGATTGCCAAAGAGATTAAAAATGATCCTCCTTTACTGATAAATAAAGGTGGAGTGATTCAAGATGGTGTGAACGCAGAGTTGGATGAATTGCGGCAAATCTCCTATTCAGGAAAAGATTATCTGCTAAAGATACAGCAACGGGAGAGCGAGGAGACAGGTATTCCGAGTTTGAAAGTGGCTTATAATAACGTATTCGGCTATTATATCGAAGTCCGTAATGTCCATAAAGATAAAGTTCCGAAAGAGTGGATTCGTAAACAGACGTTAGTCAACGCAGAACGTTATATCACGCAGGAACTAAAGGAATATGAAGAAAAGATTTTGGGAGCGGAGGATAAGATTCTGGTGCTGGAAACGCAGCTATATACGGATTTGGTACAGTCATTGATGGAGTTTATTCCACAGATACAGATTAATGCGAATCAGATTGCACGTCTGGACTGTCTGCTGTCATTTGCCAATGTGGCGCGTGAGAATCGTTATATCCGTCCGATTATTGAGGATAATGACGTATTGGATATTCGTCAGGGACGTCACCCGGTAATAGAAAAACAACTTCCGATAGGCGAGAAGTATATTGCCAATGATGTAATGCTGGACAGCGATACACAGCAGATTATTATTATAACCGGTCCCAACATGGCAGGTAAGTCGGCACTCTTGCGCCAAACGGCATTGATTACGCTATTGGCTCAAATCGGCTCGTTTGTTCCTGCGGAAAGTGCGCATATCGGTTTGGTAGATAAGATATTTACCCGTGTAGGAGCGAGCGATAATATATCAGTCGGCGAATCTACATTCATGGTAGAAATGAATGAAGCGGCTGATATCCTCAACAATATTTCTTCCCGGAGCCTGGTATTATTTGACGAATTGGGTCGTGGTACTTCCACTTATGATGGTATTTCCATTGCCTGGGCAATTGTAGAGTATATCCACGAACATCCGAAAGCAAAAGCACGTACATTATTTGCTACGCATTATCATGAATTGAATGAGATGGAGAAATCTTTCAAGCGCATTAAGAATTATAATGTATCGGTGAAAGAAGTTGATAATAAAGTAATCTTCCTTCGTAAGCTGGAACGTGGTGGTAGTGAACACTCTTTCGGTATTCATGTGGCAAAGATGGCAGGTATGCCGAAAAGCATTGTGAAACGTGCGAATGAGATATTGAAACAGCTTGAATCTGATAATCGCCAACAGGGCATAGCAGGTACACCGCTGGCAGAAGTGGGCGAAAATCGTGGAGGTATGCAGTTAAGCTTCTTCCAGTTGGACGATCCGATTCTCTGTCAGATTCGCGATGAGATATTGAATCTTGATGTGAATAATCTTACTCCTATTGAAGCGCTGAATAAACTGAATGATATAAAGAAGATAGTCAGGGGGAAATAAACTGAAAATGTATATAATGCCTTAGGATATGTCTTTTTTACAAGAGCCTGTCTGAAAAGTCGGTTCTATTATAATTCTCCTCCTTCAGGAAGGAGAGAAATTAGAGTTACTGACGACTTTTCAGACAATTCCTTTCTTTGATTTAGCCTATTTTCTTTTTCTTCTTATCATAGAAGAACATGAAATAGACGCCTATGATGATAAACGGAACGCTTAACCATTGCCCCATATTGAACATCATGCTGTTTTCAAAATCCTCCTGGTTTTCTTTCAGGAATTCGATGAAAAAGCGGAAGGTGAAGATATAAGTCAGGCAAAACCCGAAGAAGAAGCCGCGGTGCAGTTTCTTGCTGTAATTCTTATACAGGTAAATCATGATGAAGAACAGGATAAGATAAGCGATGGCTTCGTAGAGTTGTCCCGGATGGCGAGGGATTGCCGGAAGTATTTCACCGTTTGCTCCATATTCTTTCACACGTTCGAAAACGAATGCCCAGGGCACATCGGATGGTTTGCCGATGATTTCGGAGTTCATCAGGTTGGCAAGGCGGATGAAACAGGCGGTGATTGGAGTAGCTACGGCAATCATATCCAACACGTCCATATAATGAAGTTTCGTCTTACGGCAATACAGCCAAAGGGCGATGATCAATCCTAATGTACCGCCGTGGCTGGCAAGTCCTTCATATCCGGTGAATTTCCAGTTTCCGTCCGGCATGAATTTGATGGGAAGAATCATTTCCCAAAAATGAGACAGGTAATATCCCGGGGCATAGAACAAGCAGTGTCCCAGGCGCGCGCCGATCAGAATACCAAAAAAACAATAAAAGAAAAGCGGGTCAAACTTTTTTTCTTCTATCTTTTTATCCCGGTACTGGTAGTGAACAACCATATAAGCAAAGAATATTCCTACTGCCCACAGTAATCCGTAATAACGGATAGAAATGCCGAACAGGTTGAATAGTTCGGGATTCGGGTTCCAGTGGATGGATAATAGCATGGTATTCATTCTATATTGGATTAATGTTAATGATTAGATTCTTTGAATTTCTCCGCTACCATCCGGTAGGTCGGTATGTCTATTCCTTGTTCCTCGGCTGCTGCAATCATGTCGAAGAGCAACCCCTGTATTTCCGAATCGTGTCCGCGTGCCAGGTCTTTCTGCATAGAAGCGGTACTTTCGGGGGCGAGCTTGTCAATCACTTTCAGGTTGTAGCTGACGGGGTCTTCGGGAAATTCGACGCCCAGTTTCTTGCCTAAGGCAGCGCTTTCCGTGGAAAGTCCGATAAATGTATCCCGTATCTTTCCCGGTTTTTGCACTTCTCCCATCGGAACGTCGTAGTAAGCACCCGTCACAGCCATTGCGGAGATAAACGACCATTTGATGAACGTATCCCGGTTGATGTCCGGTGACAATTCCACTTTTATGCCTGCTTCCTGCAAGTCTTGGCGGATAGCTTCCAGCAATCCGGGTTTCACAACTGTGCCGTGGTGAGCACCATATACCAGCCGGAATATCTTTCCCATTTGAGTGATTTCTCCTGTGCCGGATACGAAACCTACGATATAGATGCATCCGTCGAGGACAGTGACTTCCGGTACTAACTTTTGTATGCGTGGCCCTGTGCCGTACACATTCAGGATAGGGATGACAACCGTGTCTTTGTGTGCTGCCCTTTTTATCAGTTCTACAATAGAATCGACCGAATAACCTTTTACGCATACAAATATCACATCTGCTTTTCCATTGAATTCTTCAGCGGTAGTTGCCGGAATCCGGAGTGTATGTTCGCCCTTCAAATCCGACTTCAGTGTCAAACCGTTCGTTTGAATTGATTGCAAATGAGCTCCACGGGCAATACAAGTTACATCTTTGCCTGCCAGCGACAAGAATCCTGCGATACTGCCGCCTACACCTCCCGTTCCTGCAATGAGATATTTCATATTGTTAGCGAATTAGTAATTAATAAGTCGTCGGTGATTGCCGATAATCACACGTTGAAACGGAAATGCATGATGTCGCCATCCTGCACGATATATTCTTTTCCTTCCACACCCAGTTTTCCGGCTTCTTTCACGGCTGCTTCCGAACCGTATTTGATATAATCGTCGTATTTGATAACTTCGGCACGGATAAAGCCTTTTTCAAAATCGGTGTGGATCACTCCGGCACATTGCGGAGCCTTCCATCCCTTTTCGTAAGTCCAGGCACGTACTTCCTGTACGCCGGCTGTGAAGTAAGTTTCGAGGTTCAGGAGTCTATAAGCCGATTTGATAAGACGTGCTACGCCCGATTCTTCCAAGCCTACTTCGGCAAGGAACATCTGACGGTCTTCGTACGTTTCCAGTTCGGCGATGTCGGCTTCTGTTTTGGCTGCGACAATCAGGATTTGAGCATTCTCGTCTTTTACGGCCTCGCGTACCATATCTACGTATTTGTTGCCGTTTACCGCACTTGCTTCATCAACGTTACAAACGTACATTACCGGTTTGCTGGTCAGCAGGAACAGTTCACGGGCAATCTTCTGTTCGTCTTTGGTTTCGAAAGTAACGGTACGTGCAGATTTTCCCTGTTCCAGTGCGTCTTTATATTGAACCAACACATCGTAAGCTTGTTTTGCAGCTTTGTCACCACCTGTCTGTGCCTGTTTCTGCACTTTCTGGATACGGCTTTCGATGGTTTCCAGGTCTTTCAGTTGAAGTTCGTAGTCGATGATTTCTTTGTCGCGGACGGGATTTACGCTTCCGTCTACGTGTGTCACGTTGTCGTCGTCGAAGCAACGGAGTACGTGGATAATTGCGTCTGTTTCACGGATATTGGCAAGGAACTTGTTTCCCAGTCCTTCGCCTTTGCTTGCGCCTTTCACCAGTCCGGCGATATCTACGATTTCTACAGTTGTAGGGACAATTCGTTGGGGATGCACCAATTCTGCCAGTGCGTTCAGACGTTCGTCGGGAACGGTGATTACACCTACATTGGGTTCAATTGTACAGAAAGGGAAATTTGCCGCCTGTGCTTTCGCGTTCGACAAACAGTTGAAAAGTGTCGACTTACCCACGTTCGGTAGTCCGACAATACCACATTGCAATGCCATTTATCTATTTCGTTTTTATTTAGTTATCGATAATCTGGCTGCAAAGATAGGCATTTTGGCAGAGTTTTAATATTTTGCTTGGTATTTCTTATAGAAAATCAGGAATAAAGTAAATCCAATGAGAGCAAATGGCACACCCGCCAGAGCCGGATAACGGTAGCCACCGCTAACAGCCAGTCCGCCTGCATAAGCACCGATGGCATTTCCGAGATTGAATGCAACCTGCACGCAGGCTGCTCCCAGCATTTCTCCTCCCTTTGATACGCGGATAATTAATACCTGCTCCGGACTGGATACTGCGAACAGTCCTGCCGTACAAAGGCACATCAACAGGGCTGCTGCCCATTTATAGGGAGAAAGGAAGAAGATGAGCAATAACATAATACAGATAAGTGCTTGTGCGGCAGTCCCTACTTTTCCGGGGGTGTAGCGGTCGGAGAGACGTCCGCTAATCAGGTTTCCCACTACCATACCGAAGCCGGCAAGGATCATTAAAGGCGTAATGCTTTCTGCGGAGAAGCCGGACACATTGGTAAGCATCGGATTGATGTAGCTATACCAGCAGAATACACCGCCATTACCTAATGCCGTAGCACCGAGAATCAGCCACGGAGCCGGAGTTTTAAGAAAGCGGAATTGTCCTTTAAAGCCGGTATCCTTCAGACCCTCTACATGAGGAACCCATCGCCAGATATAATATAGGATAACAATTCCCCAGATACCGACCAGCAGGAAAGTGGCACGCCAGGAAAGCATGGTACTTAAGGAAGTGCCCAAAGGTACGCCGAACAGATTGGCAATGGTCATTCCTGCAATCATGATGGAGACGGCTTCCGAACCTTTACCCTTGTCGGCCAGTTTCTCTGCAACAATAGAGCCTACTCCGAAGTATGCACCATGAGGCAAGCCGGAGATAAAACGGGCAGCGAGCAACACCCAGTAATTGGGAGCCATAGCCGCACAGATATTACCTATCATAATTAAGGTAACTAATACTAACAGAATATGTTTTAGCGGATATTTGCGAGCCAATGTCAATACAGGTGCACCGACACAGACGCCTAATGCATAAGCAGAAATGAAATGCCCTGCGGTAGGAATACTAATACCTAAATCTTTTGCCACATCGGGCAAAATTCCCATCATTACAAATTCGGCAATACCTAATCCCAGTGTGCCGAACGCCAATGCAATAAGACTCTTCTTCATACAAAACTTAACCTTAATACCTGTTACCTTTTTACCTTACTATTATTTGCCGCTTATTTGTTTTGGCTGCAAAAGTAGAACAAAATCTTTCAGGGTGAGTTCAGACCGGACGATTTTGATTTAAATCAATTTAGATAATGTTGGTATATGGTCAGATAATAATCGGGAGATGAATATGGCAAGTTGTGTTTTTCCCTCATTTTGTGAGAAAATATTCTCTCAAAATGGGGGAATACTTTCTCACAATATATGGGAAAAACACATTCTAAGGAGATCTTTTTATTTGATGGTATAATCCAACTAGAGAAAGATGCATATTTTGTTTGGCTTTATGTAATATTAGACTGTTCTTTGTATGCTCATGCGTTTATTTATGCAGTTTATTTTCTAGTTTGCAACTTTCTAACTGGCTATTATTTCGAATTCCGTTTTGCCTGCTTATTATATTCCAATACCATCTTTACTGCTACGGATGCTTCCAATTCATCACATGCATTTTCATTCCTTGTTTCTTTGAAATAGTTGTAGGATGGACATTTCTCCCCATTATTAAACATTTGTTCTACATAAATAAATAAGTGGTGGCTAAATTTGCATCGTTATTAACTACATAATATTATGAAAAAGATAATCTATCTAGTTCCTACGTTGTCTTTAGTAGGTTGTACCTCACAGCACGTAGAAGAAAAGCCGAATGTGATTGTGATTCTTGCCGATGATCTGGGATTTGGTGATGTCAGCGCTTACGGCTCTACTACGATTCATACTCCGAATATCGACAGTCTGGCTCATGGCGGAGTTTGTTTCACGAACGGATATGCCACTTCGGCAACTTCCACTCCCAGCCGTTACGCTTTGATGACCGGAATGTATCCGTGGAAAAATAAGGATGCAAAAATCCTGCCGGGAGATGCTCCTCTTATCATTAATGAAAATCAGTTTACCTTGCCGAAGATGATGCAGCAATGCGGTTATGTGACCGGAGCTATCGGAAAGTGGCATTTGGGGATGGGAGACGGCAATGTCAACTGGAACGAAACCGTCAAACCGGGTGCCAAAGAAATCGGTTTCGACTACTCTTGCCTAATTGCAGCAACCAATGACCGTGTCCCGACCGTTTACGTGGAAAACGGTGATGTAGTAGGACTCGATCCGGCTGACCCCATCGAAGTAAGTTACGAGCATAATTTTGAAGGCGAACCGACTGCCATTTCTCATCCGGAGATGCTGAAAATGCAGTGGGCACACGGACACAATAACTCTATAGTAAACGGAATTCCCCGTATCGGATATATGAAAGGCGGTCAGAAAGCCCGTTGGAAAGACGAGGATATGGCCGACTATTTTGTAGATAAGGTAAAGAACTTTGTGACTGAACACAAAAATGCTCCTTTCTTCCTGTATTATGGCTTGCACGAACCTCACGTACCTCGTGCTCCCCACCAGCGATTTGTAGGCAAAACAACGATGGGGCCTCGTGGCGATGCCATCGTTGAGGCAGACTGGTGTGTCGGCGAACTGCTTGCCCACTTGAAGGAAGAAGGCTTGTTGGAAAAGACACTGATTATCTTCTCCAGCGATAACGGGCCGGTTCTGAATGACGGTTACAAAGACGGTGCTCCCGAACTGGCAGGCGATCATCTTCCTGCAGGAGGTCTGCGCGGAGGTAAATATAGTTTGTTCGACGGTGGTACGCATATTCCTCTGTTTGTTTATTGGAAAGGAAAGATTCAGCCGGTCGTATCCGATGCACTGGTTTGTCAGGTAGATATTCTCGCTTCTCTGGGTTCGATGATACATGCCGATTTACCGGAAGGTTTGGATAGTCGGAACTATCTGGATGCTTTCTTTGGAAAAGAACAGATTGCCCGCAAGGATGTAGTGCTGGAAGCGCAAGGGCGTATGGCTTATCGTTCGGGCGACTGGATTATGATGCCTCCTTATAAAGGTTCTGAACGAAACCTGACCGGAAATGAATTGGGTAATCTGGATGAATACGGTTTGTTCAATGTAAAAGCCGACCGGACTCAACACCAGAATATGGCGGCACAACAGCCCGAACTTCTGGACTCCCTGAAGCAGAATTTCTTTGCTGAAGTGGACGGTTATTATCGCAGTGAAGTAGAAGAAGAACCATTAAAATAAGGTCAAATGTTTATTCTGAACATAAATCCCGTTGATAAAACAATCGTTCTATTCTACCGGAGTTTATTTCTCTACCTTTGTTCTGTTCGATGTCGGACAATTAACCTTGAAGTATGTATATGAAAATGAAAGCTTTTTTAATGTTTGTATTGCTGTTCTTATGTTCGATGGGAACAAAGGCGCAGGATTTGGGGGCGAACTATAATGAAAATATAGATTACCCGATTACGGAAATAGAGATGTTGAAACAGTCGAAAGTGACTTGGGTGAGAGGATTTGTCAATATCCCCAATCTGTTTCTTCAAAATGAAAACGGGAAGATTGTAGGCGTGAAAGAAAATGCCATCAAGACACATATTCCTACACTGAAATTTATTCAGGCCAAGAAAGCCTTGGGCGACCGTGTGAAATTTATATTGAGCCTGAAAATACCTTTTGAATTATATACCGACACGGTTCCCAAAGTAGGAACTAAGGAGATGGAGTACATATTTCAGGCAACGGAAGTATTACTGAAAACCTATGATATGGCGAAGAATATTGAAATACTTGTCATGGGTAACGAACCGGAATGGGAGAATGCATTGGACACCGATCTCTGTCATGCGGACGGTGAGGATTATCGGGCATTTCTGAATGAGTTTGCCAATCGGCTGACTACCTGGAAACAGGCTAATGGATGGACTTTTGATATTTATGCCGGGGCATTGAACCGTGTATCCGAATTGCCGAAGAGCGAAACGGTACCTGCGGTAGTCTCTGTGGTTAATAACAATCCTAATGTTGTAGGGCTCGACTTACACGTTCACGCATTGAAAATCAACCAGGCGGAAGATGATTTCCGTATTATCCGCGATAAATATGATGTAACAAAGAAATTGATTTGCACGGAGTTCTCTATGGTACGTGCTTTAAATCCTCATGTAGCCGACGCACTGGGAGAATGGGGAACCAAGCATGGTTATACGGCCGGGATGAAAATTTACGAATACCTTAATCTGATAGCCGAAAAAGCTAACACCGGTACACCAGTCAGTGCAACCGAGTTCAAGAGCCTTTTTGAGAGTTATTCCTGGTATCCGAAGAATTGGTATAAAACTTTTTATGAGGTATTCAAGAAATATGATACGTATGTCATTACCGGACGTTTTAGTGTGGTTCCCGGTGGAGCGAGAGCTGTTTACGATGCGAAGACTGAAATGTGGGAACTTGGAGGAATTTATTTTTCCCGTTATTTAGGACTGGATGCAGACGGATTCTACAATCCCAATCCATTGCTGTATCCCGATTTCATCGCTGCCCGGGATGGATTGGCAGTTTCCAGCCTTGTCGGAGGACAACGGGAATTGTTCATTCGTTGGGGAAATGGAGCCGATAAAACAGGTATATTGTTAGTAACAGATGAAAATGGAACAGAGGTAGCACGTCGGTCGCTTGATTCGGAGAATGACTATACATTGGTTGAAAATCTTGTTCCCGGAACTGCCTACCATGTAGCATTGCTGAAATCGGATGATGCCGTGTTGTGGAAGGATGATGTTAAGACCAAGTCTGTAACAGGAAAGTTTCCTTTGTTGAAATATCAACAAGTGGATGAATATATGTTAGTACAACTATTAAATTTGCCGGCTGATGTCTCATCTTATAAAGTAAAGCTGGATGGACAGGAAATCAATATAGTGAATAAGAATCTGAACGGACAAATACTTACCGCCGAAGTGACTTATAAGGATGGGTCGGTGGAAATATTGTCGACAACTGTTAGAAAGTAATTATCTTAAATCTATTCGCTTATGAAAGTAATATATGTAGTGTTGGTATGTTTGTTGGTTTTCACCTCTTGTGCGGAGACGGAATATGCCGAAAACGGGGTTGATAAGAAGAATATAGCAGGATATACCGAAGTTGGGTTTTATAGTTTGGATGGAATTTGTACTTTTACAGAACAGGAACAACTTCAGGCTGCAATTAATCCTAAACGGTTGACTTATCGCCTGCAAAATTCGGATCAAAGCAAATACATTCATGTGAAGTTTGACGGGAAGCCCACGGCTGTGGGTCAAAAGATAAAGGCTGAATTCTCATTCCAAGGAGTTTCTTTCCTCAAAGAAGGGATGGAGATGGAGGTAGTTCGTATAGATGGAGATAAAGTTTGGTTGTCAGGAGACAATGTGGGTGTGATTGTTCCTGCTTTTTAATCATTAAAAGAATTGAATTATGAAAAGATATATTCCTATCGCCCTGTCGTTAATGGCGTTTTCGTTGATTTCATGTGGAGAAGTCATGGATCTGACACAGCCGGAAAAGGCTGAAGTTACCTATTCGGATATAACCTTGTCACTTTATCAAACAGGTAAGTATGAGTTGTATCTGGATGAGCCGGAATATGAATATACCATTATGGTAGAAAAGAGCCATTGTGAAAAGGAAGCGAAAGTGGAATTTGCAGTAGTTGATGCTCACTCATTTGGCGAGGAATACACACTATTGCCTGCGGCTAACTATGACCTTGATGTCAATAGTCTCGATTTCAAGGGTGACGATGTGTTGCACACTGTCGGTCTGCGTTTCCACGATCTTACTACATTGGACAACACCAAGAAATATGTGCTCGGTCTGAAACTGAAATCCGAAAATCTTGCCGTCAACGAAGAGAAGAGTACTATGACCTTCTATCTGCAACAAAAGCAGGGTGGTATCGGTAATCCGTATATCATCACTGCGGCCAAGGATTTGGCCAAGCTCGGTGAATACCTCAAGGAGGGGCAGATTACCTATGTACGTCTGGGTGCAGATATCGATCTGCAAGGCATGGACTGGACTCCTGTGGAAGCCACTGCAGCCAAGCCGGTGGACTTTGATGGTTGTGGACACGCCATTAGTAATCTGAAAATAACATCTTCTTCATCCGGTTATCAGGGTTTCTTCGGTATGTTGACAGGGCGATGTGCCAATGTTACTTTTACAAATGCACAAGTCACTGCCAATAAAAAACTTACGGGTATTGTCGCTGGTCAGGCAGGTAATGTTTCCGGTGCGGGTATAGTGGAGAACGTTCGGGTATCGGGTACTATCAGTTTGACTTCGGGCAATGCTGCATGGGATGACGGTCAAGCGGGCGGCATCTGTGGGCGACTTCACGGGGCAGACAGCAAGATTTATCAATGTGGTTCGGAAACGAAGATTACTGCATTGTGGTCGGCAGGTGGTATCTGCGGTGAGGTGCGTGAAGGAGCTTCTATAGAACAATGCTATCATGTGGGTGATATTACTACCCAGTCGTGCGTCGGCGGTATTGCCAGCCGGTTGCTTGGAAGTACTATTTCTCATTGTTATTCTCATGGAGTGATGAAAGCAGTTCCTATGGTTGTGGCTAATCCGGGCGGTGGTATTGCCGGATGGGTACAACCTATTTCCGGTGCTTCTACTACTTCTGCCATATCCTACTGCTGGAGCGACTGTGATGTATCTGCACAAAATCAGGTGGGAGGTATCATGGGTAACGCCAATAACACAACAGGGTCCGGCATTACTGTTCATCACTGTGTAGCATGGAACACATATTTATTCTCTCAAGCTGCCCCCAAATCGGGTAAGGTATGTGGACGGTACAGTCAGAATGTGGCTTATTCCTGTTACGCTAACCCGGCTATGGAATGTGTTTTCTCTGGTAATCCCGCACTGCCTGACCAAGCTAGTGTAAACGTAGGTGCAATTACTACGGTAGATCGTTATAACGGCTTGACTACCATCAATAACCTGATGGAAGCCATTCGTGCTCTCGACTGGGATGCCTCTATATGGAATCTTAACGGTGAGCAACCTCGCCTGGCATGGGAGCTGAATTGATAAAAATGGTATAACAATTAATAAGATACAGACTGATGAATACATTTAATAAAATCTTATCACGGGTAACACTTGTTCTAGGAGTGACATTTATGTCTGCCTTCCAATTGCATGCTGATGATTGGAAAGAAATTATGTATGCCGATCCCACTATCTTTGTGGAAAACGGCAAGTATTACCTCACCGGCACACGCAATCAGGAACCACAGGGCTTTGCTATCCTCGAATCGACCGATCTGGAGCATTGGACGGTGCCTGATGGCAGTTCCCTGCAACTGATTCTGCGGAAAGGAGATCGAACGTATGGTGAAAAAGGCTTCTGGGCACCTCAATACTTTAAGGATAAAAGAACTTATTATTTCACTTATACTGCTAATGAGCAAACAGTAATTGCTTCCTCAAAATCGGTATTCGGACCTTTTCGTCAGAAGGAAGTCAAGCCGATAGACGCTTCTGCTAAGAATATAGACTCTTTCCTATTTAAGGATGATGATGGGAAATACTACCTATATCATGTCCGCTTTAATAAAGGAAATTACCTTTGGGTAGCCGAGTTTGACATAAAGAAAGGAAGTATCAAACCGGAAACATTGAAACAATGTCTGGACTGTACGGAGCCTTGGGAAAAGACTCCGAACTATAAGTCTGCACCGGTGATGGAAGGACCGACTGTTATGAAGTGGGACGGGGTATATTACCTCTTCTATTCTGCCAATCATTTTATGAATATCGACTATTCGGTAGGCTATGCTACTGCTTCTTCCCCTTTCGGTCCGTGGAAGAAACATCCGAACAGTCCGATCATTCATCGCAGCCTCGTAGGAGAAAACGGATCAGGACATGGAGATGTATTTAAAGGGCTGGATGGAAAATATTACTATGTTTACCACGTTCATCGTTCAGATTCCACCGTGTCCCCTCGTAAAACACGTATTGTTCCGCTCATCCTGAAGAAAGGAAACGATGGCATATACAACATCACCGTAGACAAAGAGCACGTCATAAAGCCAATGTGGAAATGATTTGTTCAGAAATGTAGTAGAGAAATCTATTTTGCACATTTGTACGGGTTTTGAGGATAATCTTCCTTTTCATTTGAAGATTTTCCCGCTTAATTTGTGTCTTGAGATAAAGAATTTGTTAACAGTTAAAAATAATGTTTATGAGAAGAGACAGACTTTATTTTTCTTTCTTATGTCTTTGTTGCTTTTTGTTTTGTGCGCTGGACGTGCAGGCACAACAGGATTATTGGAAGGGACAAGTGAAGGATGCAGTATCTGGTGAACCGATGATTGGCGTCAGTGTTCGCGTGAAAGGTACGGGAAGCGGTACGATTACTGATTTTGACGGTAATTTTACTGTGAAGGCATCGAAAGGAGACATACTTGTCATTTCTTATGTGGGGTATAAAACTCTGGAACTGGATTTAAAGAATAAAACGACTTTAGGAGTAATCTCTTTAGGAGAAGATACGGAGACACTGGAAGAAGTGGTAGTGGTTGGATACGGTGTACAGAAAAAGGTATCCAGTGTCGGTTCCATTGCTACTGCAAAAGGAGATGATTTATTAAAGATAGGTAGCGTGAACTCCGTTTCCGAAGCTTTGCAAGGTCAGATGCCGGGTGTGGTTGCCATCAATTCCACTTCAAAGCCGGGAGCTGATAAGGCTTCTTTATTGATTCGTGGTAAGTCTACCTGGGGAGAAGCGGAGCCACTGGTATTGGTGGATGGTATCGAACGTGACTTCAACGATGTAGATGTGAATGAAATCGAATCTATTTCCGTACTGAAAGACGCTTCGGCAACTGCGGTTTACGGTGTGAAAGGTGCGAACGGTGTGATCTTGCTGACAACCAAACGCGGACTCGAACAGAAGCCGGAAATATCATTCACAGCTAACTTCGGTTTTAAACAACCTTCTGCTGCTCCTGAATGGTCTGACTATGTGACCTCTATGAAACAGTATAACAGGGCACAGGCTAATGATGGTAACTGGGGAGCAATGATGCCCGAATCTACCATTACCGCATGGGAAAATGCGTATGCTACCGGAAATTACGGTCCGTATAACGATGTCTTTCCCGAAGTGGACTGGTGGAAAGAACTGGTAAAGAATGTAGGTTATGAACAGGCTTATAATCTTAATGTACGCGGTGGTACGAAGAAAATGAGTTATTTCGTATCTTTGGGTTATTTGCATGACGGAGATATTTTTAATACTACCAAACAAGAGGATTTCGATCCTTCCTTCTCTTATCGTCGTTATAACTGGCGTAGTAATTTCGACTTCAATATAACAAGTACCACCAAATTGTCATTTAATGTGGCGGGTAAGATGGGGTATCAGAACCAACCGTCTTATTATGAGAATGTCGATTCTCCGGATGAACGCTTTTTTAAAACGTTCTTTACGGCTCCAAGTAATGAATTTCCGATTAAATATAGTAATGGAATATGGGGAGACGGGTTAAGCTCCGATCAAAATATAGCCTGTCTGATGAATGAAGGAGGTAGTCGTAATATTAAGCAACATCAAGGTTTCTACGATGTAATCTTGAATCAGAAGCTGGATTTTATTACAAAGGGACTGTCATTGAAAGCATCATTGTCTTACACTACTTCTTCTTCATGGACTACCCAGATCATGCCGGGTAAGATTTTAGGTAAGGACGATTTGGTTGCCCAGCGTACGCATATTCGTATTAATCGTGTGTATGATTACGCCAATCCTATTTATAATGCTGACGGAACAATTACTTATAATTATACCGAGAAACGCTATCCGGATGAAAATGCTCTCGGAGATTTGCCTGTTGGTGGTGTTTATGACGGTTTCAAGGCTTACGGACGTAAACTTTATTACGAATTAGCATTGAATTATAGTCGTCAGTTTGGCGATCACGATGTAAGTGCCTTATTTGTATTTAACCGTAAGATGAACGAATCAACCAATACTGCTAATTCGGGTGTGATGAGCTTCCCGGCTTACGAAGAAGACTGGGTAGGCCGTGTCACTTACAACTTCAAAGAGCGTTATCTTGCTGAATTTAACGGTGCCTACACTGGTTCGGAAAAATTTGCTCCGGGACGCCGTTTCGGTTTCTTTCCGTCCGCTTCTATCGGTTGGCGCATCAGTGAAGAACCATGGGTGAAGAAATTGACCAAAGGTGTACTGACCAACCTGAAAGTGCGCTATTCGTATGGAGTAGTTGGTAATGATAAAGGTGCTACCCGTTTCAACTATATTCAGAAGTTTGAGCAACTATCTGCCAATGCGCAGTTTGGTAAATATCAGACCAGTAATTGGGGACCTTTGTACAAAGAAGGGAAACTGGCCGACCCCGATGCTACCTGGGAAGAATCTATTAAGCAGAATATCGGTATCGAAATAGGTTTGTGGGGTAAACTAAACTTTACTGTGGACTTGTTCGATGAAAAGCGTAATAACATTTTGATGGCACGTAATACGATTCCGTCATGGGCCGATAGTGGTATTGCTTTTCCGCAGGTGAATCTGGGTAAGACTAAAAATCACGGTCTTGAATTGGATATTGCCTGGAACGACCGTATCGGAAAGTTTAATTATTACGCGAAGTTTAATTTTGCAGCCAGTGAGAACCGTGTTGTCTTTATTGATGACCCGAAGAATCAGAGCGAATATTTGAAAAAAGCCGGAAAGTCAATCGGATATGTGAACAAATACTTGGCAACGGGAAACTTCCAGTCATTGGATGATATTTATAACTCGGCGCAGTCCACTATTGCCAATGGTACACACAACACGCTGATTCCGGGAGACTTGTACTACATCGATTATAATGGAGACGGTATGATTGATGCCAAGGATATGGTTCCGATGAAAAACCTGAACTATCCGACCACTACCCTCGGATTTACATTGGGAGGTTCTTACAAAGGAATCGGATTTAATATGTTGTGGTACAGTGCTATGGATGTTTATAAAGAAGCAATTCCTTCCTATTTATGGGACTTCCCGGAAGGTAATATCAAGGCTCAACCGAATACGTTGAATACATGGACAGCCGATGCTCCGATTCAAAGCGGTCCGGTTCGCCCCAGTATTCATGTTCAGAGAAGTTATAATTCGGTGGCCAGTACATACACATATACCAACCATGCTTATCTTCGTTTGAAGAACCTGGAAGTGAATTATCAGATTCCGAAACGTTGGTTGCAGCCTTTACGTCTGACAAAACTGCAAGTATATGTTAATGGCAGCAATCTGTTGACGTTCTCAAAAGGTGATTCCCGCCGTGACCCCGAACATTCGGGACAGAATGTTTATCCGATGGTGAGACGTTATAACATTGGTTTTAGATTAGGATTATGAGACACTTTAAATTTACTGATATGAGAAAACATAAGTTGAATTGGATATGGATCATTCTGTTGGGTTTGTTTGTAGGAAGTTGTGAGGACTATCTGGACCGCTCTCCCGATGACGGACTTTCCGAAGATGATGTTTATAAAGATTATAGCAGTTTGTTAGGGTTCATGGACCGCATCTTTCAAAATGATGATATATTAATCTTTACACATGGTATCAACTCTTATTCGAATACATGCGTAACGGTAGGTAATTTATCGGATGAATATGCATCCGTTCGCGATGATGATCCGTCGAAGTTTGTCAATGCAGGTAACTGGCTGGAGAATGCCGGTACACGTTTCGAAATAGGAAGTAAAAGTGATGGGAAGAATTTCAAAAGTGCTATTTCTCGTGCTTATACCGGACTTCGTATCGTGAACCGTGTAATTAGCGGAGTAGATCAAGTGAAATCCATCACAGACGATCAAAGGAGAAAACTGTTGGGACAGGCTCATTTCCTGCGTGCCTACTTCTATTTTGAGATTATCAAACGATATGGCGGAATGCCCATCTTTGACCAGCTTTGGGGAGCATCGGACGACTTTGACTTTCCCCGTAAAACTTATCAGGAATCCAATGCTTGGATGCAGACAGACTTGGATAAAGCCATTGAATATTTACCTATAAGCTGGCCTGACGAGGAACATGGACGGCCTGACAGAGTAAGCGCCATGGCATTAAAAGCGATGACACAGCTTTATGCTGCCAGCCCTTTGATGCAGAACGACTTGAATTCTATTGAAAACAAAGGATATGGAAAAGAGATGGCTGCCGAAGCTGCCCGTAGTGCGCAAAAGGCGATCAACGCTATTGAAAGCCACGAATATTATCGCTTGATGAATCACGACGAATATCGTAGTATTCAATTAATGCCTAATTCCAATCAATTCGCACAGCCGGAATACTTATGGTTCCTGCGTTGGCATCATGGCAACTGGTCTGCTTTCGTCAGAGCGCAATGGCTGACACAACCATATGATAATAAAACCGGTGCCGAGGGTACTCCTTATAATGCTCCGACACAAAATGCGGTAGATATGTACGAACGTAAGGGAGCTGACGGCAACTACTATCCGATCACTGATCCGCGTTCCGGTTATGATGCGGTAAAGACTACCAATCCTTACTCGGATAGAGATCCTCGCTTCACGAATAATATCCTCGTGCCCGGTGAGCAATGGGGAAAGAATTTACAGGGTGTTCCTTATTATCTGACTACTTATTCGGGCGGCTACTCCGAGAACTTCATTTCTACCAATCAGTTTACGAGAGGCTCTCAACAGACCGGATATATGTGTAAGAAGTTCATCTGGCCGGAAGCAAGTGTACCTTTGTTTGGCGAAGCTGGTTTCCAATTATATCGTTTGGTGGCTGTGTACATTCGTGTTTCCCAAGTTTATCTGGATATGGCAGAGGCTTCATACGAAGCGACAGGTGATCCGGATGCAGTCGTTACGGGTTGTACGATGTCGGCCCGCCAGGCTTTGAATAAAATCCGCGTAAGAGCCGGAATCGGTGAATTGCCGGATGGAGTTGACTTTAGAGAAGCTTATCGTCGGGAACGTGGTGTGGAATTGATGTTCGAAGGACACCGCTGGTATGATATCCGCCGTTGGATGATTGCTGAAGATCTGTTTAAGGGTGAATATCCGATCATGGGTGTCAAAGCAACCCCGATCAATCATTCTTATACGGCCGACCAGTTGAAAGTGGAAAAAGCCTGCACTTATAAGTTGACCGACTTTACTTACGAGTATGTTCCGGTGAGGACAGCCGTGCGGACGTTTAACAAGCGTAATTATTGGTATCCGCTGCCGATGGATGAAGTGGCGGCTTTGGATAATCTTCAACAGAACCCCGGATGGTGATACCTAAAATAAAGAAAAGTATATGAGAAACAAGATTAGATATATAAGACTGATAGGGCTCATATTTGTCCTTATCGTTGGCTCTAGCCTGACTTTCGCACAGAATAAATCAAAGAGAAAGTCGGCGAAGAAGCCTTTGGTGGAAGTAGTTTCTATTGTTACCGACGAGAAAGGTAGCCCGTTGAAGAATGTTTCTATCATTTGTGGAGAAGGTGCAGTCGTTCTCTATACAGATGCAAAGGGACGTTTTCAGACGAAGGTCGAGAATGACGCAACCGTCATGGTGGAGGCTTTGGGATATGAAGATAAAGTGTATAAGCTGACAGGCAGCAATATCGTTCCTGAAAGGATTGTCCTGAAGAAAGAGCCTCTGTTTCTGACCGAAGAATCGCTGGTGAATAGAGCCGATGGTGGCAAGACGTATAAAGGGAATGAAGTAGGCGCAACGAGCGTACTGGAGAACGGACAGTTTGGAACCTTCCCTGATTTGACGCTGACTAATATGCTGCAAGGTAAAATGTTAGGTCTGCAAGTTCGCTCCACAGTCAGCGGATTGGGAAACAATACGCCTGATTTATTTATCCGTGGCCAGCATGGCATGTCGGAGAATACAGCTATCGTTATCATCGATGGTGTGGAACGTCCGGCAGCGGATTTGATTCCTGAAGAAATCGAACGTATCGAGTTGCTGAAAGATGCCACTGCCAAGATTCTTTATGGGGCACGTGCTGCGAATGGCGTACTTTGGGTGACTACCCGCAGAGGAAAGGCCAACCGCCGCATTTATAACGCAACCGCCGAAGCAGGGGTGGTACAGATGACGCGTACTCCTGATTTCCTGAATTCTTATCAGTATGCTAATCTGTATAATGAAGCGCGTGCAAACGATGGACTGACTCCTTACTATAATCAGAAACAACTGGAAGGATATAAAAACTCCAAAGGAGCCAATGATCTATTGTATCCGAACGTCGATTTGTACGATCAGTTATTGAACAAAAATGCCAACTATCGGAAAGTATCGTTCGATATGACGGGAGGTACCGACAGAGTGCGTTATGCCCTGATTGCCGGATATGTAGGAGGTAGCGGATTTGAAGACGTCACCTATACTCCGCAATTGCACCGCCTGACTCTTCGCGGAAACCTCGACTTCAATGTAACGGATTTCCTGACTATATCCGCAGATGTTGCCGGACGTATGGAAATGCGTAAATGGGGGCAATTGGACTGTGGTCAGGTATTTACGGCCCTGTCTACGCATCGTCCGAATGAATACCCGCTGACTATGTCACCGGAAGAAACCGGACTGGCCAGCTCGGACGGGATTCCTTTGTTTGGCGCAAGTCTGCTGCGTCCGATGAATGCATACGCAGAAACGATGTACGGAGGATATACGGATGAGCGTTATACACGCAGCCAGACCAATATCGGTTTGAAATTCGATCTTGATATGCTGACAAAAGGCTTGAAAGCCGGTGCTTTCCTTTCTTTCGACAACTATGATTACCTGCAACTCTCTTTGAGCAAAGTCTATCCGACGTATGCCATCAAAACATATCGTGACTTTGCCGGTGAGGAACAGATCATGTACACCCAGATGAAGAAAACAGATGTAGCCACTTCACAGAGTCGGAAGTCGACTACCTTACAACAGACATTGGGTTGGAATGCCTTTGCCGCATACGAGAATACATTCAACCAAAAGCATGATGTATCGGCACGGCTGACTTATATGTACTCGAAAACAACGAATCAGGGAGTGACCCAGGACATCATCAATGCAAACTACGCATTGCGTTTGAACTATATGTATGACCACCGCTATGCTGTGGAAGCGGATATGGCATTGATGGGAAGCAACCGTTTCAAATCGGGAGATAAATACTTCTTCTCGGCAGCAGGCGGCCTTGCCTGGATTCTAAGCAATGAAGATTTCCTGAAAGACAATGAATACGTGAACTTCCTGAAACTGAAAACCAGTGCCGGTATATTGGGCTATGATAGAAGCACGGAACATTTATTGTATGAACGTGCCTGGTCGCAAGACGGCAGCTTCCGGTTCGGAACAACGAACAACGGTGCTACGGCTTACTATTCCACTTTTGTCCGTGCGGGTAATCCGAACCTGAAATGGGAAAAGGCAGCAGAATGGAACATCGGTGTGGAAGGCCTGTTCCTGAACAACCGCTTATATACCGAGATGAACTATTTCCGTGAGAAACATACGGACATCATTGGTTCTGTCGATGCCTCTTACGGGGATTATACTGGCAACTTTACCTACCAGGATAACATGGGCTCCGTCTTGAATCATGGTATAGAAGGAATGTTCACCTGGAGCGACCGCATCAACGACTGGGCTTATTCGGTAGGAGCCAATTTCGTATGGTCTAAGAATAAAGTATTGAAATGGAACCAGGTGAAACATGGTGAAGAATACCGCTACACAGTGGGGCGTTCTACCGATGCTATGATGGAACTGGTTGCTGAAGGATTATTTGGCAAAGATGTAGTCATCAACGGACATGCAACCCAGACGTTTGCCGATTATCAGGAAGGCGACATCGCCTACAAAGACCTGAACGGTGATAAGATCATTGACGGTCGTGACGTAAAGGAACTCGGAAACTCATTCCCACGTACTACATTGGGCATCGATTTCAATGTAAGCTACAAAGGCTGGGGATTGTATCTTCAGGGATATTCCGAACTGGGCGTTCACACTTGGGCAACGAATGCTTATTACTGGAATAATGGAGAAGGTAAATACTCCAAACTGGCATTAGACCGTTATCATCCGGCAAACAATCCGACCGGAAGTTATCCGCGCCTGACAACTACTGCCGGTGAGAACAACTTCCGCAATTCTTCTTTCTGGTTGAAGAATACAAGCTTCTTCCGTATGAAGAATGTTGAATTGAGCTACACGTTCAATCAGTTCTCCCCAAGTTCGGTAGTGAAGAAGATGAAGGTTTTCGCTCGTGGTGCAAACTTGTTTGTGCTTTCTTCCGTGAAAGATTTGGATCCTGAACTGCTGAATGCCGGTGTGACAAACTACCCGGTGACACGTACTTTTACAGGCGGAGTCTCTTTTGTATTTTAATTTTGAACAATTAATAGATGGCAATATGAAACATATATTAGGAAGTTGCGTTTTAGCAGGTCTGTTTCTCTTTTGTGCTTGTGACGACACATTGGATACAAAGGTGACATGGCAGATCGGAGACTCTGATACCTGGAGAGTGCCGGAACTTGCTCAAGGCGTACTATATAAAGCTTATAATGGCATAGCCAACCGTCCGGATTGTTTTGACAATAACTTTCTGGATTGTGCTACCGATAATGCAGTGACTAATCTGCGCAGCTCTTCTGTCTATAAATTAAATATGGGTGGGATGACGGCGTTTAACAACCCGATCGGGAACTGGAGTAATGCGTACAACATGTTGAACTATGTAAACTCTTTCCTCGAAAACGGCTTGACCGACCAGGTGCAGTACAACCGCACCGACCCGGAAGTGGACAAGCAAATCAAGCTGCGTTTGGAAGGTGAATCGTATTTCTTGCGTGCATGGTGGCATTTTGAGCTATTGAAGATGTACGGCGGAAAGGCGAAGAATGGAAAAGCGTTGGGTATTCCGTTGGCAGATCATTTTATTTCGCAGGATGAGGCCGCGCAGAATGGTGAATTTCTTCGTCCTACTTATCAGGCAACAGTCGATTTTATCGTCAACGATTTGGATAATGCCATCGAGTTATTACCGAATGTGTATCAGGGAGATGACCTGGAGTTTGGTAATACACAAATCGGCCGTGCCACGAAAGCGGCGGCAGCTGTTCTGAAAAGTCGTGCGCTTTTATATAGCGCAAGCCCTGCCATGCAGGATGATGACGTGACGAAGATTACCGGCATGGGACAATTCGAAATACTGAACCCTACGGTTTACCAGGCAAAATGGGAAGCGGTGGCCAAAGAGATCAATAAGATTCTGGGCATGGAAGGTTTCGGAACTTATGTTCCTGTTACGGCTTCCTCCATTGCCGATGTGCAGACCGAAAGTTCCGATTATGCTTTCCGCAAATATTTTAATAGTAATCTACTGGAAGGCCTTCATTTCCCGCCATTCTACTACGGAAGTGCCCGTGCCACTCCTTCTCATAATCTGGTAAAGGCTTTTTATGCGAAGAATGGTTATCCGGCAACCGATGTTCGTTCCGGTGTCGATCTGTCTGATCCAGATTTCGATCTGACGCAGCTTTATGCCGTACTGGATAATCGCTTTGCACTGAATGTCTACTATCATAGTGCTACATTTGGCGATTCCGGCCAGCCGTTGGATATGTCCGAGGGTGGAAAAGATTCTCCTTCGTTTAGTGAGAATGCTACACGTACGGGTTATTATCTGGCTAAATTCGTTTCCAAGAAATCGGCTATGCTGAATCCGATTCAGACCTTAAACTCGGTTCATTACAATCCTTTGTTACGAAAATCGGAAGTTCTTCTTAACTTTGCCGAAGCTGCCAATGAGGCTTGGGGCAACCCGACGGTGAAAGCCGAAGGATGCCTGTATTCTGCATACGAAATATTGAAAACAATCCGTTCGCAAGCCGGGGGTATCAATTTTGATCTTTATCTGGATGAAATGGCTCAAAGTAAGGACTCGTTCAGAAAGCTGATTCAGAACGAACGTCGCTTGGAATTTACTTTCGAGAATCATCGTTATTTTGATATGCGTCGTTGGGTATTGCCGTTGAACGAAGAGGTGGAGGGTGTTGCCGTTACCCGCAAGGAAGATGGTACATTCAGCTTCAAAGTACAGAAAGTGGAACAACGGAAATATGAAGTGAAAAACTATTTCATGCCGCTACCGTATGCAGAGCTGGAAAAGAATAAGAATCTAATGAATAATCAGGGTTGGGAATAACGTGCTGTTGATATAAATACTTATTTACAATGAAAAGACTAAATATATTATGGATAGGGCTGATAAGCGTTCTGATGACTGCTTGTTATGACGATTATGAAAAGGACTACGATAAGAGTTCTGTGTACTTTGCTTCGCAAAAACCTTTGCGGACACTGGTAGCCGACACAGATATGTCGATAAAGGTGGGAGTGGCTATTGGCGGTAAAAGAGAGGTGCATACCGATGATTGGGCTACGTTTGAGATCGATCCGTCTTTACTGGAGGGTACGGGCTTGACACTGATGCCGGAAAACTATTATCAGTTGGCTAATCCGAACAAGATGACGATCAGCAATCCGAATTTGGCAATAGCAGATGTGAAAGTGACTTTCTCCGATGCTTTCTATAATGACAATGCTGCCTTGAACAAGCACTATGCAATCCCTTTCCGGTTGGTCGATCATAATCAGGATGAAATAAGTACTGATGTGAATGGCAATTTGAAGGATTACAGTATTGTGGTTGTCAAATTTGTCAGCCAGTATCATGGTACCTACTTTGTGAAAGGAAAAGTTACCAATTTGTCCACCCAACAGGTTACTGAATACAGTAACAAGGATTTGAGTCAGAATATGACCCGCGACTTTGTTTCGTTAGGTAGAAACAAAGTACGCAGACCGGGTTTCGGAAACACATTGGAAAACAATGAATCGGTGAATCTGACAGTCAATCCGGATGGAAGCGTCAATATTGAAGCCGGAGGAAGCGTCGCTATCACAGATGCATCTGCCACATTAGATCCTGCAGCCGAATCATTGGAGTTTGTAGGGAAACAGCCTAAGTTTACGCTTTCTTATAAGTACACGAAAGGTGGCATCACTTATCAGGTTGACGAGGAACTGATCCGACGTCAGAATCCGGAAGCCGATTTACGCTTCCAGGAATGGTAGAATAGGTATTAGTCGATTATAGATTTCTATTGCTCGCCGGTAATTAGCTGCATCAGTGAATGTTGCAGATTAATTACCGGCGATATCTTTTTCTGTTGGGCGTAGTTGATTTACAAGATATACCTACTTGACCTGTTGACTATTAATAGATAATTTCCTTTTGCTATAGACCAAACTTCCTTTCTCCGGTTAGATAACTTTCTCTTCCTTCGTCAGGGCAAACGCATTATATTTTTATCTTATTTAATAGTTTGAACAAATATTCATCATTCCATCCTGCGTTTTTTCTTTTGGCTGCTACACTGCCCTTTGTTTCATCTTGTTTGATGATATAAAGGGCTATCTTATTAATTAAAGAAAAATTTTGCGCAGCATTACCTACTTTCCTTCCTGCGTCTTCTCTAAACGATACGTCTAACTGCCAATGTAGCCTGTTTTCTATATCCCAATGCGATCTTATAGCCTCTGAAATTTCTTTCGGTTTTAGCCCTAGTGAAGTAATGTAATATCTTTTTTCTACGGAAAGTTTTTTAGTGGCTACCTCCAGTCTTTCGGTACTAATTCTTACGATGGACTTGACCCCCTCAAATTTATCTTTCAGCATTGATTCCATAATCTTTCCCGGGCTATAAACCAGACATTCACGAGTCTCAATTCTCCCATGAGAAACCTCCTCTGTGACATATTTTCCATAGTGTGAACGGTATACCGGCCGATCAATATCAACACCATCCATCTCGTCTAGCCAGCGTTCCACATCCATTAACCTGTTTTTTTGATTGGCCTTTAATGCCAGAATATAGTCTGCATTATTTTCTATTATTACTTCGGCAATATCTGTTTGGCATGCAATAGCATCAATTGTCACTATGCAATCCTGCAAATCCAGAGATTTTATAAGAGAAGGAATAGCGGTGATTTCATTGCTTTTATCATCTACTTTTACCTGACCCATACTGATTCCATTGGAAACAGCCCAGGCACTAACCATATGAAGCTTGAATCCTTTTTTGCCAAAGGGATTGTCTTTGCTGCACTTACTTGCTCCACGAAGCATTTTACCGTCTATAGCAACAACCCCTTCATACTTACCACAAAGCTCAGATACCCAATCACGAAAGACCAATTCAAAATAACCGGGTTTGAGTAAACTGAAAAAACGATTGAAAGTGTCATGACTTGGGATCTTTACTAAATCAGGAAAACGACGTTTAAAGAAGTCAAACTTACAAATACCGAACCGTTCTATTTCATTCCAGCTTTCACTTCCACAGATTACAGCACACAAGGCTATATAAACGATGACTTCCAAAGAGTGTTCTTTTTTTCGGTCAATACGAGGATCTTCAAGTTGTTTACAAAGACTAATTAAGCTCATTTTAGGGTTTATTTTTGTTTAAATTCAATACAACAAAAATACAAATAAATAATTAATATACAAAATATTAATAGATTAATAATAAGACAAATAATAAAAATGAAATATAGATAATAGTTGACTAATTGATAGACAAAATATAATGCGTCTGCCCTGCTTCCTTCGTTCCAAACTATAATTGCAAGCTTTGTTTTTATAAATGCAACCTGCAATTATAAAAACAAAGCTTGCAATTATATAAACGGAACTTGCGTTTATAGTTTGAAATAGGGCAAAGACAACTTTACTATGAAGAGAAGAGATCTTTGCAAAGGGAGCAAAAGAACTTTTCTATTAATAGTTGACACGTTGTCTAAGGGTAGGTTGAATTTCTGAAGCAGTTGTTTTTGCTTTCTATTTCAACTGCTTGAGAAACTCTGTCGGAGTGATATTAAATTCTTTCTTGAAACACTTTGTAAAGTAGTTCGGATCTGATATGCCGACGGCAAATGATGCTTCGGAGACATTCATACCATTCAGTAAATGAATTTTAGCCTCTTTCATCTTGATGGTCCGTATGAATTGAGTGATGGAGCATCCAGTGAGTGATTTCAGCTTCATGTGCAACAGGCTGCGGCTGATGCGGAGATGGGCTGTGATTTCCGTTACTCCGAAGTCTTCCTTGCTGAGGTTCGCCATAATCAGTTCCATCAGTTCTTTCATGAATATTTCATCCCGCGGGTTGTTGGTTATTTGCTTGATGTTCAGTTCTTCTGCCTGTTTGAAGTGTTCAATGCTCTGTTTCCGGCTCTTTTGGATATTCTGTACCAGCAGTTCCAGATTCTTGGCGTTAAAAGGTTTAGTGATATACGCATCGGCTCCCCGCAGATAACCTTCCGTATGGTCGTTTTCATCAGTCTTTGCAGTCAGGAGGATAACGGGGATATGGCTGGTCGTTACGTTTTGTTTGACACGTTCCGTAAATTCCAATCCGTCCATCACCGGCATCATTAAATCTGATATAATGAGGTTGGGCAGCTGTTTGGCTATCTTCTTGCAGGCTTCCGCACCGTTATACGCCCGTATAATATCATATTTCTCGCTGAATATACTGGCGAGGTAATCATTCATTTCTTTATTGTCCTCTACAATCATAATAGATTCCCGGGCAGGATCTTTTTCTTTGTTGGTCAGCTTTTCGGGAATGAGTTCGATGGTTTCCTTGATTCGCTGGTTATATTTCTGTATTTCTTCGGTCGTGATGTTCTCGGACGAGCGTTCATCGGGGTTGTAAGCATCCTCCGATACATTCAGGGTAACGATAAAGTCCGAACCTTTGTTGATTTCGCTTTCTACCCGGATTTCACCTTTGTGCATGTGTATGAGCGAACGCGTAAGCGATAATCCCAGTCCGAATCCCTCGCGATGGTCGCGCTTCTCAACCTGGTAATAACTTTCAAATATTTGTTCTTGAGCTTCTTTAGGAATCCCCCTGCCATTGTCTTTGACGGAGATTTGCACAAATGTTTCTTTCTCTTCTTTTATTAGTTTGGCACGCAACTTGACGTATCCGCCGGGCTGGGTATATTTAAATGCGTTTGAGAGCAGGTTATAAAGAATCCGTTCCAGCTTGGAAGGCGAGAACCAGACTTCCTCTTCGGTGTCTTCCAGATTGACGATGAAGTCAATTTCCCGTTCCCCGGCTACGATGTCGAAGATGTGCGACAGTTCTTCCAGAAAGTGCATGATGTCTCCCTTCCGGACGCTGATACGCATCTGTTTCATCTCGATTTTACTGAACGTCAATAGTTCATTAATCAGATAATTCATCCGGTTGGCGTTTCGGTAGATGACTTCCAGTTTCTCTTTATCGTTGTTGCTGATTTGTGGCTGCTGGATCAATCGTTGCAGAGGCGATAGAATCAGAGTCAGCGGTGTTTTCAGGTCATGGGAGATGTAAGTGAAGAAATTGATCTTCTGTTGATTCATATTCTCTATGTTGACGCGTTGTTCATGCTCCGTTTTCAGTCGCATGAGCAGGATGATACGCGTTTTGGTATATCTGTATGCGGCGTAAATGATTAATAGGAAGAGTAATGCATAAACTAAATATGCTTCCGGCGAGAGCCACCAGGGAGGAAGGACTCTGATAGCAAGGTCCTTTTGGCCCGTTTCGTCCCAGTGGATACCATCTTTGCTGGCTTTGATCTTTAAGATATATCTTCCTGAAGGCAGATTGGAGAAGCGTACCTGATGCTGGTTGCCTACAAACTGCCAGTCCTTGTCGATACCTTCCATTTTCATCGCATATTGAGTGTTGTCAGTATATTGATAATTCAGGCCGGAGTATTCGAGACGCAGGGATTGGGCTTGTTCGTGCGTCAGGGTGATCTCTGTCAGTTCGGAGATAGAGGAAGGGATGAATGCTTTCTCATTGTTGGGCGACATATATTCGCTGTTGCTCCAAATGGAAGTCAGTGCAATGTTGAAACGGGGATTGACGGAGCGTACCTGTTCCGGGTAGAAAGAAATCATACCGTTGATAGTTCCGAAATACAATTCTCCGTCAGGCTTCTTGCAGGCGGAGGAGTAGTTGAACTGGTTGATGGGCAATCCGTCGGCCGTGGTATATCGGTCAATGCTTCCTGTTTGGGAATTGATACAACAAAGTCCGTTTCCGGTACCTACCCAAACATTACTCATCTCATCTTCAATGATACCTTTGATGGCGTTGGATCCCAACTGTTCTTTACTGTAAAAGGCGATAATGCTACCGTTGCGGTCCGATACATAAAGCCCGTTGTTGTCTGTACCTATCCATATCCGTTGATGTGAATCGGGGTAGATATAGGTGATGTAGAGATCGGTATGCGGCAGGATGGGGAGCGAGGTTACTTTCAGTGTATGGGTATTGATCTGAAATATACTGCCTTTTCGGGTTCCTGCCCAAAGTATACTGTCATTAAACTGTATCAGGTTAAAGACACGGAGAGATGAAATCTTCTCCGGGCGGGAGTTCGCTTTCTTCTTGTCGATCAGGAATAAGCCGGAAGGGCCTCCGTACCAGATATGATCGTTCTTGTCTTCGATGATGCAGAAGCCGGAAGAAACTTCATCCGACAGTAGATTATAGTCCACCGTGCGGTTTAGATGCGGTATATAGTGAAGAGTTCCTTTCAGGAATAGTCCGAGCCACAGACTGTTATCTTTGTCGAGCCATAAGGAATGTATGTTCTTGGCGTAGATTTGCATCTGCTTGTGCAGCCGTTCGGCACGGGTGATTTCTTTCTTATTGTTCAGGTAGTTCAATCCGCCATCTTCGGTGGCGATGTACAGACCGTTGTCCGGAGCATTGATAATCTGGCGGACAGCCTTTCCGCTCAAATGATTGAAACTGGCTCCGTATGGATATATCTGAAACTGGTCGGAACCGAATATATAATAATTGACTCCTCCGAAATAGGTTCCCACCCACATATTATGAGCCTTGTCCTGATAAAGGCTGTAAATGGGAGAATCGTTCAGTGCACTTAAATCCCGTTCCGATTGTTCGTAATGTGCAATCAGTTGATAGAGTTTGTTGAAGACAAAGATGCCATACTCCGTGCCTACCCATATATTCCCCGTATGGTCGGTTGCCGCACACCGGAAGTCTTTCACCTCAAGATCTTTCGAGAGATTACACAGGGTATTGCTCTGTATATGATAGACGAAAAAATCGTTGTTAGTATTAAATAAAAGCTGGTTGGACGAGATCAGGACGGCATTGTTGCATTGCTGTGTAAAAGGCTGGATGAGAGTCGGGAGGGAAACGAACTGTTTCTTTTCCAGACTGTATCGCATCAGTCCTTTGTTGGTATCTATCCATAAGGTTTTGTCTCCGTCCTCCGCAAAGTATCTCACATGAGGTTTTTCTTTATCGGGAAGAAAAGGGACGAACAAGCTGTCTTGTTCATTGTAGCGATAGAGTCCGTTGCTACAAGCTGCCAGAAGCATACCATCGCTGGTGTTCAGGAAACAAACATCATCCTTAGTGTTCCCTTTAATCTGGTAACGGCTGAAATCTTCTGTCTCGTAGTTATAGCTGCAGATGCCCTGATCGGTAGAGATCCATAGAATGTTACGGAGCGAATCGTTATATAAGCGTGTGATGAAATTGTGGCGGAGTGAGGTGCTGTCGGCCTCATTATGTGCGAATAGGTTGATATTATAACCGTCATATCGGCACAATCCGTTGCGTGTACCAAACCAGATGAACCCGTGGTTGTCCTGGGTGATTGCATTGATCGTATTATGCGGGAGTCCTTCAGCTATACTTAGCTGTTTGAAGCGTATGTTATTATATTGAATTTGTCCCGTCGACAAGCTAATATTTAAGAGCACGAGACTAAATAAGAGTACGAATTTAAGTAAGGTGGTTCTCATGGCTTTTCTGATTGATTTTCACGACCTAAAGATACGTCTTTTTTTGTTTTGAACAGTCGTAGAATTGTTCAAACGGGCAGCACTTATGTTCAGTTTGCCGCTTCGCTACAGATTTTTATACATGATTGCAGGTATTAAGCATTATTTTTCTGTTTTTCTTGGATAGAAAAGACCACATTTGCAATGTGAAACTCTAAAAACAAATGCTATGAATCATTCGACATTCCAATCCTTTACGTTGGGTATCGGTCTGTTTTTCACATTGCCTCTGGTATATGGGAATAGTTCCTCTTCGTCTTCCTTCGATGGAACGTTGTATATCAATAAATCGAAAACCCACAAAGTGGCTTCCGTAAAGTACGGTTTCCATTATGAGGAAATAGGAATGATGGGCGAGGGTGCTCTGCACGCCGAACTGATACGTAACCGTTCGTTTGAAGAAGCTACACCTCCTGCCGGATTATCTGTGAAGAACGGTCTTTATGAAAATGTTCCGGCTTCCCGCGTTAAAGAGAAAAAAGTGTTTCAGGCCGATCCGTTGATTGGATGGATGTCTTATCCGTTATCATATACTCCTGTATTTATCAGTCGCACGGATGAAAATCCAATGAGCGAAGAAAATAAGTATTCGATGCTGGTTAATGTCACGGAAGACATTGCGAACCACCCGGATGCCCTGATTCTCAACCGTGGATATTATGGAATGAACCTGAAGACAGATACGTCTTACCGCCTTTCTTATCGTTTTGATAACTACAAACGGGGTGTTGCCGATCTATTTATCGGCGAATTGGGTATTAGCGGAAAATATCCTTATAACCTGCTGGCTACCGGAGCCATCCGTATGTCAATAGAACGCAACGGCGATCTGAATCCCTTGTTTGCCGAACGTCCGGTGATGAGGCATTGGGACTTTCTGGAACACCGTATCTTCCTGCCGATGTTGATTAATGGAGTAGACAGTAGCGTAAAGACTTCCTTCTTCTACCTGGCGAAGATGTTCAGGGATAACACGTTTGACGTGTGTCTGGATGCAGCGGTCAAGGATATAGAAGGTTTGCAGAATATCTTTGTTACGATGGGATATGATACGGCCAGCAAACAATATATCCTGAAACTGATAAACCTGCAGAATAAAAAAGTCACTCTACAACCGGAAGTTTCCGGCTTCAAACGTCCCGTCAAGGCACATAAAACAAGCCTGGTACTGGTTCCGGGAAAAGAGAACACACCGTTTACCCCGAATGAAGTCCAACCGGTAGAGACGGAAATCGGGCTGGACCTGAATCAACCGTTCGAACTGGAGGCCGCTTCCATGGTTGTATATCGTTTTAAATAGGATCTTTTAAATAAGAAATAAATAAAATGAAAACAATCTTTTGTATCACAGGACTTGCCATACAAGGTTTGGCTATGTCAGCCCAGGCGCAAACCGGCAAACCGAATATTGTGGTTATTATGACTGATCAGCAGCGTGCCGATTTGTGCGGCAGGGAGGGTTTTCCGCTGGAAGTGACTCCCTTTGTCGACCGGTTGGCGCAAGAGAATGTATGGTTCAATAAGGCATACACTGTGATGCCGGCCAGCTCTCCGGCACGTTGTTCCATGTTTACCGGGCGTTTTCCTTCCGCCACTCACGTACGCACGAATCACAATATTCCTGACATTTCCTATCAACAGGACTTAGTGGGCGTATTGAAAGAAAACGGATATAAAACAGCATTGGTCGGCAAGAATCACGCTTACCTGAAACCTGCCGACTTCGATTTCTGGTCTGAATACGGACACTGGGGAAAGCACAAAAAGACGACTCCCGCAGAGAAGGAGACTGCCCGTTTCCTGAATCAGCAAGCCAGGGGGCAATGGTTAGAGCCATCTCCCATCTCGCTGGAAGAACAGCATCCCACCAAAATCGTGAACGAAGCACTGGCATGGATTAAACAACAGAAAGAAAATCCTTTCTTCGTATGGGTCTCTTTTCCAGAACCTCACAACCCTTATCAGGTATGTGAACCCTATTACTCCATGTTCTCCCCCGATAAGCTTCCCGTCTTAAAGACCTCCCGTAAGGATTTGGCAAAGAAAGGAGAGAAATACCGTATTCTGGCGCAACTGGAAGACGCGTCCTGCCCGAACCTGGAACAAGACATGCCTCGAATCCGTGCCAACTATATCGGAATGATCCGGTTGATAGACGATCAGATCAAGAGACTGATCGAATCATTGAAAGCCAGCGGACAATATGAAAACACCCTCTTTGTCGTACTCTCCGACCACGGTGACTATTGGGGAGAATACGGATTGATCCGTAAAGGAGCCGGACTTTCCGAAAGCCTCGCACGTATCCCGATGGTATGGGCAGGATACCACATCAAGAACCAGCCTGCCCCTATGGATGGCCACGTATCGATAGCCGACCTTTTCCCCACCTTCTGCTCTGCCATCGGTGCCGAAATACCGACAGGAGTTCAGGGCCGTAGCTTGTGGCCGATGCTGACCGGAAAAGCTTACCCTAAAGAAGAATTCTCCAGCATGGTCGTACAACAAGGCTTCGGAGGAGCTGATGTCGGACTGGATGCCTCCTTGACTTTTGAACAGGAAGGAGCATTGACTCCCGGCAAAATAGCCCACTTTGACGAACTGAATACCTGGACGCAAAGCGGTACCTCACGCATGATAAGAAAGGATGATTGGAAACTGGTTATGAATCATTATGGCAACGGAGAACTTTATAATTTAAAGAAAGATCCTTCGGAGATTCATAATCTGTTTGGCGAGAAGAAATACAGCAAAATTCAAACAGAACTTCTGACCCGTTTACTGGCATGGGAGTTGCGTTTGCAGGACCCGCTGCCTCTCCCGCAAAGACGTTACCATTTTAAACAGAATCCATTTAATTATCTCCATCCGGAACACTAAAAAATAAGAAGATTGTACATACCTACGGATATTAAAAACATGATTCCATGAAGTCTGCCCCGCAACGGCCTATTTTTGTATCCGTAAACATAAAACAGAAATATATGAAATTGATTTTGCGATTAGGATTGATCTTGTTTACAGGATTTATTTCCATCTCTACAGCATCAGCACAGTTATATGGAACGGCAGATACAAACGCTCCGGAACTACGTGTTCCGACATCTGTAAAGCCGGCATTTGATTATTGGATGAGGGACACTTGGGCTACGCTGGGTCCCGACGGTTATTATTATATCACAGGAACGACCTCTACCCCCGACCGTTACTTTCCGGGGCAGAGGCATTGCTGGGACTGGAACGACGGTTTGTACCTGTGGCGTTCCAAAGATATGAAGTCCTGGGAAGCCAGAGGACAAATATGGTCGATGGAAAAAGACGGAACCTGGCAAAAAAAGCCGAAGGTATATAAAGCAGGAGAGAAATATCAGAAAAAATCCATCAACGGTGATCCGATGGACAACCGCTTCCATGCAGTGTGGGCGCCGGAAATGCATTATATCAAAAGCGCGAAGAACTGGTTTATCGTTGCCTGCATGAATGAGTCGGCAGGCGGGAGAGGTTCCTTCATTTTGCGGAGCAAGACCGGAAAACCGGAAGGACCGTACGAGAATATCGAAGGTAATAAAGACAAAGCCATCTTCCCGAACATCGACGGAAGTTTGTTCGAAGATACGGACGGCACTGTCTACTTTGTCGGGCACAACCATTATATCGCCCGTATGAAACCGGATATGAGCGGATTTGCCGAGGAACTGAAAACATTGAAAGAGAAAAAATATAATCCGGAACCGTATATTGAAGGAGCGTTTATCTTCAAATATGATAACAAATATCACCTCGTACAGGCTATATGGTCGCACCGTACGTCGGAGGGAGATACCTATATAGAGAAAAAGGGAGTAACCTCACCGAAGACACGTTATAGTTACGACTGCATCATCTCGACAGCCGATAATGTGTATGGTCCCTATAGCGAGCGCTACAATGCCATCACGGGAGGAGGACACAACAACTTTTTTCAGGATAAGGATGGAAACTGGTGGGCTACCATGTTCTTCAATCCGCGTGGGGCACAGGCGGCGGAATATAAAGTGACGTGCCGTCCCGGATTAATTCCGATGATCTATGAGAATGGTAAATTCAAACCCAACTTTAATTATAATACTAAATGAAAACTTCTTTATTGATAGCAGGCAGCTTGGCTCTGGTCCCGATGACGTATGCACAGGACAAACCGAATATTATTATCATACTGGCTGACGATTTGGGATTTTCCGATCTCGGCTGCTTCGGTGGCGAGATTCATACACCGGTGTTGGATAAACTGGCAAAGAATGGCGTCCGTATGACGCAGATGTATAACAGTGCACGCAGTTGCCCGTCGCGTGCCAACCTGTTGACGGGACTTTATCCGCATCAGACGGGATTGGGACACATGGACGGCAGTCATCCTGCCTGGCCGAAAGGATATTCCGGTTTCCGTTCCAATTCGGACAACGTCACGATTGCGGAAGTCCTGAAAGATGCCGGATACTTTACGGCGATGTCGGGAAAGTGGCATTTGGGGAATAAGTCGAATCCTATTCTTCGTGGTTTCCAGGAGTATTACGGTTTGTTGGGCGGATTTAATTCTTTCTGGAATCCGGCAGTATATACCCGTTTGCCGAAAGACCGTACCCCCAGACACTATGAAGAAGGAACTTTCTATGCAACGAATGTGATAACGGATTATGCGATTGACTTCATCGACCAGGCACATCAGGAGAAGAAACCGTTGTTCCTGTATCTGGCTTATAACGCTCCCCATTTCCCTTTGCACGCACCGAAAGAAGTGACCGATAAATATATGTCTCTCTATATGCAGGGATGGGACAAGATTCGTGACGCTCGCTGGAAACGGATTGTTGACCTGAAACTCATGCAAGGCAAACCGGCACTTAGTCCGCGCGGCGTAGTTCCCGAAAGTCTGTTTGAAGATGAAACGCATCCGCTACCGGCATGGGACTCATTGACGAAAGATCAGCAGACCGACCTCGCACGGCGTATGTCCATTTTTGCCGCTATGGTAGATGTGATGGACGCGAACATCGGCCGGGTAGTGGATGAATTGAAAAAGAACGGTGAGTTGGACAATACGTTTATCATGTTTATGTCCGATAACGGAGCTTGTGCCGAATGGCACGAATTTGGCTTCGACAAACAGACCGGAGTCGAATACCATACCCATACCGGAGAAGAACTCGACCAAATGGGTTTGCCCGGAACCTATCATCATTACGGTACAGGCTGGGCAAATGTCTGCTGCACGCCGTTCACACTCTATAAACATTATGCACATGAAGGAGGTATTTCCACTCCGTGTATCATTTCCTGGGGTAATCATGTGAAGAACAAAGGCGGACTGAATCATCAGCCTGCACAATTCTCCGATATCATGTCTACTTGTGTGGAACTGGCAGGAGCCACTTATCCGAAAGAATATCAGGGAAGAGCGATTCTGCCTACGGCAGGTCAGTCTATCCTTCCGATTGTGAAAGGAAAGAAGATGCCCGAAAGATACATCTATGCGGAACATGAAGGCAACCGCATGGTGCGTAAAGGCGACTGGAAGCTGGTTTCCGCCAACTTCAAAGGAGATGAATGGGAATTGTACAACATCAAGGAAGACCGTACCGAACAGCACAACCTGATCAGTAAATATCCTGAAATGGCAAAAGAATTGGAAACAGCCTATTTCGAATGGGCGGACAAGAGTGATGTCTTGTATTTCCAGAAAATGTGGAATACCTACAATAAGAATCGACGGAAAGATTTTAAAGAATATAAAACCCGCTAATGCTTATGGATAAGAGAATCTTACTAACTCTGGCTTTAGGAGCCATGTAGCAGGTGTTTACCCATGCATGGGAGCCTAAAGGAGATAAAATTAAAACAGTATGGGCTGAACAGGTGACACCGGAAATGTGTGGCAAACTTATCCCAGACCACAGTTGCAACGGGCCGAATGGATCAATCTGAACGGATTGTGGAAGTATGCCGTAACGGATCAGAACACGTCTCGGAAGAATGTTTCCTTTGAAGGGGAAATCCTGGTCCCGTTTGCGATTGAATCATCTCTGTCCGGAGTGCAGAAAAGCCTGATAAACGGAGTGACCGGCTGGACGGACAGAGGCGTAGGCGACATGTACGACGTACATAATTATCCTGTCACTTCCATGATTCTGCCGGAGAACAACGGCAACCGCATTTCCGTACTGGGAGAATTAAATCACCCCTGCGAAAGCTGTTACTTTGATTGCAGATGGTCAGAACGGAAGCAAGAATACCTGCCTTGTCAGTCTGAACGGTCAGGAGCTGAAGATGACTTCTTTGCCTTTCGACTGTCCCCCTCGTTCTACGGTAGTATCAGAAGCTACTTTTAAAGTGGATAAGGATTTCAATCATCTGTCTTTATGGCTGAATGTTGCCGGAGAAGCCAAAGTTTGGCTGAATGGTGTAGAAGTCTTTGCACAGGAGGCAAAGCAGACCAGGCAATATAATCAATACAATATCAGCGATTACAGCCGTTACTTGCGGAAAGGAAGTAATTTGTTGAAAATCGAAGTGAAAGATAGCAAGAAGATGAGATTCGATTATGGGTTGAGGGCTTATTAACAGACTTGTTTTTCTTTTGTCTGTTTCTATTGTTCTGCAAACGATTTTTCATTTTTATTTCTCATATTCTCATTGATGACTGATAAACAACAAAGAATTAGATAAGTAGCTTATGAGAAATACTTTCTAACATGGTGTTTCTCATAACATACCTTCTATTTTAGCTTAAAATTCACCTTGTTCTCATAGTATTTCAAGGTATTTCTCATAGTCAAGATACTGTCTTCTTCCTTTTTCTAGTTGAAGATAAACTAGTTCCGATCGTCCCATATATTGTGGGAAAGTATTCCCTCATATTATGGGAATTTGTTCCCACAAAATGAGGGAATCTTTTCCCAGTTAGTAGGGAATACTTTCCCACAATATATGGGACAAAAAGAACATGTACTTCCCTGATAATGATTGACTAGTTGTTTTTTTATTCTTGTTATAGGTTGACTGGAAAGACACTATGAGAAATGAACATTTGTGTATTCAGAATAATTATATCAAGCAGAGCTTCTATATGACTTCTTCCATCCGTTCCAACTCCCATCCGCGAAACTGCATGACGATGCAATGCAATTCGGTGTCGTATATCATCCTGCGTACCTTGGGACCGGCAGCATAACCTTTTATCTGCTCTACAGCTTCTTTCCATTGGGCTTCGGCTTTCGCTTCCGAGTCTTTGACAGAGAGATATTTTAGTTCGATGATATAACTGTGCTTCACGTCATAGCGTATCAGGTCGGGCATCAGGAACAGATCACAATAACCGTGGTTCAATTCTACTTCCGGGGCTATCAGGTAATATGCATTCGTACTTAGGTAAGCAGTAAAGAAGCCTTGCAGGTTGCGCTCTCCCTCAATAGCACTGCGCACGGAAGAGTTTTCCTTGTAGGCATGGGCGATAAATTCCAGCGTTTCACGCCAATGGCCGTCGTAAGCCATTTCGTAATACATCAGGCCAAGGTCGTTCAGATTAATATGTCGATTGTCCTGATATTCTTCCAACAAGAATTCGTAATACTGTTTACGCACGTTATTATTGGGAATACTTAACACCAGATAGTTGCCGCGAGTGGCAGTAATGGTAAGCATACCATAATAAAAAAGCAGACTGGGGAAAATCTCAGGTTTGGTAATATCGGTAGCGGGAAAGGTAGTTGTCAACGTGGTGACAATCTGCCCATCTTCGGTGATTTTACGTAACACTCCTTTGCGGTTACCGTCCAACTTGTCCAGCCGGATAAGTTTTTTCATCTTATTATAGTCCGTGCGGGTATTAGGGTCTATCATTTCTTTGGGGGATTTGCCCAAATCCATATAGTTGCGTAGATAATAGAGTACCATGTCACAGTTGAACATCTTCGGGTCACGCTCCAAACTTTCTTCGGCAAAGCAATAATTGTCATACCACGGTCGCATTTCCTCTATCATCGCATCTATATTCGTATTGCCCGGCAACTGCCCGGCATCCTTATAGTATTGGAGCATTTCGCGTACATCGGTCTCGCTGAATCCCAACATCATGTTAAACTGGTGTTTGGTGCTGATATTCCAGCCGATATTGAATCCGCTAGTCAGGTCGTCCAGCGTTACGGGGCTGACACCGGTCATGAAGATGCGTTCGAACATGCCTTTGAACTTCTTGAAGATTTCGCGATAGAAGCCACTGGCATGGGTTAGGGCGTGATAGACTTTGTCGCCTTGCTCGTTTAGCACCACATTCGTGAAATTATCATATTCATCCACTATCAGATAAAGCTTGGAGCCGTTGTTGCGTGCCTTGCGATCGAGGAAATTCAGTTTGTTGGTAGTGCCGTATTGGGCTTTCATTTCCTCTTCAAAGCCGGGATAATAATAGGGTTCATAGATAGAAGCGAAATCATCCAGTCCGCCGCAACAGTAATCATCAAAGTTCTCGGCAAGCGTTCTGTCGAGCCCTCCCACTCTGGAGAAATCAAGAAAGAGTATTTGGAAAGTCCCTTGCAACTGTGTAGGACGACTGCCTATCCATAAATTGCTGAAACGTTTTTCGAACTTTTCTTTTTGAGCGATGTCATAATAAGTTCGGAGCATACTCAGAAAGATGCTCTTGCCGAAACGGCGGGGGCGGATAAAGAACAAATTACTAGGTTGTTTTTCCAACAACGGCAGATACATAGTCTTATCCACGTAATATTGATTCTGTTCCACCACTTCCACAAAGTTGGAAACTCCGTAAGGGATTCTTTTTACTTCTTCCATAATTTGTTCCTTTCTTTAGTTCTCAATATTTATGAGATAATGCAAAAGTAGCATATTCCCGCAGAAAGAACAAAGAAAGGGAAAGAAAGTTGGGGATGTTGCCGCACCAGAGTGATGAATATAAGCCCTCTTGAAGAATAAGATTATTCATTCCGTCTGCAATAATTTTCTCCTGAAAGCCGGAAGTTTCTGAAAGACTTTTATCTTTGCATTGATAATACATACGGCATTATGAAAAAAGTGATTCTGATTTTTGTGACAATCGTCCTTTCCGGTCTGCTTTATGCAAAAGATAATAAGAGTACCGATGCGTTACTTCGTGAGATTGATGGTATCATTAAAAACCATCAGACCTATGGAGCGGAAAAGGAGGCGCGTATCGCTGACCTGAAGAAATTGCTGGCGGAGGCTACTTCCGATGAACAACGATATGGTTTTTGCGGACGTCTTTTCGATGAATACCGGGCTTATAATCTGGACTCTTCTTTTGTCTACGCCCAACGGAAAGAGGAACTGGCGCATCGCATGGATAAACTGGATTATCTGGATGATGCTGCCATGAATATGGCGGAAGTGATGGGAACTACCGGAATGTATAAAGAAGCGTTGGAACTATTGGGGCAGATTGATAAGAAAACGCTGCCCGATTATCTCTATGGTTACTATTACCATTTGTATCGCACTATTTACGGATTGATGGGAGACTATGCCGTTACGGAGAAAGCCAAGAAAGAGTATTATCGAATGACGGATCTGTATCGTGACTCTCTGCTGCAGGTCAACGCTTCCGACTCTTTGGGGCACGTATTGGTGATGGCGGATAAGTGTATCGTACATGCTCAATACGATGAAGCCATCCGTATGCTGATGGAATATTACAACAAACCTTCTTTGGATGACCATTCAAAAGCAATGCTTACTTATACTCTCTCCGAAGGTTACCGGTTGAAAGGCGACAAGCAGGGGCAAAAACATTACCTGGCCCTTTCGGCCATTGCCGACCTGAAATCGGCAGTAAAGGAATATGTATCTTTGCGCAAACTCGCTTCCCTTGTCTACGATGAAGGGGATATTGACCGTGCCTACAATTACCTGAAATGCTCCTTAGAGGATGCCACTCTTTGTAATGCCCGCCTTCGTACGTTAGAAATCTCGCAGGTCTTTCCTATCATTGACCAGGCTTACCAATTGAAAACCAAACGGCAGCAACAGGAGATGAAAGTCTCATTGATTTGTATCAGTTTGCTTTCCGTATTTTTGTTGGTTGCCATTTTCTTCGTTTACAAGCAGATGAAAAAGGTTGCTGCCGCACGTCGCGAAGTGGTCGATACCAATACGTTGTTGCAAGAACTGAACGAAGAACTTCACGACTCCAACTCGCAACTGAAAGAGATGAACCATACGCTTTCGGAAGCCAACTATATCAAGGAGGAATATATCGGCCGATATATGGACCAATGCTCCACTTATCTCGACAAGATGGATTTATACCGTCGTTCCCTGAATAAAATTGCCGCTGCCGGAAGAGTGGAAGAACTATATAAAGCCATTAAATCTTCTCAATTCCTTGACGAAGAACTGAAAGAGTTTTATGCGAACTTCGACATGACTTTCTTGCAACTCTTCCCCAATTTTGTGGAGGAATTTAATGCGCTGCTCACAGAACCCATGCAACCCAAACCGGGAGAACTGTTGAACACCGAACTCCGTATCTTTGCCCTTATCCGGCTGGGGATTACGGACAGTACCAAGATAGCGCAATTCCTCCGTTATTCCGTGACTACCATTTATAATTACCGGACCCGTGTCCGTAACAAAGCTTTGGGAGAAAGAGATGAATTTGAGACTAACGTAATGCAAATAGGGAAGGTGGAAGAATAAGAAAATCACTACTTTTTTAGTCTGACTTCTATTTTATAAAGTTTTTATATTTAGTGGTTTATGCTGTGAGATACTGTGTAAGTCACTATATTTTTGCTATCTGCTTTAAGAAGCAGTATGAAATGTGGATACTTTTGTTTCACGGTCATTTCAGCAATGATACAGAGAACGAAAACAAAAGTAACCCTAATATTAACTTTAATTTAATGTACATGAAACAGAGTATGAAGTCGAAAGGCTTTGAACGCCGCCTCTTATTAATAATGTGGGGCTTGTTCCTATCTCTTAGTGCATTCGCACAACAGATTTCAATAAAAGGACATGTAGTAGATGCCACGGGTGAACCGGTGATCGGTGCCAGTGTGGTGGAAGGACGTACAATGAATGGTACGATAACCGATGTAGACGGTAATTTCTCATTAAGCGTTCCGGCTAACAGCACGCTGACTATCTCTTTTGTCGGCTATAAAACGCAGACTGTTCCGGTGAACGGGAAAAACTCGTTGAAAGTAACCTTGCAGGAAGATACGGAAGTATTGGACGAAGTTGTAGTGGTAGGTTACGGAACGATGAAAAAGAGCGATCTGACTGGTGCCGTAGCTTCTGTCGGAGTGAAGGACATCAAAGACTCTCCGGTAGCTAATATCGGTCAGGCAATGCAGGGAAAAGTATCCGGTGTGCAGATTATCGATGCCGGTAAGCCGGGTGATAATGTCACCATTAAAATCCGCGGTTTGGGTACGATCAACAACAGTAACCCGCTGATTGTCATTGACGGAATTCCTACCGACTTGGGATTGTCTTCCTTGAATATGGCCGATGTGGAGCGGGTAGACGTATTGAAAGATGCTTCGGCAACAGCTATCTATGGTTCCCGTGGTGCCAACGGTGTGGTGATGATTACCAGCAAACGTGGTGCCGAAGGTGCCGGAAAAGTAACGGTAAACGCAAACTGGGCTATCCAGAATGCCACTAAAGTGCCCGATATGCTGAATGCTGCGCAATATGCCGCTTTGAGCAATGATATGCTGTCTAATAATGATGATAATACAAACCCTTATTGGGCAGACCCTTCTTTATTGGGAACAGGAACGAACTGGCTGGATGAGATGCTACGTACGGGAGTGAAACAAAGCTATTCGGTTAGCTATTCCGGTGGTACGGAAAAGGCACATTACTATGTATCCGGCGGTTTTCTTGACCAGTCCGGTATCGTGGAAAGCGTTAATTACCGTCGTTTCAACTTTCAGGCAAATAGTGATGCCCAGGTCAATAAATGGTTGAAGTTCACTACTAACCTGACATTCAGTACGGATGTGAAAGAAGGAGGAAGCTATAGCATCGGAGATGCGATGAAAGCACTCCCCACCCAGCCGGTGAAGAATGAAGACGGTAGCTGGAGCGGTCCCGGACAGGAAGCGCAATGGTATGGGAGTGTCCGCAATCCGATCGGTACGTTGTATATGATGACGAACGAGACAAAAGGATATAACTTTCTGGCAAACATCACCGGAGAGATTGCCTTTACCAAATGGTTGAAGTTGAAAAGCACCTTCGGTTATGACGCCAAATTCTGGTTTGTCGACAACTTTACTCCGGCTTACGACTGGAAACCGAATCCGGTAGAAGAATCTTCCCGCTATAAGAGTGACAACAAATCATTTACTTACCTGTGGGATAATTATTTTGTATTCGACCATACTTTCGCCCAAAAACATCGTGTAGGGGTGATGGCAGGTTCTTCCGCCCAGTGGAACAACTATGATTACCTGAATGCTCAAAAGAATATCTTCATGTTTGATAATATCCATGAAATGGACAACGGCGAGAAGATGTACAGCATCGGTGGCAGCCAGAGCGACTGGGCACTGCTCTCTCTGATGGCACGTCTCAACTATTCTTACGAAGATAAATACCTGCTTACAGCCACTGTGCGCCGTGACGGTTCTTCCCGCTTTGGTAAGAACAACCGTTGGGGAACATTCCCTTCCGTTTCTCTGGCATGGCGTATTTCGCAGGAAGAATGGTTCCCGAAAGACAACTCTCCGGTGAATGACCTCAAACTGCGTATCGGATACGGTGTGACCGGTAATCAGGAAATCGGTAACTACGGCTTTGTGGCTTCCTACAATACAGGAGTCTATCCTTTCGGCAACAACAACTCCACCGCTTTGGTATCTACCACCCTTTCCAATCCGAGTATTCATTGGGAAGAGGTACGCCAAACCAACTTCGGTGTGGATATGAGCCTGTTCAATTCACGTGTCAACCTTTCGCTGGATGCCTACATCAAGAAGACGGCAGACATGTTGGTGAAAGCTTCCATCCCTATCACCTCCGGTTTTGAAGATACTACTGAAACCTTTACCAATGCCGGCAAGATGCGCAACAAAGGGGTGGAAATGACCCTGCGCACCATCAATCTGAAAGGTCTTTTCTCTTGGGAATCTGCTTTAACGGCTACCTATAACAAGAATGAAATTCTGGACCTGAACAGCGAAACCCCGATGTTTATCAATCAGCTGGGTAACTCATACGTGACTATGCTTAGAGCCGGTTATCCGATCAATGTATTCTACGGATACGTGACCGACGGACTTTTCCAAAACTGGGAGGAAGTAAAACGCCATGCCACCCAACCGGGAGCAGCTCCGGGGGATATCCGTTTCCGGGATTTGAATAACGATGGAGTCATCAACGATGAAGACCGTACCGTTATCGGTAACCCGAATCCGAACTGGTTCTTCTCTTTAAGCAATAATTTCTCTTATAAGGGATGGGAACTCTCCGTTTTCCTGCAAGGCGTATCGGGAAACAAGATTTATAACGCCAACAATGTTGACAACGAAGGAATGGCAGCCGCTTACAACCAGACCACAGCCGTATTGAACCGCTGGACGGGTGAAGGAACCAGCAACTCTATGCCCCGCGCCATTTGGGGAGACCCGAACCAGAACTGCCGTGTATCCGACAGGTTTGTGGAAAACGGTTCCTATCTCCGTCTGAAGAATATCACGCTTTCGTATACACTGCCCAAAAAGTGGATGCAAAAGATTCAACTGGAAAATGCCCGCATCTCTTTCTCTTGCGAGAATGTGGCAACTATCACCGGATATTCCGGCTTCGACCCGGAAGTGGATATTAATGGTATCGACAGCAGCCGTTACCCGATTTCACGTACCTTCAGTATGGGCTTGAACTTTAACTTTTAAATCAGGAGAAAGAATATGAAAAAGATAATAACTTTGGTATTTATGTCTGCCGTGCTGGCATTGACATCGTGCAACGATTTCTTGGATAAATATCCCAAATATGGCGTCGATCCCGAGTCGGAAGTGACGAATGAGATTGCTGTGGCACTGACTACTGCCTGCTACAAGACCTTGCAATCGTCGAATATGTACAACCAACGTATCTGGAGCCTCGATATCATCGCAGGCAACAGTGAAGTAGGAGCCGGAGGAGGTACTGACGGTTTGGAGACTGTTCAAGCTTCCAACTTCATAACCCAGAGCGACAACGGCTTTGCCTTGTATGTATGGCGTTCTCCGTGGGTTGGGATCGGACGTTGCAACATCGTGCTTTCCAATTTGCCTTCAGCATCTATCTCCAATGAGATAAAGACCCGTTGCATGGGTGAGGCTTATTTCCTGCGTGCACATTATTATTATATTCTGGTTCGTTTGTACGGAGGGGTGCCTTTGCGCTTGGAGCCGTTTGAACCGGGAGAATCTGCGGATATTGCCCGTAATACGGTAGATGAGGTATATGCTCAAATTCTTTCCGACTGCAAAAATGCAGTGAATATGCTTCCTCCGAAGAGCAGTTATGGAGATGCTGACAGGGGACGTGCCTGCAAAGAGGCTGCAATGGCGATGCTGGCGGATATTTACCTGACACTGGCTCCTAATCATCGCGACTATTATAATGAAGTAGTGACCTTGTGCAATAACATTGCTGCAATGGGATATGATTTGACTCAATGCAATTATGCCGATAACTTTAATGCGACGATCAATAATGGTGCGGAATCTCTCTTCGAAGTGCAATACTCCGGTAGTACGGAATATGACTTTTGGGGCGGCGATAATCAAGCATCCTGGTTGTCTACTTTCATGGGACCACGTAATTCGGGTATGGTAGCCGGTGCTTATGGATGGAACTTGCCTACGGAAGAGTTTGTCAAGCAATACGAGGACGGTGACTTGCGGAAAGACATTACTGTGTTGTATCAGGGCTGTCCTGCTTTTGATGGTATGGAATACAAACGTTCTTGGTCGAATACGGGTTATAACGTCCGTAAGTTCCTTGTGTCGAAAACCGTTTCTCCGGAGTATAATACCAACCCCAACAACTTTGTAGTATACCGTTATGCGGATGTCTTACTGAAGAAAGCGGAAGCATTGAATGAGCAGGGACATCCGGATCAGGCTGCCGAACCATTGAATATCGTTCGTAAGCGTGCCGGACTGGGAGATGTGCCGACTACTCTGACGCAGACCGAAATGAGAGAAAAGATTATTCACGAACGCCGGATGGAACTTGCTTTTGAGGGACACCGCTGGTTCGATATGATCCGGGTTGATAATGGAAATTATGCATTGACATTCCTGAAATCTATCGGTAAGAATAATGTGACCAAAGAACGGCTCCTGTTGCCTATTCCGCAGACGGAGATGGACTCCAATCACCTGATGACTCAAAATCCCGGTTATTAATCCGTTTTATAATCATTCATTTAGACAAATAATATGATGAAGAAATATATATATCAATTGTTATGCTCTCTTTTCATCGGTGGAACGATGGTTGCCTGTACCGAGGATTATATGGAGACAGATAAAGGACATGACACCCTCACCCTTTCGGTGAATCAGCAGGAGTTGGTGTTGAACGAAAAGAACCATAGTCAGGAGGCGCTGGCGCTTTCATGGACTACCGGAACGAATTATGGAAGCGGTAACCGTATCTCTTATACGCTGGAACTGGCGAAAGCCGGAACGGACTTTGCAAATGCTTATTCGGTGGATTTAGGTACGGGAACGTATCAATGGACTAAGAAAGCGGAAGAACTCAATCAATTCCTGAATACGAAGTTCGGTATCGGTTATGCCGTGAAAGCGGAGTTAGAAGCACGTATCACAGCGGTTGTTGCCGGAATGGAAGATCAGAAACAAAGTGCGACGACTGCCTTTACAGTGACTACCTACCAGCCGGTTACTACCACGCTTTACCTGATTGGTGATGCTGCTCCGAACGGATGGAGCGCCGATAACGCAACGGCAATGGAACGTACGGATAACGGACAATTTACATGGACAGGAAAGCTGAATACCGGATCGTTTAAGTTTATAACGACCTTAGGAGAATTCCTGCCGTCGTACAACCGCGATGCTACAGCCGGAGAAGGATTCAAACTGACCTACCGTACATCGGATGACCAACCGGACGAACAGTTCACAATCAGTAAAGAAGCAACTTATATCGTAACAGCAAACCTGCTCGACTTGACGTTGACGCTTACTGAAACAGAAGATATCGGCTGGAGATTTGAAGAGTTTTTCATTGTCGGTTCGTTTACGGGTAACAATGGTTGGGGATTTGAAGCACTATCTAAAGATGCTGTTCAAATGAATCTGTTCCATTATGGAGCTGTGATTCCCTGGAAGGCGGACGGAGATTTTAAATTCGCTTCTGTGACAGATTTCGGTCAGTCGGATGCTTTCTTCCATCCTACCATGGCTAATGCTCCGTACACTTCGACATCCGTAGTGCTTGGAGGTGCCGATAATAAATGGCAGATGAAGGAAGCTGAATGTGGCAAGCCTTATAAAGTCTGGTTCTACACAGGTAAAGGAAAAGAAAAGATGCTGATGCGTCCGTTCACTCCTTACGAAGGGCTGTATCTGGTGGGTGAGGCAACTCCGAACGGATGGGATTTAGGCAATGCTACTCCGATGACGAAGAGTGCCGACAGTCCTTACATCTTTACCTGGAGCGGTACGCTGAAAACAGGTGAGATGAAGATTTCCTGCGATAAGCAGTCAGACTGGAACGGGGATTGGTTTATGGCGGATAAGAGCAACAAGGCTCCGACGGGGGAAGTAGAGACGGCATTGTTTGTTGCTAAGTCGGATGCGGAGTTGAGCAGTATGTATCCGGATGCAGATTTGGGTAGTTTGGATAATAAGTGGAATATTCAGGAAGCCGGTTCTTATCGGATTACGATTGACCAGTTGAAAGAGACGATTTCGATTGTGAAACAATAAAACAAGAATTCAAGATGAAGAAAATAATATATTTGGTGGCTGCTTTCCTGTGTATGGCTTGCAGTGACGATCATGAGTCGAATCAGGAGAATGGAGGAGCTTCGGGCAGTGTTACCGAAGTGACTCCGGTAACATCGGATTTAAGTGTGGACCTGTCTACGGATAAGGCTTTCTATAAACCGGGGGAGAAAGTGGTATTTACAGCAGAAGATGCGTTGCCTGCCGGAACTAAAGTTCGTTATCGTCTTTTAGGGGAGGTTGTCGGAGAAGAGTCGGTAAATGGTAACAGTTGGACATGGCAACCGCCTATTACTGATTTCAAAGGATATATGGCGGAACTGTACCGTCAGGAGAATGGTACAGATGTGATTGTCGGTACGATTGCGGTAGATGTATCCAGTGATCCGGCACGTTTTCCACGTTATGGTTTTGTCGCTGATTTCAGTCGGGAGAAGACGGCTGAAAAGACACAGGAAGAGATGGCGTATCTGAATCGTCATCACATCAATTGGGTACAGTTTCAGGACTGGCATAATAAGCATCACTGGCCGTTGGGCGGTACACGCACACAGTTGGACGAAGTATATATGGACATCGCTAACCGGGAGGTTTATACAAGTTCAGTGAAAAACTACATTGAAGCGCAGCATCGTTTCGGTATGAAGTCTATGTTTTACAATCTTTGTTTCGGAGCGTTGAAGGATGCTGCTACGGACGGGGTGAAGGAGGAATGGTATTTGTTTAAGGATGCTTCTCACACTACTAAAGACAGTCATGATCTGCCGGGCGGATGGAAAAGTAATATCTATCTGGTAGATCCTTCTAATAAGGAATGGCAGAAATATTTGAATGAGAGGAATGATGATGTATATGCGAACTTTGCCTTCGACGGCTATCAGATAGACCAGTTGGGACGACGCGGCACGCTTTACAATTACAACGGTATTCCGGTCAATCTGCGTGAGGGATATGCTTCTTTTATTGAAGCGACGAAGCAGGCTCATCCGGACAAGAGTTTGGTGATGAATGCGGTCAGCCGTTACGGTGCCCGTCAGATAGGAGAGACAGGTAAAGTTGATTTCTTCTATAATGAAGTGTGGGCGGATGAGGCTGATTTTACCAATCTGAAAGCCATTCTTTATGAAAATGGAGTCTATGGCAATTATCAGTTGAATACGGTTTTTGCAGCTTATATGAATTATAATAAAGCGGATAACCGGGGGGAATTTAATACGCCGGGTGTCTTATTGACAGATGCTGTCATGTTTGCTTTGGGTGGTTCGCACCTGGAGTTGGGAGGCGATCACATGTTGTGCAAAGAGTACTTTCCGAATGAGAACCTGACAATGAGCGAAGAACTGAAAACAGCGATGGTTCGTTATTATGATTTCCTGACTTCTTATCAAAACCTGCTTCGTGACGGCGGTACGGAGAATAGTGTTTCCATGAATTGTACTAATGGCGAAATGAGACTGAATAGTTGGCCTCCTCAACAGGGATCAGTTACTACTTATGCCAAGCAGGTAGGTGGCAAGCAAGTGATACATCTTCTTAATTTCTCGCAAGCGAACAGTCTTAGCTGGAGAGATGTGGACGGTACGATGCCGGAACCGGCTCTGATTACAAAAGCAGCTTTGCAAATGAATCTGTCGGCAAAGGTGAATAAGCTGTGGGTAGCGTCGCCGGATGCACATGGAGGAGCTTTGCAGGAATTGCCCTTTACACAGGAGAACGGGATTGTCTCATTCACATTGCCTTCCCTGAAATATTGGACGATGATTGTGGCTGAATAAAGCGGCTGCTACAGAATAACTAAAATGATAGGTATGATGATTAGATATAAATTATGGGTATGGGTGTTGTGTCTGGTATTTCCAACATGGGTTTGGGCGGAAAATGAGACACGTACATGCACTTCTTTTACACAGCAGGGACGTCAGGTGACTTTTCACCTGGCGGACAGTGCCGCCTTGCAATTGCAACTTTGCAGCTCTTCCGTCGTGAAAATCTGGTTCTCACCCGACGGGCAGTTGCAACGAAGAAATGCTTCGTTTGCAGTGATTAATGAAGAACTGGAAGAGGTAGGAACTATTCATGTGGATGAACAGGCGGCCTGTTACGAGATATTTACTCCGAAGTTGCGTATCCGGGTGAATAAATCTCCGATGAGTCTTCAGATATTCGATAAATATCAGAAACTCTTGTTTAGTGATTATGCCGATAAAGGCCATGTCAGTGAAGGGACGAAGAAGGTGGAATATAAAGTGCTTCGTCGTGACGAGCACTTCTTCGGACTTGGTGAGAAAGCGGGAAAGATGGATCGTCGTGGCGAGTCTTATAAGATGTGGAATAGCGACAAACCTTGTTATAGCGTGGTAGAAGATCCTCTTTACAAGAGTATTCCTTTCTTTATGAGCAATTACCGATATGGTATTTTCCTTGATAACACCTATAAGACGGAATTTAAATTCGGAACGGAAAGCCGTGATTATTACAGCTTTGAAGCGCCGAACGGGGAAATGGTATATTACTTTATCTTCGGTAAAGACTATAAAGAAATCATCAGTCAATACGTCGGACTGACCGGAAAACCTATCATGCCGCCGAAATGGGCGTTGGGTTTTGCTCAATGCCGCGGTCTGTTGACAAGTGAAAAGCTAAGTCGTGAGATAGCCGAAGGCTACCGGAAACGGGGAATCCCTTGTGATATTATCTATCAGGATATCGGCTGGACAGAATATTTGCAGGATTTCGAATGGCGCAAAGGAAACTATGAAAACCCCAAAAAGATGCTTTCGGATTTGAAAGAGATGGGTTTTAAGGTAGTCGTATCTCAAGATCCGGTAATTGCACAAGCCAACAAAAAACAATGGGAAGAAGCAGACCGCCTGGGCTATTTTGTAAAGGACCATACGAACGGTAAAAGCTACGATATGCCCTGGCCGTGGGGTGGAAACTGCGGAGTGGTGGATTTTACCTTGCCTGCCGTAGCCGACTGGTGGGGAACTTATCAGCAGAAACCGATTGACGATGGTATCTCCGGCTTCTGGACCGACATGGGCGAACCTGCATGGAGCAATGAAGAGCAGACGGAACGCCTGGTGATGAAGCACCATCTCGGTATGCATGATGAAATCCATAATGTCTACGGACTGACTTGGGACAAAGTGGTGAAGGAGCAATTTGAAAAGAGGAATCCGGACCGTCGTGTTTTCCAAATGACCCGTGCTGCTTATGCCGGATTGCAACGTTATACGTTCGGCTGGACGGGTGACAGCGGAAACGGAGACGATGTACTGCAAGGGTGGGGACAGTTGGCCAATCAGATTCCTGTAATGCTTTCCGCAGGGTTGGGATTAATCCCGTTTTCTTCCTGTGATATCACCGGTTACTGTGGAGACATTGAGGATTATCCGGCTATGGCGGAACTCTATACCCGTTGGATTCAATTCGGTGCATTCAATCCTTTGAGTCGTATCCACCATGAGGGAGATAACCCGGTGGAACCGTGGCTTTTCGGACCGGAAGCGGAAAAGAACGCGAAAGCGGCTATCGAACTGAAATATCGTTTGTTACCGTATATCTACACTTACGCCCGCGAAGCGTATGATACAGGATTGCCTATCATGCGACCTCTGTTTCTGGAATATCCAATGGATATGGAAACTTTCTCCACGGATGCCCAATTCCTGTTCGGTCGTGAATTGTTGGTGGCTCCCGTGGTGAAGAAAGGTGCCCGCACAAAGAACGTGTATCTTCCTGAAGGTACATGGATAGACTACAACAACAAGCAGACGGTCTACACCGGAGAGCAATGGACTACCGTTGACGCTCCCTTGTCCTCTGTTCCCATGTTTGTGAAGCAAGGTTCCATCATCCCTACGATGCCGGTGATGAACTACATCCATGAGAAACCGGTATATCCACTTACTTTTGAAATCTTCCCCGCACAAGAAGGTGCACAGGCTGCCTTTACCCTTTACGAAGATGAAGGAGAAAACTTAGGGTACCAGCGTCATGAATTTGTCAAAACACCGATTATTTGCAGCACTCTGGCAAATGGATATGAACTGACCGTCTTTGCCCGTGAAGGAAAAGGCTACACCGTTCCCGGTCCGAGAAATCTGTTGTTCCGTATTTATTCTGCGAAAGCTCCGAAAGAGGTAACTGTCAAAGGAAAGAAGATAAAGAAAACTAAACCGGAACGTTTGGAAGAAAATCTGGAGAATGACACTGAAACTGTAGCGTGGAGTTGGGATAAGGAGGCAGGTATCTGTAGTGTGAGAATACCTGATAAAGGTGTTGATGAACAGTTGATGATTACTTTTAAATAAACAGGGAGCTGTTGGCAAGCTAATATTCAGAGTTTTTCTTTCGTTTTATATGGATAATGTGTAGATTCGCACGAAACTCATATCAGAAATGTGTAAGTTATCACATTTCTGATATCAAAAGTGTGATTCATTATGAGAAGCTTTTCCAACCCGCTTACCTGATTCGCTATTCAATGCTGAATTTGAAACAAGATGGTAATTTGATTAATATCCCCCTGTTTTTGGCGGATAAGACAAAAGAGCTATTGAAGGATAAAAGTCGAAAGAGCCTTCTGAAGGAATCAATAACCTTCTTAAAAAACGATGATTCTTAAAAAAGGAATATTTAATCATTGGAAGAAGGACGTGAATTGCAGTTTGGTAAAGAAAAGCAGGAAAATGTCCTGCATTTGTGATTACGTGATTCTCCCTTTCTGCTGTTTTGAAAATATTCTATTCGAAGTGTGATAGATTTTTGATTATTTTTGTTATTTGGAGAACAGATGCCCGAATAACTAATCATTTTATTGTTTTTTCCTTTCCGATATATTATGGTAAACTAGAGAAAAAAATGTTTCTTAATAGTCCATTTTTATCTCCTTCACTGGGGAGCGATAGCTTCCCCGGTGAGGAACAAGTCGATGCACACCGAGGAACACTTCGTTGGTTTTAAAGTAATGAGCGGTTTCTGAATAGAGAAAGATGCATATCCTGTTTGCTTTTATGCAATATTAGGCATCTTTTTGTATGCTCATGCATTTATTTATGCAGTTTATTTTCCGGTTCGTTATTTTCTAATTGGCCATTTCCTTGTATAATATTAAAAATAGAACATTGAAAGTATATATTATCAAGTGTATAATTATTTAAAAGACGCTTATTGATGGAAGGGCGTTCGGTGCTGAATGTTCGGCTAAAGACGGTGGGTGCTTATAATGTAGTATGGATGAAATGCAATTATATAAACAATATCAATAAGTGATTTTTCATTTTGAAGTGGCAGATTGAGAGCCTGTTTAGATTTTCCTGAGATTATGTTAGATAGGCTTTACCGACCAGTTTTTATTCGTCACATAGTCTCCGTCATGCTCCTCACAACAACAGAAAATATACTCGAGAGCAACTCTCAAAACTGTGTCGGGCAAAACTCGGAGCAGGCTCTTAATAACCCACTTTTCATTCATTAATAGAAAAGTTCTCTTTCATTAATTGTAAACTTCTTATTATCAGCATGTAAACTTATTTTTCGTTAACCGTAATCTATAAACGCAAGCTTCGTTTATAAAAACAAAGGCTTTGATTATAAAAACGAAGCTTGCAATTATATAATCAAAGCTTGCGTTTATAGTTTGCATCGAATGAAACAGGGAAAACGCACGATCGTTAATTATCTAATAACCAGCATTTATCTTTTCTTCTCAAAACTTATTTGATGGCAAAACTCTTTTATATCTAATAAATAAAGTCTTCCTACTTTCTTTTCCTCCTATAGACATGTCACAACTTCCCATTGTCATGTTACCTATTGGTTTCATCCTTTTTTTTATCTTCGTGGTTCTTCAATTGATATATTGATTATTTATATTGTATACCTTCTAGTATTTCATTATCTTCACGCCTAAATAATAAATAGTAATGGATAAGATTGCAAAAGATTTTTTAATAAATGACGAATTGGCGCGTCATATGGCCAGTATGTCTGAAGCTATTGATACAATCGACCCACGTGAAAAGAATAAAGTCACTTATTCGGGCAAATTGATAATGCTTGTCACTTTATCAGGTATTTTTTGTGATTGTCAGAGTTGGAATGATATAGCAGACTTCGCCCGTTATAAGAAAGATTTTCTTAGAAGATTCATACCGGACTTAGAAACTACCCCGTCACATGATACATTACGCCGATTTTTTTGTATCATAAAAACGGAAAAATTAGAGAGTTGTTACAGAGAATGGGCCCGTAATATGAGGGGGGATTCACCATCCATAGAAGATTGTGACTGGTCGAAAGTTCAAATTAATGAGGGAAATGATCTTTATACGAATAGACATATAGCTATTGACGGAAAAACGATCCGTGGTGCCATCAATGCTGATAAACTGGTACAAGAGTCAGCGGGTAAAATAACAAAGGAGCAGGCATCAGTAGCCAAACTTCATGTTGTCAGTGCCTTTCTTTCTGATATGAGTCTGTCATTAGGGCAGGAACGGGTCTCAATAAAAGAGAATGAAATAGTAGCAATACCCAAATTACTGGACGACATTGATATACGACAAGGAGATGTAGTTACCATCGATGCACTTGGTACCCAAAAGAAAATTGTAGAAAAAATAGTAGAGAAACAAGCCGATTATCTTTTAGAGGTGAAAGACAACCATTTAAAACTAAGGGAAAATATCGAAAACGATGCGGAGTACTTGCTAATTTCCGGAAGAAAAAATGATTTTATCAAAAGAGCTGAAGAAACCACAGAAGGTCATGGATTTATGGTGACAAGGACCTGCATATCCTGCTCTGAGCCCAGTAGATTAGGGTTCTGTTATCGCGATTGGAAGAATCTTAGGACTTATGGAATGATAAAGACCGAGAAAATAAATATAGCCACAGGAGAAATACAAAATGAGAAACATTGTTTCATCTCTTCATTAGTGAACAATCCAGAGCTTATTCTTAAATATAAGAGAAAGCATTGGGCGGTAGAAAATGGATTGCATTGGCAATTGGATGTTACATTTAATGAAGATGATGGAAGAAAAATGATGAATTCGGCACAAAACTTTTCCACTTTAACGAAAATGGCATTGACCATTTTGAAGAATTATCAGGATGAAGACAAGAAGACTTCGGTCAATAGGAAAAGGAAGAAGGCAGGATGGAGTGATGAGTACTTAACTAATTTGATAGATACCTTTATTAAAGCCTTTTAAATCGTGCGTTTTCCCTGTCGAATGAAAAGAAAGTTTCCTTCCTGTCCGAAGGAACTTTATACTTAATGGGCGGGAAGTTTTCTATTAATAGCCAAGAGCGCAACTGTTAATACCCCTTCCGCCAACTACAGACGGACGCGACAAGAAGAGCCGGGGTAAGTTGAAATATCAGCTATAAAATTATGACTGAAGAGAATTTAAACAGGCTCTGAATAGCGTTTGTTCAAGTTGGAAGAACTTTCCTTTTTAATCAATAGTTAGTGCTTCAGGTAATACAACTTTCTTTTCTTAGTCTTTTTTGCTTATGTTTTTGGAATAAGGTCTTATCTTTGTTCCCGTCTGAAGAAAAGAACGAACTGTTTAGGCTGATAGTTAATATAATATTGAACCATTGAAAATAAATAAAGTCATGAAAAAGATTTGCCTTCTTCTCTTTTTGCTTTGTACTTGCATTGCTCAAGCACAAAATGTTTATCGTACCGACAAAGATATATCTTATATCTCCGGTTCCGAAACGGACACCTATCGTCTGGAACGTTGTAAACTGGATATTTATTATCCTGAAAACAAGAAGGATTTCTCAACTATCGTCTGGTTTCACGGTGGTGGTATGGAAGGTGGAAATAAATTTGTCCCCAAAGAACTGAGAGAACAAGGGTTTGCAGTAGTGGCGGTGAATTACCGTTTGAGTCCGAAAGCAAAGAATCCGGCTTACATCGAAGATGCGGCTGAAGCTGTGGCATGGGTTTTCAAGAATATTGAAAAGTATGGTGGTCGTAGGGATCATATTTTTGTTTCCGGTCATTCTGCGGGAGGTTATCTTTCGTTGATTCTGGCAATGGATAAGAAATACATGGCAGCATACGGAGCAGATGCCGATAGTGTAGCTGCTTATCTTCCGGTGAGTGGTCAGACGGTGACACATTTCACTATTCGTAAGGAACGCGGTTTGCCTGACGGCATTCCGGTGGTTGACGAGTATGCTCCGGTAAATAAGGCTCGTAAGGAAACGGCTCCTCTTGTGCTGATTACGGGGGACAAGCATCTGGAAATGGCGGCAAGGTATGAAGAAAATGCGTTGTTGGAAGCTGTCTTGAAAAGTATAGGTAACAAGAAGGTGACTTTGTATGAAATGCAAGGATTCGATCATGGTCAGGTGCTCGGCCCGGCATGTTATCTGATTGCAGATTATGTGAAGAGATTCAAATAATATAGTTATAAATAAGAATAGATTGGAAGATGAAAACACGCAGTGATGCTTTTCTGTTTGAAAAAGAATTGGATTGGGAGAAACCGGCTCCGGGAATCCGCCGCCAGATAATGGGGTATGACGGGCAACTGATGATGGTGAAAGTGGAATTTGAGAAAGGCGCCGTCGGTTCTATGCATCAACATTATCATAGCCAAGCTACTTATGTTGCAAGCGGTAAGTTTGAATTGACCATTGGAGATCGGAAAGAAATTCTTTCTACAGGTGATGGTTATTATGTGGAACCTGACCAGTCTCATGGATGTGTTTGCCTGGAAGCAGGTGTATTAATTGATACATTCAGCCCTGTGAGAGCTGATTTCTTAATATAATATCTGGCAGGAAGTCAGACAGATATGGTATGAAATTACCACATCTGTGGTATTTTCCCTGAACAGAATCCGCACTATCTTTGTCATATATTGAAACAAGAGAAATTTAAAACAGATATATATGGAAAAGATAGCAAGGAAATTGACGGATTTGGTAGGTAACACTCCGTTATTGGAACTTAGTAACTATAATACAAGTAACGACCTGAAAGCTCGTCTGATTGTAAAGATTGAATCTTTCAATCCGGCAGGAAGCGTGAAGGACCGCATAGCATTGGCTATGATTGAGGATGCAGAAACGAAAGGAATTTTGCATCCCGGAGCAACTATCATTGAGCCGACCAGCGGGAATACCGGTGTGGGATTGGCTTTTGTTTCGGCAGCTAAAGGCTATAAACTGATTCTGACGATGCCCGATACCATGAGCATCGAACGGCGTAATCTTCTGAAAGCTTTAGGGGCGGAATTAGTATTGACTCCCGGTGCCGATGGCATGAAAGGGGCCATTGCCAAAGCTGAAGAACTGAAAGCGGTCACTCCGGGAGCTGTCATCTTGCAACAATTCGAGAATCCTGCTAACCCCGCCATGCATTTACGGACTACCGGTCTGGAAATATGGAGAGATACCGAGGGGAAAGTTGATATCTTTGTGGCGGGAGTAGGTACTGGCGGGACAGTTAGCGGTGTAGGTGAAGCGTTGAAGATGCGTGATCCGAGTATAAAGATCGTGGCAGTAGAACCCTCTGATTCTCCGGTACTCTCGGGAGGAAAACCAGGGCCGCATAAGATTCAGGGAATCGGTGCAGGATTTGTTCCTAAAACGTACAAGGCTTCTGTCGTAGATGAGATTATTCAGGTGCAGAATGACGATGCCATTCGTACGAGTCGTGAATTGGCCAAACAGGAAGGTTTGTTGGTAGGCATATCTTCAGGAGCAGCCGTATATGCTGCTACGGAACTGGCGAAGCGACCGGAAAATGCCGGGAAAATGATTGTTGCATTATTACCTGATACAGGCGAACGTTATTTATCTACCATTTTGTATGCTTTTGAGGAATATCCTTTGTAATAATACCTTTTTCCTTCAGATAAAAACAACCGCCCCTTTGGACTCAAACGATTGTCTTTTTATTGTAGACATACGCTCGTTTGGATCAAGAGGAGCGGTTGTTTAAATTTGGTTGAACAGCCGTTTGAGGCTGTTCAACCGGATAGATGATAATTTGAGTTCACCACCGAAATAACGCAGTGTCTCATGGAGTTATTGTCGGGAGTGTATACATTAACAATGTACATTTACTTATAAACACCTGCTTATAAATATTTACCTATAAATATCTACTTATAAATGCCTATTTGTAAGTAATAGTCACTACTTGATTTCCGCATTGCATACGGAAATCCCCTTGTTCCAGTACCCATTGCCCGTTGGAATTGACAAAAGCCAAGTCGCTGCCTTTGATGGATAGAGTGACAGTTTGGGTTTCGCCCGGTTGTAGTTCCACCTTTTTGAAGGCTCGTAACCGGCGGTTTTCGGGAGTAAGTGAAGCCACAAGATCACTGCTGAATAGCATGACAACTTCTTTTCCGGCATATTTACCGGTATTGGTTACGTCTATGGAAAAGTGCAAATCATCTCCTGCGGTAAACGAAGATTTGTCCGTTTGGAAGTTGCTGTATTCGAAAGTGGTGTAGCTCAATCCGTATCCGAAAGGCCATTGAACGGAGACTACCGCATTGTAGTCGTAAGCTCCTTCCATTTTGTCCATCTCTTCACTCACCCGATAATCGTAGGTAGTCAGTGCTGCTTCGTGTCGAGGATATGTGTAAGGCATCTTGGCACTGGGGTTCACGTCTCCTGCCAGAATGTTCGCTAATGCGTCACCACCATAGTTTCCGGGTAACAGAATGTCAATAACAGCATCAGCCAATGGTTCCAACTCGTTGATAATGCGGGGACGACCCTCATTGAGTATCAGGATGATCGGTTTTCCCGTAGCGGCAAGTGCCTTTACCAGTTTGCTTTGGTTGGCAGAGATGGCAAGTTCGGAAAGATTGCCGGGTGTTTCGCAATACGAATTTTCACCGATGCAGGCGATAATAATATCCACGTTGCGGGCAGCGGCCACAGCTTTCTCAATTTCCGGTTCATTTTCTTCCATGTAAGCACCTTCGGGTTTGTAGGTTACGCCTTGTTCCAGACGGACATTACCGGCTCCGAATTTGTTGCAGATTGCTTCGTAAATGGTGTTATATTTGTCAGCAAATCTGTCGGTCAGATGTCCTTGCCACGAATAGCTCCAGCCACCGTTCAAGCAGCGCATAGAGTTAGCGTTCGGACCGGTTACCAGTAGCTTTTTCCCTTGAGGAAGCGGAAGAATATGATCTTTATTTTTTAGCAATACTTCCGATTCTTCGGCTGCATGAAGTGCGATAAGTGCATGCTCCTTGCTGCCGAAGAGAGGATAATCTTTCAATAAAGTGTTCGGATGAGCGAACAGCCCCAGACGGAATTTAAGTCTAAGCACCCGGCGGACGGCATCGTCAATACGGCTCATGGGTATTCTTTTCTCTTGCACTAACTCTTTTAGCAGTGTACAATAATTGAGATCATACGGTTCCATAGCCATGTCTATACCTGCATTGATTGCCATTTCGATGGCTTCTTTCTTGTTTGCCGCCACATGTTCGCGGGTATAAAGATTGTTGATGTCCGCCCAGTCGGTGATTAACATTCCGTCCCATCCCAAGTCTTCTTTCAGCCATTGTGTAAGGAGTTCGCGGTCGGCGTGCACAGGCTTTCCGTTGATGGAACCACTGTTGACCATTATAGTCAGTGCACCTGCTTCCACACAAGCCTTGAACGGTGCAAAGTGTTTCTCACGCAGTTCGGAAACCGATATATAAGCCGGTGTACGGTCTTTGCCGGTGCGTGGCATGCAGTATCCCATGTAATGTTTCACGGAGGTGGCGATTCGGTCGGCGGGAATATGGTTTGGATCATCTCCTTGGAAGCCTCGGACAGCAGTGCTGCCCATAATGGCATTGACTAAACAGTCTTCTCCATAATTTTCCCATACACGTGGCCAACGGGGATCACGTGCCATATCGACGGTGGGAGAGTATGTCCAGGGACAATTGCCAGCCCTTGTTTCATAAGCCGTTACACGTGCCGCTTCGTAGGTCAAATCCGGATTGAAGGCAGCACCCATATTGATATTTTGAGGAAAGAGCGTGCCGCCCAATGTATAGGTAGTACCATGATTCTGATCCAGACCGTAGATACATGGAATGCCAATCTCCTTCATCGACAGTTCTTGTATTCGACCGATAATCTCGTTCCACTTTTCAGGGCTTTGTGCTACCGGGCCGGGAGCATTGAGAAACGAACCTACCTTGTATTCAGCAATCGCTTTGTGGAGTTTTGCCTCGTCCAATTGGAATTCACCATTTATCGTCTCTCCTAATACATCAATGGCAAGCTCGGTCATCTGCCCAATCTTGGCATCGAGGTCCATCTTTGATAGAAGCTCTTCCACTTGTTGTTCTATTCTTGCGTCTTCAGGAATGGCAGTGGGAACTGCCTGTTTGGAACAGGCAGTCATTGCGACAGATGCGGTCATTAATATAATATTTCTGAGTTTCATTATGATTTGTTTTTAAGTAGTATTATTTATTCAATCTGGTATTCATTACTTTATGGTTACCAGGTCTACATAATAGCCATGTCCTACACATAAGAATCCGGCTTCATTTTGAATCTTATTCAAGATGTCTTGTGTCAGTATTAGTGTGTATTCACCGTTTTCCGTAAATTCTATCTTATCTGTCAGGTCAGTCCACCAGCCTGTGGCAAGTTTCATCTGATGATATTCGGCGGTTGGTTCTATGGAGTAGACTACTTTCAATATCGACCCGGCTGTGATATCGGCAAACACATCCATTGGAATCAAACCGAAACTCTTGTTGGGGTCACCGTCCGGCTTATCCCACGAAACGTAATGGTGTCCTGACCAAAGCGTTATTTCGGTAGATACGGTCACAGTCTGTTCGGTAGTCGTAACATTGTCGTTTAAGAACTGTACCGCCTCTCCGCTACGGGTTTTGCCTGTCAGCGTATAGCTTCCATCAGACAAATTCGGACAAGTCAGCGTAACTTCTGTAGAGGATTGGTTGCTGAATTGAGATACCGTCTGCCCGTCGATGGTTAGAGAAGCGATGTTTTCGAGATTGATGCCGGAAATGGTCCAATCTACGTTGGCAGTAGCCCGGTTAGCTCCCGCAATGATAAGGGAAGCATTGGTTACTTTCACCATGTCGGCTCCATATTCATTGCCGTCAGCATCTTGCAAAACGATGCGGTAATTGCCTTCGTTTACGCCTGTCGGGACGGTGTATTCCAGATAGTCCCCGTCTGCCGATTCAACATAAGTGGGAGCGGTAATCGTGCTTCCTCCCAAGAGGATGGCCGTTACCTTCTGTAGATTACTGCCATATAAACGGGCAGTCTTGCCGGGAGATACCATTCTCTCAAAGGCTACTTCTTTAGATTGAGGGTCATCAGCCAATGGGTTGACCACCACTAATCCTTCACGGGAAGTCTTCTTCCCTTTCACAGTTTCCACTTCTATTTTCAAATTATACGTACCGGCTTTCAGACTACGGTTGATTTCCTTGTCGGAGTCGGTACCCGATTCTACTTCCTGCCCATCAATGAACCAGGTTACTGTGGTGTAATCTTTCGGAGTCACGGTCAGCGCTATGGATAAGTTCGCATCCCGGCTGATGTTGGCGAATGTAGCCAATTGGCCGTTCGTCCTGTCGGGGAACACTGGGGCAAGGATATGCGGATCATCATTTTCCGTCACCGTAGCGAACGGCTCTTCCTCGGTGCATGCAGTAAATGTGGAGCCTACAGCGAGTAGGGCAAATAGTGCAATATATATCTTTTTCATAATGGATGATTGTTTAATAGTTAGTTTTCAGTATCCCACCACAGAAGGCTGTGCCAATTATCTGTTCCTCCCATGCGTTCAATGGCTTCATGGTAGCTTTTCTTATTATAGGAAGATTCCAATACAGGGTAGCAGAGACGTACCGGAATTTCCGTTCCACCGGTGAGGTATTGTCCGAACCCATATTCTGCCGGTGATTTCAACTTCGGATAACCGGAACGACGCACGTTTGCCCAACATTCGGCAGGATTGGTGAAGTGAAGAATCCAGGCCTGTGTATTGATAGCTTCAAGTTTCTGATTGTCCGTATGTCCGAACGCCCCTTTATCTTGAATGAATGTATCAAACTCTGCATCAGTAGTAGCCGTGCAACCGTAGTTGTCTGTCAGGAAATCCATAGCCGCACGCACTCCTTGCTTGTAAAGATCTTCTGCTGACACACTGCCGACATTCCATTTTTTCACGGTAGCTTCCGCCATCAGGAATTTCACTTCTGCAGAGGTCATCACTACGCCCGGATTGTCGCTTTTTAGGAAATTATTGGCAAGTTTGGGTTCCACCTCACGAGCCATGGTTGCTGTAACAGAAGGGTTGTTAACGGCTAATTCCTTACAAATATCGCTGTCGTATCCTGTAGGCCATGGCTCCCACGAGTAGGCACCCGGGTCGCGCGGACTGAAATCAATCCCTTTTTCAATCATCTCCTGGGTGATGTCGACACGATTGTCGGGACTGGTGGCACTCATCAAGCCGTCATAATAACAACGGGAAATTTTGAATGTACGGGGATCACCGGAATTGTATAACTGATTAAAGAAAGTGGAGCAGAGGTAACTTGGATTATTGGCGGGGTCGTTGCCGAACAATAACTGTGACAATGAATTTCCGCGATAATCAGAGTAAGCTTCTTGTCCGAAACTAAATGCGATTGTCATGTATTTGATGAGCGCATCGCTTGAGGCGTCCGTTATTACACCCCCATTGGCAGCCAAAGCATTTTCAAATTCCGTTTGCGCCTTTGTTGGATTGACATTGGAGATTCGCATGGCAAAACGAAGGCGAAGCGAGTTTGCCAGTTGTTGCCATTTAGTTACGTCACCGGCATAGATGAGGTCACCTGTCACTTTATCTTTGGTCGGATCGATTTTATTGACGGCATCTTCCAGCTCCAGAAAGAAAGCGTTGTAAATATCTTCCTGTTTGTCATACTTCGGATTGAACTTTCCTTCGAGGAATCCCAGGCCGGCTTCACTGAAAGGAGCGTCTCCGTAAGTGTCGGTGATGATAGACATAAGATAAACCCGATAAATGCGGAGCACAGAGTTGATGTTCACTTTCTCTGCATCTTCGGCTGTGCGATATTGAGCATCAATGATATTCTTCAGGGATTGAGTGTAGAACGATGTCCAGATACGGCTCATTTCATTATTGTCTAGCGTATGGCGACCGCCGTAGTTGGTGGTGTTCCAGCATCCCATCAGTTGTTGGGTGAATGCATAATGGTAGTTACGGTAGATTTCCATCATACTAAGGTCTCCGTACGTTTGCAGTTGGGCAGTGGTGAGCTGCGCATTCGGGTCGATGGTAGCGGCCTTGGAAGGGTCGGTATTCATGTTTTCCATGTATTCATCGCTGCAAGAAGCGAAAAACAGGGCACATGCCATCGTGATGATTGTGATGTATTTAGATTGTCTCATGGTATATCTTTTTAGAATTTCACATTTACATTAAAACCATAGCTTCTGCGTGAAGGCAACGAACCGTATTCAAGTCCCATACCGGTGGTATTGTTGTAGTTTGAATCCGGGTCGATATTCGGGATATTTTTCCATACGATGAACGGATTGCGGGCAACGAACGAAACGGTCAGTCCGCTTACTACATTCTTCAGCCAGGATTTGGGCACATTGTAACTCAACGTCAGTTCACGGCATTTCACGTATGAGTTGTCGTAAATAAACATAGAAGGCGCATTACGGCAAACGCTCATCCAGTAGTCTTCCGGATTGATGTAGATGTCGTTGGGGCGATACGTTCCGTCACCGTTGTCGATGACACCCGGAGCCACGAATCCGCCTGTCGGCTTCCAGTTGTCGGATCCTTTTGCAATGCCGGCTGCCAATCTTTCTTCTTCCGAGCGATACCAGGCGTCGCGGCCTGCCAATGTTTCCGGACTTTTACCTGATTCGTAAGCAGCACGGGCAGACATGGAATAGAGGTCGGCGCCTACTTTCACATCGAATACCGCTACCAGCGAAAGATTTTTGTAGGTAAAGTTGGTGAGTAATCCACCTGTCCAGTCCCAAGAGGCATTACCCAGTACGTGGTTGCTCTTGTCATATTGCGGCAGACCGGTTTGCGGGTCAATCAGAATATCTCCCCTTTCGTTCCGTTGGAAGTCCGGGCCTACAATAGAACCAAAGTTCTCACCTACCTTAGCGGCTATCTGAACGTCGAGCCAGGACGCCTTTTCCAGTTCAAACATATCCGATTTGCCATCCAGTTCTTTTACCTTGTTGCTGTTCTTGGAGAAGTTCAGATTAATGTCCCAGGAGAAATCGCGTGTTTGAATCGGTCGTGTGCTGAGGGCAATCTCAATACCTTTGTTTTCTATCTTGCCGGCATTAATCAGGCGATAGTTATAACCGGTTGTCCAGGAACTTGCCATTCCCATAATCTGGTTTTTACTGATTTGAGAATAGTAGGTGAAATCCAGTCCGATACGGTTCTTCAGGAATTTCAATTCCAATCCCATTTCCATGGAGTTTGTTTTGGTTGGTTTCAAGTCTTTGTTGGGGATGGTTCCGTTATCGATATATCCGATGGTATATCCGGGATACGCATATTTGGATTTCGTATAGACGAGTCCCAATTGATAAGGATCGGTATCGCTACCTACTTGCGCCCATGACATACGCACCTTTCCGTAAGGCAGGAGGTCGCCCAGTTTTGTCAGCTCGGAGAATACAAAGCTACCGGAGAAAGAAGGATACATATACATGTTGTTGCCAATGGGAAGGGTAGACGATTGGTCGCCACGCAACGTGGCATCGAGGTAAAGCATGTGTCTCCATCCCACGTTCACTGCTCCGTAAACCGAATTAATCTGTTTGCGGTAACTGCCGGGCACTACACTGATTTCGTTGAAGCTCGTCAGTGAAGGGACATCGCGTATCTTCATGTCTTGAGCGGTGGTAACGGTAGTCTGGTTGTTCACCTTATATACATTGCCGCCTAATGTAGCGTTGAAATCGAAATCACCCCAATGGTTGTTGTAGAGAGCCAACACTTCAAAGTTGTACATGCGGTTGCGGAAAGCACTGTTTTGAAGTCTTCCGGCTTCGAATCCGGGAGTGGTAGGCGCTTTGTAATCATCGAACGTGAACCAGTTGAGTTCGGCGCCCAACGTTGCCTGAAGTTTCAGATGTGGGTCGATGTTCCATACGGCCTTGCCGTTCATGCGGAACAAATCTTTCTTGGATTTATTGAAGTTCTTATAGATATCCCAGTACGGATTCACGTTGTAGGGATCCATGCCGTTCCAGTTGGAATATTCGCCGTCGGCAGTCTGATAGGTTCTCAGCCATTCCTGATCGTAGGTGGTGGCGAGGGTCATCAGGTTTTTACCGATATTAGACTTGCTGTCGCCCAGTGCCGGACGGTTCTTCACGTCTTCCCGTGTATAGTTGACGCTGAAATCCAAGTCTACCTTGCCCGCAGACGTATTGGCACGCAGGTTGAAAATGTCACGGCTCATGTGCGTTTGGGGAACAATGTCTTTATTGCGCATATCCGTATAGGTAAAGCGAATTCCGGTTTTTCCGCTGTTCACACCTACAATGGCGGAGTTGGTGGCGGTGATACCCGTGCGGAAGAAGTTGGACGTATTGTCGGGGACAATGAGGAAAGGGCGTTCCACGCCGTCGAAATACTTCAGCATGTTTGAACCGTCTGCTTTGGGGCCCCAACTTTTGTTTGTGTTGGATATGGCATCATAGCTATAAGTGCCGTTGCTTCCCATACCATATATTTGTTGCACATCGTTCCATTTGGCAAGTTGGGTGTCGAAAGTCAGCGTTCCGTTATATTCCACGCTGATTTTATCCTTGTTGGCGCGCTTGGTTGTAATCAAGATAACACCGTGGCTGGCACGGCTACCATAAAGTGCGGACGCCGCAGGGCCTTTCAATACCGACATGTTTTCTACGTCATCGGCATTGATGCTCGAAATACCGTCGCCCAAGTCGAAGCCACCGTTTGTACCGGCACTGCCGAAGTTGGTATTGTCCAGAGGTACACCGTCCACTACATAAAGAGGCTGGTTATTGCCGGTCATTTCGGTACTGCCTCGCAGAATAACGCGCGTAGAACCGGAAGGACCACCGGCAGTCTGGCTGACTACCAAGCCTGGCACACGTCCTGCCATGGAGTTGATAACATTCGTTTCTTTGGCTTTGGTCAAGGCTTCGCCTTTCACTTCGTCAATGCCGTAGCCCAACGCTTTGCGCTCTCTCTTGATGCCAAGGGCGGTAACTACGACTTCATCCAATGCTTTGGCATCCTCCTTCAAGGTGATGTTCAAAGGACCTCTTTCCGCTTTTACCTCTTCGGATTTATAACCCACATAGCTGACAACGAGCGTAGCTCCCGCTTTTACATTCAAACTGAAATTTCCATCCAGATCGGTAATCGTTCCGTTGGCAGTTCCTTTCTCCACTACGGAAGCCCCAATGATGGGCCCTGTGGCATCGCTCACTTTTCCGGTTACCTTGTTACTTTGTTGTTGAATAGCCTGGGAACTTGGTTCCGTTGCTGCATACACTTGCTGGAAACCTCCCGCCATCCAAAGGGCGAGTGTTCCGCAAAACAGTAGATACTTACATTTTTCCATATTCATAGCATGTATATTTAAGATTCCTATAATATTTTCACCCAGTCGATGTACATCTTCACTTTCTCACCGTCTTTCAGGCCCGTCAGTTTATTAATGTCGGTAATCCCTGTAAACGCACCTCCCACAGCGAGGTTGAACAAGATGTAGAAGTTGTCATGAAAGTATGTGTTCGAGCTAATGTCGAACGTATGAAACTTGACGTTGTCGACGGATATTGTCAGGCTGTTTTCATCCCAATCCAGAGAGTAGGTGTGATAATTGCCGTCTTGCAGGCTGTTGGCAACATTGGCTTTGTAGTATTGCTGTTCGTGAGCCGCTACGCTGGGACCATAGTGAATGGCGGTGTTCACTTGTTTTTCCGAATCGCCCGCAGCCATTCCGCTCTGTTCTCCCATTTCCATAATGTCTATTTCTCCGCATGCCGGCCATTCTTTGTCGTTGTCTCCCATCAGCCAGAACGCAGGCCACAGCCCGCCGTTGGTTTGGGGAAGCTTGATGCTTGCCTTTATCTTGCGATACTTGAAACTCTTTTTTCCTTTTGAATTGACCCTGCCTGAATAGATTTTATTTCCTTTGCGTTCGGCGGTAAGAATCAGAACCGATTTGTTCCCGTCCTTTCCAACCGATACATGGGCGGCATCGTATGCTTGCAGCTCCTGATTGGTCCAGCCGGGTTCATGAGTTTCTTTTGTCCATACTTTTTCGTCGAAAAAGTTGAAATCGTCTTTAAAAAAAAGAATGTCTTGTGGATTTTCTTCCGGTTCCGTTCCAATAGAGTCCGACGAACAGGATTGTTGCGCGAAGCAAACGGATAAAAATAGGACTAGTGCTACTTTTTTCATCGTTTTAGCATTTTAAAGATTAAACGTAAGATTGTGCTTTATACTTGTAAAGCTTGGTGCAAAGATGTTAATATCCGGCTGATGCGATGGTCAGATTGCTGACATATTAGGTTTGATTGCTGACAAATCCGCTGATTTTTATCGAACGGACGTTGTCTTACCCATTTTTTATCGAAGATTGTTGTTATAAAGAATGAGGTAATCCCCACAGTTTGCATGTACTTTCACAACCTGTAACCTTCGCATCGGCATTGTCAATCTTGGTCAATTGAACGGCTTGTATCTGAGAAGCCGACTGGAGTTGTCCACCTGGTCGACTGGAGTTGTCCAAGCAGCCGACTAGAGTCAGCCAGATGGACAACCCCAGTCGGCGATTAATAAATAGAAATGAAGGATACGATAAGACGGTGGTTTATCAGTAATAAGAAGGCTGATTCTTCATATTGGGGTAATGAATAAAATATATTCATAAACGTGTAGAAACGAGCTAGTTTTAATTCAAAAACCGAACATTAATGCTTGTCTACTTACCACTATATTTACTCGGCTGCATCCCGAATTGTTTCTTGAACAATGAACTGAAATACTTTGTGTTGACGAATCCGGTTTCGGCGGCGACATCGGTTACGCTTTTACCTTCTTTCAGCAGTTCGGCAGCTTTCTGTAACCGGATGATACGGATAAACTCTTGCGGTCCTTTTCCCGTCAGTGACTTAAGGCGACTGTAGAACAGTGTCCGGCTCATTGCCATTTCATGGCACAAGAGATTGATGTTGAAATCGGGTTCATCCAAATGTTCAAGAACAAACCGGGTAGCTTTCATGATAAACCGGCGGTCGCCTTCGGTCATTGTTTCGCTTGCTGTCGTTACGTTCTTGTTGTCGACACTTTCATTGTTTTCATTGTCGTCGCGTTTGCCGCCCGCTTCTACTTGAGCGATGGCTTGCCGCATGAAAAACTGTCGTTGCCTGTTTCGGTTGTCAATCAATCCTTGTACTTTCAGTTTCAGTATCTCTGTGCTGAATGGTTTGGGGATATAATCGTCCGCGCCTTTCTTCAATCCTTCCACTATTGCTTCGTGGTTAGCCTTTGCCGTCAGCAGAACGACGGGAATACCCGATGTGTCAGGATTTTCCTTGACCATTCTGCAAAGTTCGTCACCCCGTATGCCGGGCATCATGACGTCGGAGAGGATGATGTCCGGATATTCATTGGCAAGACAGGCGATAGCTTCGTGTCCGTCGGCAACATCAATCACCCGATAGAGGTGTTCAAAGGTCTGACGGAGGTAGTGACGGAGAGTTTCGTGGTCTTCTACAATGAGCAATGTATTCCGGTCGTCCGGATCTTTTATTTTATCCGTCTCGGGGCTGTTATTATCCGATGTGTCGGCAAGGTGTTCGAGGGATGGCTCATGCGACATGGGTTCGGCTATGGTGGTAGTTCGCGGCAATGTGACGGTGAAAGTAGTTCCTTTGCCCTCCTCGGAACAGAACGTGATTTTACCATGCAGCATTTTTACAATGCGCTGCACCTGCAACAGTCCGAATCCGGTTCCTTCTTCTTGTGACTGCCGGGCATTCTCGGCTCTGTAAATATCGGAGAAGATATGCTTTTTCGCTTTCTTCGGTATGCCTATTCCGTTATCCTTCAACGAAAGGACGGCTTTGCGCTTCGTGGTTTTCAAATCCAGACTGATTTCTCCCTGAGGCATGGTGTATTTGCAGGCATTGGAGAGAAGATTGTCAAGCAACATCTCTATCAGGTGTTTGTCTGCCGCAACGAAAACAGATTCGTCGGGTTGGGTCAGATTCAGTGTCAACTGCTTCTTCTCGCAAAAGGACCGGAAGACGGAGACTTCTTTCAGCAAAACTTCATTCAGACAAAGCGGAACCGATGAAGAAGATGGTTTGTGGGCGTCTACTTTCTCAAATTCGAGCAACTGTGTGATGAGCGAATGGAGTTTCCGGGTACTTTCATGGGCCAGATTCAGGTAATAACGGGCTTTGTCTGAGAGATCCTGTTCCCGGTTCAAATCCTCCAGAGGTGCCATGATAAGCGTCACCGGCGTGCGAATGTCGTGTGCCGTGTCGATAAAGAAACGTATTTTGTCTTCGTCATATCTCTTTTGGAGCTGATTGCTCTTATAGCGCAGGATGAAATAGAAAACGAAGCCTATTATAAATAGGTAAACAGTCCAAGCCCACCACGAGTTCCACCATGGCTGGTTCACTTTCACTTCTAAGGTGCTTTCGGCGATAGTTTTTCCGTCGCTGCGCCGCAGGCTGCGCACCTTAAAAAGATAAGTGCCCGGTGATACCTTGGTGTAGGATGCCTTCCCCTCGGCAGATGGTTGGCTCCAGTCATTGTCATACCCCTCTAAAATATGCTGATAGACAATGTCGCGCTGGAAACGATAGTTGATAGATTCAAAAGAAACGGTAAACGAGTTGTGTTTATAGCCGAGCTGCACCGCACGGTCGGCAAGCATATCATGGATGGCAGGTTTCAACGATTCTTCTTCCTTGGCGTTTTGATAATCAACCGTCAGCCCCGTGAAACGCAAGAGCGTCCAGTAGTCTACGGTTGAAATGTCGAGTGGCATGATAAAGACAGCGCCATCCGTGCTACCATACACAAACTCGCCGTTCATCAACCGGGCAAATGAGGATTTGTTATATTCCTTGTCTATGTTGCCTGCATAGTTGAGGTTCGACACGTGCAGGCTGTCTATCAAGGCAATTCCTTTTCCGGTGCTGACCCACAAGCGTTTCTTGTCGTCTCGCTGCAAACTATATATATCGTTGGACGGCAATCCTTCTTGAACAGTGAAAGTCTTTACCGTCCGGTTTTTCATGTCATATAGGTTCAATCCTCCCCCTTCGGTTCCCAGCCACACGGTTCCGTCGTCATTGAACAGCATAGAGATGATATAAGCACTGACATTCTGATTGTGAAATTCCTGGGAATTGGCATAGTGCTGTATATTCCCTGTATGTTTGTCCACCAGAAAGAAGCCGTTGACGGTAGCCACCGCTATCCGGTTTCGGTCGATAGGCTCAATAGACTGTACCCAATTCACGTCGAAAGACCGTCTGCTGCCTTTTTCTTTTTCAAACATGATCAGGCATCCGTCCAGACCTCCTATCCATAAGTCTCCCTCCATGTCTTGTCTGACGGAGAAAATATAATTGGTGGTCAATTGTCCTTGTTGCTTGGTGAGATGGCGTAACACGCGTCCGTTGTTATCCAATAGATACACTCCGTCTCCGTACGTTCCTACCCATACGTTCCCATTCTCGGATGTGCAGAGAGAAATGGTTACGATTTCTTTCAGCACGTGTTTCCAGGTGCCTGACAGGGTGTTCCGGATGCTGATTCCATCATCGGTAGCAAACCATTGGCTGCCATCCGGGTTTTCTTCAATATCATTTACATTGTTGCTGATGAGAGAATGGGTATTTCCTTTTTCGTGTGTGAATATCGAAATGGGATGTTTCAGCAGGATAGCCACGGATACGCCTCCCGTATAGCTGCCTATCCAGATGTTGCCCTGATCGTCTCTGGTTACGGCGTATACACCGTTTCCGCGCAGGTAAGTATCTGTGTCATCTTTGGTATTCATCAGTAAACGGGCTTGCTTGGTATCCTTGTCTATCGCATACACACCGCCACCGTCCACGCCTATGAGTATGGTATGTACATCATAGTCTGTAATTGCCCGTATCGGATGAAGGAACGTGCTCCCTTGTCCCTCCAACGCAAGCACTTTGGAAGTGTCGAGGTTCATCACCGACAAACCGCTGCCAAATGTGCCTATCCAGAGTTCTTTCTTCGGTTTGTCGCAGAACAATGTTTGTATATTCCACCCCTCCAGCAGTTGGCGTTTCTTATCCGGCAGGGCGTGTGACAGTTGCCAGACTCCGTTAGAAGTACCCACATAAAGCGACTCGCCGGCCAATGCGATGTCGTTGACATATTGTCCTTTCAGTACGGCAACTATACGATGGTCCGCTTCTTGCTTGTATAGTCCTTTATCCGCTCCCATCCACCAGGTTCCGTCACTATCCAGACAGAGTTTGTTCAAGATGACTTCTTCCTGAATCAATTGTCCCAGGTGGAGGACTAGTTCAAAATGATCCTGGATGGGGGAGTATTGGTAAATTCGTCCGGTATGGTCGTAGGCAAACAGTCCTTGTTGTGCGTCGTACAATAAGTAAAGTCTGCGTCCGGCAAGATCGCCATAATAGAAACTGCCCGGCAAATCATAGTTCTTTACCGTATGACCGTTGTATCTGTCTATTCCGGTTTTTGTAGCAATCCACATAGCGCCGTCTCCATCTTCGACAATCGAGAAAACACGTTGGCTACTAAGGCCTTCTGCATAGCCTACATGCCTGACATCGAACATCCGGTTGGTCAGTTCGGCTTTGACAGCCATGCTTATCATTAGTAGTAAGGTGATAACAAGATTAAAACGAACCATATTCTTTTAATTGTTGACATCACAAAGATAAAGTTTCTTTAGAAAATCCCAACAGGATAGGGTGTGAAATTAGAAGGAATATTCAGTAAATGTTCCTATGTAAAGCCGTATTGTCGAAAACCGGAAAACCGCTTCATGGCTTTTCGTTGGCTCGCAGACCGAAGACTTTTCCCGTCATCTGATCGATACGTACTTGCCATACTTTGACATTACGTACCGCAGGATCGGAATAGCTGAACTCACTATCCGTGTAATGACGCATGATAATATCCAGTGCACGGCGTTTTTCGTCCATATCTTCTATGAATGTCACTTTTCCACGGCATATGGCGCTTTCGGAACGCATGCTGTAACTGCAGGCTACTTTCTCATGCTGATATACGAGTTTATGACCGACGCTGAAAGTGATGCATACATTATTATTATGTTCCAACATCTCCAACTTGCTGCCTTCAGGACCCGAATGAAGGTATAGGGTGCCATTCTCATAGCCGAAGTTCATCGGGATTACGTAGGGATTACCTTCCAAATCAGTAATGCCTACAAAACAGGCATCGCAATGGAGAATAATGGACTCGATTCGTTGTTTATCTTCAATAATGACAGTTTTCATAATGGCTGTTTGGTGAATTTACTTTTCTATCAATTCAAAATCCAATTGTTTCTTTTCCAGATTGGCACGAGCTATCCGAACAGTAATAGCGTCTCCCAAACTGTATGTTTTGTTTTTGCGGCGTCCGCGAAGACAATAGTTCTTCTCGTCGAATTCGTAGTAGTCGTCATCCAAGTCGCGGACAGGCACCAGACCTTCACATTTGTTCTCGTTCAGTTCTACATAAAGTCCCCACTCGGTTACGCCGGAGATTACACCGTCGTAAATCTGCCCCAGACGTTCGCTCATAAATTCCACCTGTTTATATTTGATGGAAGCACGTTCGGCATTGGCTGCAATTTGTTCCATGTTCGAGCTGTGGTTGCAGAGGTCTTCGTACTTAGCTTCGGATACGCTGCGTCCTCCGTCCATATACTTCGTCACCAAACGGTGTACCATCATGTCCGGAAAACGGCGGATGGGAGAAGTAAAGTGAGTGTAATATTCGAATGCTAGTCCGTAGTGGCCGATGTTATGGGTTGAGTAACGTGCTTTCTGCATGGCACGGATGGATACGGTTTCTATCAGGTTCTCTTCTTTCTTTCCGTGTATGTCGTCCAATAAATGATTGATGGATTTTGAAATATCAGTCTTCGTTCCGCTTGTACGCACTTTGTAGCCGAAGCGTGCGATGAACTGTGACAAGTTCTCCAACTTCTCCGGATCGGGCAGGTCGTGGATACGGTAAGGAAGCACTTTGGCTTTCTTGTTCTTCGGCACACGTCCTATCTTTTCTGCTACGGTCTTGTTAGCGAGCAACATGAATTCTTCCACTAGTTTATTGGCATCTTTTGACTCCTTGAAGTAGACGCTGATTGGTTTTCCTTTTTCGTCAATTTCGAACTTCACTTCGTAGCGGTCGAAGTTAATGGCTCCTGCAGAGAAGCGTTTTTCGCGCAGTGCTTTGGCAATCGTATCTAATGTGAGTACTTCTTCTTTGAAGTCTCCTTCTTTTGTTTCTATGATTTGTTGCGCCTCTTCGTAGGTGAAGCGACGGTCGGAGTTGATAACCGTATGTACGATGCGTGAGTCTCTGACTTCTCCTTTTTCCGTAATATCGAAGATAACGGAGAAAGCTAGTTTCTCTTCGTTCGGGCGGAGTGAACAAATGAAGTTACACAGCCGTTCGGGAAGCATCGGGATGGTACGGTCTACCAAATAAACGGAAGTTGCCCGCTTTTCTGCTTCCTTGTCGATGATGCTGCCTTCTTTTACGTAATGTGTCACGTCGGCAATGTGTACGCCTACTTCCCACAATCCGTCCTTTAGCTTGCGGATGGAAAGTGCGTCGTCAAAATCTTTGGCGTCTTTCGGGTCGATGGTGAAAGTTGTTACCTTACGGAAATCTTCGCGTTTGGCAATCTCTTCTGCTGAAATCTCGGCAGGAATCTTGTCCGCAGCTTTCTCTACTGCTTTCGGATATACATACGGCAGACCGAACTCCGCAAGAATGGCGTGCATCTCTGTGTTGTTGTCGCCGGCCTGACCTAATATATCTATTACTTGTCCGATAGGATTCTTTGCCTTGTCCGGCCATTCGGTTACTTTCACAATGGCTTTATCTCCGGTCTTTCCGCCTTTCAGCTTATCTTTCGGGATGAAAATATCATTGGCTAATGTACGGTTCTCTGTCACCAGGAATGCGTATGACTTGGCCACTTCCAGTGTGCCGACGAAAGTATCGTTTGCACGCTCCAGTATTTCTATCACTTCTCCTTCTGCCTCTCTGTTTTTCCGTTTGGCATAGAAGGTGATCTTTACTTTGTCATTGTTCATGGCATGTGCCGAATTGCGTTCGGCTACAAATATCGGCTCGCCTCCTCCTTCAGGAATAAAGGAATTCTTGCCATTGCTTTTCCGTTGGAAAGTGCCTACCATCTCTGTCCCATGATTGGTGAGACGGAATTTTCCTTTTTCTATTTCAGAAATATAATCGTCAGCTAAAAGGTCATGTAATATATCGACGCATAACATTTTTTGCGGATGGGTAGTGAGACGCAATTCCGAAAATATATATTTCATACTCAAGGTCTCGCTGGATTTGGCATGGAAAAAGTCTATTAATAATGCTGCCAGCTCTTTCTTACTCATTCTTTTGCCGGCCTTTTTCTCTTTCTTTTCTTTCTTTTTTGCCATATTATATGGAATTTATTAGTAGTTCAATCATTGATAGGATACAAAGTAAACAAATTTTTGGTTAGTTTGTTGTCAAGGTCTGTTTATTTTTTGATTTGCTTTTCTGTAAAGTATTTAATTTGATAGAGATATATTGCTTTGGAAGATTTTTATTTTATATTTATCGTATCTTTGTGGCATCATATTCTTTCAATTAATATTCATGTAGGATCTGAAAAGTAATAATGGAAAGTATTTTAATTACAGGCGCGAGTGGTTTTATCGGCAGTTTCATCGTGGAGGAAGCGTTGAAGCGAAAGTTTGGTGTGTGGGCCGGGATTCGTCCTACGAGTAGCAAGCAGTATTTGAAAAACCGGGAAATCCACTTTCTGGAACTGGATTTTGCGCACCCTGATGAACTTCGTGCCCAACTCTCCGGTCATAAAGGCACTTACAACAAATTTGATTATATCATTCATTGTGCCGGTGTTACAAAATGCCCCGACAAGAACTCTTTTGACTATGTGAATTATCTTCAGACCAAATATTTTATCGATACGTTGAAGGAGCTGGATATGGTTCCGAAACAGTTTATCTATATCAGTACATTGAGTGTGTTCGGACCTGTACGTGAGAAAGACTATACTCCGATAAAAGCGGACGACTCTCCGATGCCCAATACTGCTTATGGATTGAGCAAACTGAAAGCGGAGTTGTATATTCAGAGTATGCCCGGCTTCCCTTATGTCATTTATCGTCCTACAGGGGTCTATGGACCTCGTGAAGCCGATTACTATCTGATGGCGAAATCTATTCAGAAACATGTTGATTTCTCGGTCGGTTTCCGTCGTCAGGACTTGACCTTTGTGTATGTGAAAGATATTGTGCAGGCTATTTTCCTGGGAATAGAGAAAAAAGTGGTTCGTAAGGCGTATTTCTTGACAGATGGGAAAGTTTATAAAAGCCGTGCCTTTTCGGATTTGATACAAAAAGAATTGGGTAATCCGTTTGTTCTTCACTTGAAATGTCCATTAATTGTGCTAAAAGTTATATCTTTGTTCGCTGAATTCATTGCTACACGTTCCGGGAGGAGCAGTACTCTGAATTCGGATAAATATAAGATAATGAAACAACGCAACTGGCAATGCGATATAACCCCGGTAATGGATGAACTGGGGTATGTGCCCGAGTATGATTTGGAAAAGGGAGTTCGGGAAACCATTGCCTGGTATAAAAATGAAGGATGGCTTTAGACTTATTTAAGCGCGTAGAAACCCGGAAAGGGTTGTTTGCTGTGGAAAAGATTACATTGATTTATAATCTGTTGACTTCCATATTGATTCTGTTCCTGTTTCAGCGGATGGATCATCCATGGCACATGTTGCTGGATAGGGCGATGATCGCGGCTATGACTTTTTTATTGATGTATCTTTATCGTCTTGCTCCCTGTAAATTTTCGGCGTTTGTGCGTATTGTCATTCAGATGAGCCTGCTGTCTTACTGGTATCCGGATACTTTCGAATTCAATCGTTTCTTCCCGAATTTAGATCATGTATTTGCAACTGCCGAGCAGTTTATTTTCAATGGGCAGCCTGCTATTTGGTTCTGCCATACGTTTCCACATCTTATAGTCAGCGAGGCATTCAATATGGGATATTTCTTTTATTATCCGATGATGCTGATTGTGACTCTATTCTATTTCATTTATAAGTTTGAGTGGTTCGAAAAGATGTCTTTTGTGCTTGTCACTTCTTTCTTTATTTACTATCTGATTTATATATTCGTTCCTGTTGCAGGCCCTCAATTTTATTTTCCTGCCATTGGTATTGATAATGTATCTAAAGGTATTTTTCCTGCTATCGGTGATTATTTCAATTATAATCAGGAGTTACTTCCCGGGCCGGGCTATCAGCACGGATTCTTTTATAGTCTGGTGGAAAGCTCGCAGCAAGTGGGTGAACGTCCTACGGCGGCATTTCCCAGTTCGCATGTAGGCATTTCTACTATTCTGATGATTATGGCTTGGCGCGGCAGCAAGAAGCTGTTTGCTTGTCTTATACCTTTCTATATGTTGCTCTGTGGGGCTACCGTATATATTCAGGCGCATTATGTGATTGATGCCGTTGTTGGTTTCTTCTCTGCATTCCTGTTGTATGTGGTCGTAACTTGGATGTTTAAAAAGTGGTTTGCGCAGCCGATGTTTAAATAGAAACCAAAGACCTTGACTTTTAATTACATCATGTTATTTGATTACACCAGGTTATTCTTCAGGAACAAGTACAAGCTCCTGAAGAATAGGTATAATAGGTGTTGATTTAAGTTTCCGGATTTTCTTTGCGTTGGGAAGTGATTTCATCAAATATCCGGAAAAGTTCTTCTTTTGTTTCTGCCCTTAACATCGCAATACGTGTGTTGCGGAAGTTAGGGATTCCCTTGAATAGAGGACTTGCGGCCAGATGACGGCGTACGTGCAAAATGCCTCTACGCTCATCAAGCAGATTGACGCTGTCTACCACTTCCTGACGAAGTACTTCCATACACCATTCAAAACTAAGTGGAGGTAATTCTTCACCTGTCTCTAAATAGTGTTTTACTTCCTTGAATATCCATGGACGACCGAAGCTGGCGCGACCGATCATTACAGCATCTACTCCATAACGGTCAAAACACTCCTTACAGCGTTGAGGACTGGTCACGTCTCCATTACCGATAATGGGAATATGCATTCTCGGATTATTCTTCACTTCGCCTATCAGTGTCCAGTCTGCCTCTCCGGTATACATCTGCGCGCGGGTACGACCATGTATAGTCAATGCGGCTATGCCACAATCTTGCAATTGTTCCGCTAATTCTACAATTACTTTATTGTTTGCATCCCATCCCAAACGAGTCTTCACTGTTACGGGTATTTTCACCGCATCCACTACAGCACGGGTGATTTCCAGCATCTTGGGGATATTTTGTAGCATACCTGCTCCAGCTCCTTTTCCAGCTACTCTTTTCACCGGGCAGCCGAAGTTAATATCCAGAATGTCAGGTTGTGCCTGTTCTACAATCTTGGCAGCTTCCACCATTGTCTCCGTATCCTTTCCGTATATCTGGATGGCGACAGGACGTTCTGCATCGCTGATACTTAGTTTCTGTGCAGTCTTGCTGACAGCACGTATCAGTGCGTCACTCGATACAAACTCGGTATACACCATGTCTGCTCCGAATTTCTTGCACATCAGGCGGAAAGCCGGATCGGTTACATCCTCCATCGGGGCAAGTAAGATAGGGCTTTTTCCTAAATCTATATGGGCTATTTTCATTTACGAGCCTGCTATTTATTGTTTATGATTGAAGTAACTTCTTGTTTTCGCTGCAAAAATACGGAAAAAAGCCTACCTTTGTACGCATTCATTTGCTTAACTGATACAAATAAGTATATATTCTATGAGTCTTAGTTTGAAAGATTTTGAAATAATGGCTCCTGTGGGGTCGCGCGAATCTCTTGCTGCGGCCATTCAGGCAGGTGCCGATTCTATTTATTTCGGTATAGAAAACCTGAATATGCGTGCCCGTTCGGCTAATACATTCACCATTGATGATTTGCGGGAAATAGCCCGTACGTGTGATGAGCACGGGATGAAGAGTTATCTGACGGTCAACACGATTATCTATGATAAAGATATCCCTCTGATGCATACCATTGTCGATGCAGCCAAGGAAGCCGGAATTTCTGCGGTGATTGCGGCTGATGTGGCAGTGATGAATTATGCCCGTCAGATAGGGCAGGAGGTGCATCTTTCCACTCAATTGAATATTTCCAATGCGGAGGCATTGAAATTCTACGCGCAATTCGCAGATGTGGTAGTATTGGCCCGTGAGTTGAATCTGGAGCAGGTAGCCGAGATTTATCGTCAGATACAGGAAGAACATATCTGTGGTCCGAGCGGCGAACAACTTCGTATCGAAATGTTCTGCCACGGTGCGCTTTGTATGGCAGTATCGGGTAAATGCTATCTCTCTTTGCATGAGATGAATCATTCTGCCAATCGCGGTGCTTGTATGCAGGTATGTCGCCGTTCTTACACGGTTCGTGATAAGGAAACGGATGTGGAATTGGATATTGATAACGAGTATATCATGTCTCCCAAAGACTTGAAGACCATCCATTTTATGAATAAAATGTTGGATGCCGGTGTACGTGTATTCAAGATTGAAGGTCGTGCCCGTGGACCTGAGTATGTACGTACGGTGGTTGAATGTTATAAAGAAGCTATCAAGGCTTATTTAGATGGAACATTCACCGACGAAAAGATTGCGGCTTGGGATGAACGCCTGAAAACCGTATTCAACCGTGGCTTTTGGGATGGATATTACTTGGGACAGCGTTTGGGCGAATGGACCAGGAATTATGGTTCGGCAGCTACGGAACGTAAGATTTATGTAGGTAAGGGTATCAAATACTTCTCTAATATCGGAGTTTCCGAATTCCTGGTAGAAGCTGCTGAAGTAAGTGTAGGCGATAAGCTTCTCATAACAGGACCGACTACCGGTGCCCTATTTATGACTTTGGAAGAAGCCCGTGTTGACTTGGAACCTGTGCAAACAGTGAAGAAAGGACAGCATTTCTCCATGAAATCGGATAAGATACGTCCCAGTGACAAGCTGTATAAACTGGTATCGACCGAAGAATTGAAGAAGTTCAAAGGGCTCGATATTGAGCAAAAAAGAGGCTGACCGTTATCTCTCAATCCTCAATTCTTAATCCTTAATTCTCAAATTAAATGAACTATATCTATGAATTGGAAATGAAGGTTCGCGATTACGAATGTGACCTTCAAGGTATTGTCAATAATGCTAACTATCAGCACTATCTGGAACATACCCGTCATGAATTTTTAACTTCGGTGGGTGTCAGTTTTGCTGCACTTCATGAGCAAGGAGTCGATCCGGTAGTGGCACGCATTAGTATGGCATTCAAGACTCCATTGAAAAGCGGAGATGAGTTTGTCTCGAAACTATATATGAAAAAGGAAGGTATCAAATATGTATTTTATCAGGATATCTTCCGTAAGAATGATAATAAAGTAGTAGTGAAATCCACTGTTGAAACGGTATGTGTGGTAAACGGACGTTTAAGTGACAGCGAATTGTTCGATAATGTTTTTGCCCCCTACCTGAAATGAACAGCTCCGAAGAAGAACAAATTTATAGTATTGCTCTGACAATGGTGCCAGGTATCGGGCACATAGGGGCGAAACGTCTGATAGACGGAATGGGCAATGCCGTTGATGTTTTCCGCCTGCGCAAAGAAATACCGGAACGTATTCCTGAAGTAAGTCAACGGGTGATAGAGGCATTGGATTGTCCGCAAGCTATTGCCCGCGCCGAACAGGAATATGAATTTATCCGGAAGAATCGGATCTCCTGTCTGTCCTTTTATGATGAAGCTTATCCTTCCCGTTTGCGGGAATGTGAAGATGCCCCTGTTGTTCTTTTCTTTAAAGGAAATGCCGATCTAAATTCCCTTCATGTAATAAATATGGTAGGAACCCGCAATGCCACGGATTATGGAACCCACATCTGTGCCTCCTTCTTGCGGGATTTGAAAACGCTTTGTCCTGATGTGCTGGTTGTCAGCGGCCTTGCTTATGGAATCGATATTCATGCGCATCGTGAAGCGTTGGCTAATGAACTGTCTACGGTAGGTGTTTTAGCTCATGGGTTGGATCGTATTTATCCTCATGTCCATCGGAAAACGGCTGTCGATATGCTTGAAAGAGGGGGATTACTGACCGAATTTCTGTCCGGAACGAATCCCGATCGCCATAATTTTATCAGTCGAAACCGTATTGTTGCCGGTATGTGTGATGCTACCATCGTCATTGAGTCGGCAGAAAAGGGAGGTTCATTGATTACAGCCGAACTTGCTGAAGGTTATCATCGCGATTGTTTCGCTTTCCCCGGTCGCACGAGTGATGAATATTCGAAAGGATGTAATCGGTTGATTAGGGATAATAAAGCATCCCTGTTATTATCTGCCGAAGATTTTGTGCAGGCTATGGGCTGGAATATGCCGACGACTCTTTCAGAAAAGGTAAGTGTGCAACGTAGTCTTTTTATCGAATTGTCTGAAGAAGAACAGAAGATAGTCGCTATTTTGGAGAAACTGGGAAATCTGCAAATCAATTCTCTTGTGGTAGAAGCAGATATTCCCGTAAATAAGATGGCTGCTATTCTTTTCGAACTGGAAATGAAAGGGGTGATTCGTGTATTGGCAGGAGGAATGTATCAGTTATTGAATTAACTCACATGAACTAATCTCACATATAGACATAAAAAAAGGAGCAACGCCTTGCTCCAACCTTTGTTAACCTTAAATCTAATACTATGAAAAAAATCACATGACAAATGTAAGCCTTTGTCTTGTCCTTTCCAAATAATTTTATTGTATTTGTTTCTCTTTTGAATTCTTTTACGGATTTTCACTGTTAACGAGCACAATGTGCTTCTATTCCCAATGATGTTCGAGATTCTATATGGATTTATTGCTGGAGTTGCTTTAAATTTCTTCACATACTGGCATATCCATTCCTTTGTACACAACCACAATCTTATGAAGCTGTGTAGTGCCGACTGCTCTTTTCACCGTATCAGTGTCAGCATAGCGGTTGGCTTGGGCAATAGCTTCCTGTCGCAGTTCTTCCACGCGGCTTTCGGGGTCTTTATACTTAGCATACTTCAGTTCCACAATGTAACTGTGCTTCATGTCAGAATAGATATCCAGTAGCGGACAGAGGAAAATGTCGACATAGCCTGCCTGTGTGTCCTGTTCGGAAATAGGACGGTAGAAACGGTTTTGTGCCGTCATGGCAAGCGTGAAGCCATGGACAAAAAATTCGCCTTTCTGCTTGTCGCGCTGGGAAGTGTAGCGTTTCAGGCAGTCGGCAATATAACCGAAATAGGCTTTCCAGTCGCCATCGTAGGCAAGACCGCTGGCAAGTTCGTTTTTTTCGTAACTGCTGAAATTGAGTTCGGCTTCGTTGTAGGTACTTAGCAGATAAGTGTATATTTGTTCGCGGACTACCTGATTAGGAATGGTGAGTTTGGTCCTTCCTTTATACGTGCCGCTAATGGTGAGCATACCGAAATAGTAGAGCAGGCTCACAAAGTTGTCGGGATTGGTGATATTGACGGCAGGGAAACCTTTTTTCAGTTCTCCGGTGACGTAACCTTCGCTCACCAATGTCTGTATGATGGAGGCATCATGGGCAAACTCTTTGTCCTTCCGGATGAGCATACGTAATTTTTCGTAGTCGATACGGATATTGTCTTCTACCATCTCCCGGGGGGCTTTGCCCCGTTGGATATAATTCTTGACGAAGTATAGCACCATATTGGAGTTATACATAGTGGTTTCGCCATAACATTCTTCCGCAAAGCAGTAGTTGTCATACCAGGGTTTCATTATTTCTATCAGTTCGTCTACACTGTGGTTGAACGGACTGGTGGTGGAATAGTAAGTGAGCATTTGGCGCACTTCTTCTTCCGTGAAACCTATCATCTCGTTGAATTCCGGTGTGAGCGAGTAGTTGGTTCCGATATTGAAACCGCTTGTGAGGTCGTCCATTGTCACGGGGCTTACGCCGGTGATGAAACACCGCTCGATGCTGGAATAGGTTCCGGCTTTGATTTTATTGAAGAAGGCGCGCAGATAACCTTCGCCATGTGTTTCGTCCGTATAGCGGTGCAGGCTTTCTATGTCCGATAGGATGGCATTGGTGAAATGGTCATATTCGTCAATAAAGAGATAAATTCTCTGTCCGGCACGTGCACATGCCTGATAGAGAAAGTCCAGTTGTTCCACTGCTCCTTCTTTTGTCCGCAATTCTTCCAACGTATCTTGTGGCAGATAGTCGGCATATATTTTGCAGAAGTTTTCAAAGGTCGTGCCACAATGCGCATCCAGCCCTTTTCGGTAATTGTGCAGTTCACCGACTATTCCGGAGAAGTTGAGATACAGCACCAGATAACTATTTCGGTCAGGGGTTGGGTACTTTCCGATGTAAAGGTCGCCAAACAGCGCTTCGAACTTATCCTTGGCAAGTATATCATAATAGTGCTGCAACATATTTATTGTGAGGCTTTTGCCGAAACGGCGCGGGCGGATGAAGAAGAAAAACTTGTCTGCCTCTTCTATCATGGGAATAAACCGGGTTTTGTCCACATAATAACAGTCGTCGCGGCGGATGACTGCGAAGTTCATCATACCGTATGGGATACGTTTTCTGCGCGGTGCTATATATTCTTCCATAATTTATGCCTTTTAAAAGTTCACTTTGAATACAAACAAAGGTAGGGTCTTTTTGTTACTTCTCCAAACAAACATTCCATAACTTCTTTGCACACTTCTATTTGGGGAAACTTAATAGGAAAGCAAATATAAATGAAAATCGTGGGAATCTCACACCAATAGGATAAAGAATATGTTTTTTCTTTAGTGGTCTGGTAGACAAGATGGCTGAGGATATTGACGACGGAAAGAGCGTTCAGTTGGGTGAGTTCGAAATCTTCAGTCCCACTATCCGTGCCAAGAGTGCGGATGATGAGAAGGATATTTCATCGAAGTCCATCATCCAAAGAAAGATTATCTTTTATCCGGGAAAAATCTTTAAGGATACGTTGGAAGATATGAGTATCACCTGTCGTGTGGAAATTGAGACGGATTATACAGATGGAAGTAGTAATGGTGGTAATAATGGTGGCAATCCTGATTCCGGCGATGATGGTAAGGGAGATAACGGGGAAGCACCGGATCCGGCTGCATAATTTAGTTGGTTTTGTCTTACAAGTGGCTTTAGAGTAGTAGTGATGCACAGAGAATCGATTTATGATCGGTGATCTGTGCATCTTCTATTTATGTATATGTTAATAAAGGATTTCTTAAAAGAATAAATGCGAACCTAAAACAATTTGATTTGTTATTTAGGGTAGTTACATGTAAAGTATTGTTTTATTCTGTCATTATGATATAAAACATCTTTTTAGATAAGCTTATTAAGGCGTTTTATTGACTATATGTCAAAATAATCCGTTATATTTGTATATGTGAAGTTAACCGAAGAAAAAATCACTTATTATTGGCTATGATGAAAAAGGAAATTAAATTCAGTCTTGTTTATCGGGACATGTGGCAATCTTCCGGTAAATATCAACCTCGGGTTGATCAGCTTGTCCGTATTGCTCCTTTGATTATTGAGATGGGCTGTTTTGCCAGAGTTGAAACGAATGGCGGTGCTTTTGAGCAAGTAAATCTGTTGTACGGTGAAAATCCTAATAAGGCTGTCCGTGCTTTTACCGCACCTTTTAAAGAAGCGGGTATTCAAACGCATATGCTCGATCGCGGATTGAATGCGTTGCGCATGTATCCGGTTCCGGCAGATGTTCGTAAATTGATGTATAAAGTCAAGCATGCGCAAGGAGTGGACATCACACGCATCTTTTGTGGACTGAACGAAACAAGAAATATCATTCCTTCTATTAAATATGCTTTGGAAGCAGGTATGATTCCGCAGGCAACTCTTTGTATCACCTATTCTCCTGTACACACTGTTGAGTATTATGACCGAATTGCCGATCAACTGATTGAGGCCGGTGCACCTGAAATATGCTTGAAGGATATGGCGGGTATCGGTCGTCCGGGTATGTTAGGAGAATTGGTCAGGACTATCAAGGAGAAACATCCGGATATATTGATTCAATATCATGGTCATAGCGGACCGGGATTGTCTATGGCTTCTATTCTTGAGGTTTGCGAAAATGGTGCGGACATCATTGATGTGGCTATGGAGCCGATGTCTTGGGGCAAAGTGCATCCGGACGTAATCTCTGTGCAGGCTATGTTGAAAGATTTAGGCTTCCAGGTTCCCGACATAAATATGAAAGCATATATGAAAGCTCGCGCTATGACGCAAGAATTCATTGATGATTTTCTGGGTTATTTTATGGATCCTACCAATAAATACATGTCTTCACTTCTACTGAAATGTGGTTTGCCGGGTGGTATGATGGGGTCTATGATGGCAGATTTGAAAGGAGTGCATTCCGGTATCAATATGATATTAAGGAGTAAGAATGAGCCGGAGCTTAGTCTGGATGATCTGCTTGTGATGCTTTTTGATGAAGTGGAATATGTATGGCCTAAGCTGGGTTATCCTCCTTTGGTGACTCCTTTCAGCCAGTATGTGAAGAATGTTGCATTAATGAATCTTATGCAGCAGGTAAAAGGGGAAGATCGCTGGACAATGATAGATAACCACACTTGGGATATGATTCTGGGTAAAAGTGGACGTCTTCCGGGTAAGCTCGCACCGGAGATTGTAGAGTTGGCGAAATCTAAAGGATATGAATTTGTCGATACCGACCCGCAGTTGAATTATCCGGATGCTTTGGATGAATATCGGAAGGAAATGGATGAAAATGGCTGGGAATATGGAGAGGATGACGAGGAACTTTTCGAACTGGCCATGCACGATCGCCAGTATCGTGATTATAAATCTGGGGTTGCCAAAAAGCGTTTCGAGGAAGAGTTACAACATGCTAAGGATGCGGCAATGGTAAAGAACGGATATTCGGAAGAGGAAATTAAGAAATTGAAGCGTGCCAAGGCAGACCCGGTCATTGCTCCTGATAACGGGCAGGTACTTTGGGAAGTTTCCGTGGAGGGACCATCCATTGCTCCTTTCATCGGACGTAAATATCAGCATGACGAAGTCTTTTGTTATCTTTCTACCCCGTGGGGAGAATATGAAAAGATTCTGACCGGATTTACCGGAAGGGTTGTGGAGATATGTGCACAGCAAGGTGCTAATGTACATAAAGGAGATGTTATTGGTTATATTTTACGGAGTGATATTTTTGCGTAGGCCTTTTATAAAGAGTTAGGGTATAAGCGACACTTAATAAAGACTCATAATGATTCTTTAATAATAGTGGTAATTAATGACAATTCATAGATAATAAAAAGAAATCCCCTGTCGGACTAGCCGGCAGGGGATTCTGTCATTAATCAAATTAAGCTCTCGCTATTGAAATCTAGCAATTTCTAGTCTTTTAATTTTGCGATGATGAAGTCGCGGTTCAAGCGGGCGATGTTGCTGATAGAAATATTCTTCGGACATTCAGCCTCACAAGCACGAGTGTTTGTACAGTTACCGAATCCCAGTTCGTCCATCTTTGACAACATAGCTTTTGCACGACGCAAAGCTTCCGGTTTACCTTGCGGCAGCAAGTTCAACTGGCTAACTTTTGCAGAAACGAACAACATAGCAGAACCATTCTTACATGCAGCTACACAAGCACCGCAACCGATACAAGAAGCAGCATCCATAGCTTCGTCAGCGATAGGCTTCGCGATCAGGATAGCGTTAGCATCCTGCGGAGCACCTGTGCGTACGCTTACATAACCACCAGCCTGCATAATCTTGTCGTATGCCGTACGGTCTACCATCAAGTCCTTGATAACCGGGAAACCAGCCGAACGCCAAGGTTCAACAGTGATGGTGTCACCGTCGTTGAAACGACGCATATAAATCTGGCAAGTAGTAGCACCTGTTGCAGGACCGTGCGGGTGTCCGTTGATGTAAAGAGAACACATACCGCAGATACCTTCGCGGCAGTCATGATCGAATACTACCGGTTCTTTTCTTTCGCTGATGAGCTGTTCGTTCAGGATATCCAGCATTTCGAGGAAGGAAGTATCACCGGGGATATCTTTCATTTGGTAGGTTTCAAAAGCACCTTTAGCTTTCGGACCAGCTTGGCGCCATACCTTCAGTGTAAATGATATATTTTTATCCATTTTCTTCTAATTCTTTTAAATGTTTAACTTCACCGATTAGCTCTTGTAGTTACGGGTCTGAACCTTGATAGCTTCGTATACCAGCGGTTCTTTGTGCAATACCGGAGCCTTTTCATCGTCACCTTGATATTCCCAGCATGCTACATAGAAGAAGTTTTCGTCATCACGTTTTGCTTCTCCTTCTTCAGTCTGGTATTCTTCACGGAAGTGACCACCACAACTTTCGTTACGGTTCAATGCGTCGTAAGCAACAAGCTCACCCATAGTGATGAAGTCGTACAGACGGATTGCTTTGTCAAGCTCTACGTTCATACCTTCCTTAGAACCGGGGATAAACAAGTTCGTTTCGAATTCCTTGCGGATTTCTTTCAGTGCGGCGATACCTTTCTTCAAGCCTTCTGCCGTACGTCCCATACCTACGTATTCCCACATGATATGACCCAGTTTCTTGTGGATAGAATCAACAGATTCTTTACCCTGGATGCTCATGAGCTTGTCGATCTTAGCTTGAATGGCTTTTTCAGCTTCAGCGAATTCAGGAAGATCGGTAGAGAAACGAGGAACAGTGATCTGGTCTGCCAGATAGTTCTGGATGGTGTAAGGCAATACGAAGTAACCGTCAGCCAAACCTTGCATCAATGCAGAAGCACCGAGGCGGTTTGCACCGTGGTCAGAGAAGTTACATTCACCGATAGCGAACAGACCCTTGATAGTGGTTTGCAGTTCGTAGTCTACCCAGATACCACCCATTGTATAGTGGATAGCCGGATAAATCATCATCGGGTTATAATATTTCACACCACTGATTTCTTTAGCCAGTTCGCCCGGGTTAACGTCAGTGATTTCTTCGTACATATCGAAGAGGTTGCCATAACGTTGAAGAACAACGTCGATACCCAAACGGTTGATAGCTTCAGAGAAGTCGAGGAATACGGCCAAACCTGTGTTGTTTACACCGAAACCAGCGTCGCAACGTTCTTTAGCGGCACGGCTGGCAACGTCACGCGGAACCAGGTTACCGAATGCCGGATAGCGGCGTTCCAAGTAATAGTCGCGGTCTTCTTCCGGAATATCACTTCCTTTGATTTCGCCTTTCTGGAGTTTTACAGCATCTTCTTTCTTCTTCGGAACCCAGATACGACCGTCGTTACGGAGAGATTCGGACATCAAAGTCAGCTTAGACTGCTTGTCGCCATGTACCGGAATACAAGTCGGGTGAATCTGAACGTAAGCAGGGTTAGCGAATACAGCACCCTTGCGGTAGCAAGAGATAGCAGCTGTACAGTTACAACCCATAGCGTTGGTTGACAAGAAGTAAGCGTTACCATAACCACCGGTAGCGATTACTACAGCGTGAGCGGCGAAGCGTTCCAATTTGCCTGTTACAAGATTTTTTGCGATGATACCGCGGGCACGTCCGTCAACGATGACAACATCCTGCATTTCGTAGCGGGTGTACAGTTTAACAGTACCTACGTTTACCTGACGGCTCAATGCAGAGTAAGCACCCAGCAGCAACTGCTGACCAGTCTGGCCTTTAGCGTAGAAAGTACGGGATACCTGTGCGCCACCGAAAGAACGGTTATCCAGTGTACCGCCATATTCGCGAGCGAAAGGAACACCTTGCGCTACACATTGGTCGATGATAGCGTTAGACACTTCAGCCAAACGATATACGTTTGCTTCACGGGCACGATAGTCGCCACCTTTTACAGTATCGTAGAACAGACGGTAAACGGAGTCACCATCATTTTGATAATTCTTTGCAGCATTGATACCACCCTGTGCAGCGATAGAGTGTGCACGACGGGGAGAATCCTGAATACAGAAATTGAATACTCTGAAACCCATTTCACCAAGTGAAGCAGCGGCAGAAGCACCTGCCAGACCCGTACCCACAACGATGATGTCCAAACGACGTTTATTAGCGGGGTTCACCAATTTCTGGTGAGCTTTATAGTTGGTCCATTTCTCAGCCACCGGGCCTTCTGGAATTTTTGAATCTATCTTGATCATAATATTATTTACAATTTAATCATTTACAATTTACTATTTAGCAAGCACCGCCACAAATCAGTGTTTTCACGAAGAATACCACTACTACCAGTGCGAAACCGAGTACAACGATTGTAGAATAGATGTTAGAAATGCATTTCCAACGATTGATCCATACTTTGTTGTTCCATCCCAGTGATTGCATAGAGCTCCAGAAGCCGTGAGTCAGGTGGAACCACAACGCAAACAGCCAAACGAGGTAAAGAACTACGTAAACCGGGCAAGAGAAAGTCTGCTGGATGTGATAAGCACCATTGGCAGCATAAGCCAGCGTCAGTGTATCAGCGTGCATGCCCATGTTGTGCATCAGTTCCGGCAACTGCATTTTTGCCCAGAAGTTGAAGAGGTGCAAACCAAGACCTACGATGACGATCAGACCCAGCACCAACATGTTTTGAGATGCCCATTCTACAGTTTTCGGTTTGTCAACCACTGCATAGCGTTCGCTACCACGCGCTTTGCGATTCTGCATGGTCAGCCAGAATGCGTAGATGATGTGAATCACGAAAAGAGCAGCCAGTCCTGCGGTAGCCACTAATGCATACCAGTTTGCTCCCAGGAACTCACAAATCATGTTGTAACCATCAGCCGAGATGATCGCAACCAAGTTCATCGCCATGTGAAATGTTAGAAACAGGACAAGGGCGATACCGGTAACGCTCATCACCACTTTCCTTCCTACAGATGAATTACTTAACCACATAAATGATTGAATTTAAATTATTTAATTGTTAGAACTAAAATTTCGACGTTTTACACCTCTTACGGACTGCAAAAATAGGGGAAATAGATTGATTGAGCAAGGAATTAAAGAAATAATTCTTTAATAATGGATCAATACGCCAATGTGTCAATATGCCAGCCAGTATGCGCGCATGGTGCAACTGATTGGCACATTAGTAGGATGGGGCTGTTTATTGTACCTTTCCGATTTTCTCACCACCGGCTGCTTTTTTGCGTAAAGCGCGTGGGGTATCGCCAAAAGAGTCTTTACAGAAGTGTGCGAAATGCGACAGGGAGTCGAATCCGTATCTGTTACAGATTTCAGTAATTCGCATTTTGGTGTGCTGCAGGTCTTCCAGGATTCCTTCCCGTTTCTTTTCCAGTATCCATTCGTATACGGGCACACCGTAGAGGTTTTTGAAAAGTCGGCGGAAAGTAGTGGTCGTATATCCTCCCAGATGCGCAAATTCTTCCACGTTCTTCACGTTACTGTAATTCTGCATGACGAAATAGTGGAAACTTTCCGTATAAGTGCTGATCGGATAGAAGAATGAACCCAGTTGGGGCAGCGGATAGAAGTTGGTAATCAAGAAAACCAGTTCTTTGCATTTTAAGTCGATATACTTGCTGCAAGGGTTTTCTTCAGCGAGGAATTCGGGCATACTGGTGACAAGGTGGTAAAGCCTTTCGCTCATAATCAGTGGAGTGTAGGTCAAAGGAGCTTCCGCCTGTTCCATCATTTCCTTATATCGGTCTTCGCAAAGCAAAGGCAGTTCGTTGAACCAGTAGACAACGTATTCAACATCTGTCAGTGCCAGTATTTCGACCTTGGAGCCAATAGCTTGCAAAACAATTTGTCTCTCGCGTAACGTTATTCCGGGATGCTCTTCGCTATTGATAAGTAATTCGCCCTTTATCATAAAAAGCATACAATTCTGCGTACACTTATCCTTGGGGATATGCTCTCCTTTAGGTAAGTTTCTATATACAAGGATATTCTCAACATTTTTTGGACATCCCGTACAGTTGGTATATTGTATGCAAAATGAATCTCTTGGCATGAGTTTTATGCGTGATTTATTATCTTAACGGAACAAAGATAGGCTTTTTTTGCGGAAAATGGAACTCTTTCTTTTATTTATGTTTTAGTAGAAACCTGCAAATATTATTCTTATCCCTTTGGATGATGTTAGAGAATTCAATATTTATCTGTTGTAAATTTCTGAATAGAAAACTTTATGTTGATTTTTGGAAGTATTATAGTTGTTTTTGAACATCTGTTTCCCTTTGATATGCGTATTTTTGCAATCTAAACGTTTTAATTATCAATCATTATGCTAATGCTAAGAAAAATTGTATTCTTCTTCTTTTTTTTGTTTGTTGGATTATCATTGTTTGCACAGCAAGACTATATGGTCAGTTCTTATGTGCGGGGTAATTTTTACAACCGTGGTCGTATCTCTACAGAAAGCTTGCGGGCAAGTGACGACCTTATTTTCTTGAATGTTCATCCTAATAAAGACGGATCATTGTCATTTGAGAATCCACGTGCATTTCAGGGAAAAGGGGTGACCACTTGGGAAGGTTTGATTAAATCGGTTCGTGCAAAAGTAAAAGGTACAAAAGTGAAAATACGTTTGGGTGCTTCCAGTGGCGAATGGAAAGCGATGGTGGCCGATGAGGCCGCTCGTACGACGTTTGCAAAGAACATAAAGACTGTACTGGAAAAGAATAAACTGGATGGCATTGATCTTGATTTTGAGTGGGCAGAAAATGAGAAAGAATATGAAGATTATAGTTTGGCTATCCTGAAGATGCGTGAAGTGTTGGGAGACAAGTATCTTTTCAGTGTATCTCTGCATCCTGTTTGTTATAAGATTAGTAAGGAAGCTATTGAAGCTGTTGATTTTATTTCACTTCAGTGCTATGGTCCTTCACCGGTTCGCTTTCCAATAGAAAAATATTGTTCGGATATACAGATGGTATTGGAGTATGGTATTCCGAAGGAAAAACTGGTGGCAGGAGTTCCTTTTTATGGGGTGACCAAAGATAATTCAAAGAAGACAGAGGCTTATTTCAATTTTGTACAGAATGGATTGGTTACGAGTCCTGCACAGAATGAAGTGATCTATCAGGGAGATACTTATGTGTTTGACGGTCAGGATAACATTCGTATCAAAACCCGTTATGCAAAAGAACAGAAGCTGAAAGGTATGATGAGTTGGGATTTAGCTACGGATTTGCCGTTAAGTGACAGCAGGTCATTACTAAAGACAATGACTGAAGAATTGAGGGAATGACTTAGTTCGCACGACTGCTACTTGTAAATCCTTTTTGTAGATGCTGTTTAACAGGTTCTGTTTTAACAAGTTTCCCTCTCCCTTTTTATGATTGTATGATCTGCTTCAGGTAATCCGAAGGCGAGACGCCAAATTCCTCTTTAAAGCATTGACGGAAATACCCCGTACTGTTCATTCCTACTTTATAGGCGATTTCAGAGATGTTGAACTTCCCTTCAAGCAATAAACGTTCTGCATTTTGCATTTTCACTTTCCGGATATATTCGTTGGTCGATAATCCTGTCAGTGCTTTCATTTTCCGGTAGAGGGTGGAACCGCTCATACACATCTTGTCTGAAAGATAGGTAATATCAATCTTCTCCGAAGAGAGGTTTTCTTCGATTAAAAGGGTGATTTTTTCAATAAATTCATTATCCAGCTTGCTTAGAGCTTCGGCGATTACGATACGTTTTTCTTTTAAATCTGCCTGATTGCCCGGAACGGATTGTGTCTGGAATTGAGCTATCAGTTTCTTTCTTGATTCCAGCAGATTATTGATACGGCTACGCAGCAGAGAAGCACTGAAAGGCTTTGTCAGATAAGAATCGGCTCCTACCTTATATCCTTCTTCTTTATCTTGCAGAGAGTCTTTAGCTGTCAATAAGATGATAGGGATATGACTGGTCCGTACGTCCTCTTTCAATTGCCGGCAGAGAGTGATACCGTCCATGACAGGCATCATAATATCGCTGACTACAATATCCGGGATGCGGCTAAGAGCTTGTTGCTTCCCTTCTTCTCCGTTGTAAGCTGTGAGTACTTCGAACGAATCTGCGAAGGACTCGGCGATATATTTCTGTATCTCTTCATTGTCTTCTACAATCAACAGGATCGGTTTGCCGGTATCCAGTGTGGTTTCTTGTGGATATTCAAGGCTTGCTTCCTGATTCGTATCTTCTTGAATCGGTTCTGTAGAATCTGCGTGTAAAGCATTGGGATAGATATTATCCGTCAATAGGCTGATATAGAAAGTACTTCCTTCGTTTTGTATGCTTTCTGCCCGGATTTCTCCTTCATGCAGGGTGACCAGATTCTTCACTAGGGCCAAGCCAATGCCTGTCCCGGATGCCTGATGCTTGCCGCTTTCCTGATAATAACGGTCAAAAATATGTGGCAGGGCTTCAGCAGAAATTCCATATCCCGTGTCACTGACTTTTATCTCTGTATAAGCAACCTCATTGCGCATTGTCTGATACAAACTTAGAGTGACGCGTCCCTGTTCCGTATATTTGATCGCGTTGGAAATCAGGTTGTCCAAAACGATGGTAATGATTTCCTTATCAAAGAAAAGGAGCATTTCTTCTTTCTCTATCTGAATTTGGAAATCAATCTTGGTCTTTTGATTTAGTTCTTTGTATTTAAGCCCTATCTCATAGATCAGAGGAGCGATATTGCCTTTGCTGACACACAATTTCTTGTTTTGTGTCTCTGTCTTCCGGAATTCCAGTATTTGATTAATCAAGTTGAGCAACCGTAGTGCACTCTGATGGATGACAGATAACTTCTGGGCTTGTTTTGCCGGAAGTGAGGTCTCTTTTTGCATATCTTCCAAAGGACCGAGGATTAAGGTCAACGGCGTACGCAGCTCATGGGTGATATTAGTATAGAACCGCAAACGTTCCTGGTTTAATTCCTGTTCTTGCTCATGGTTTTTCTTTTCCAGCGTATAGAGGCTTTCCAAATCCAGCTTCTTTTTATATGCATGCAGGATAAGATAAATGATGCTGATAGATGCCAAAATATAGATAAGCTTTGCCCACCATGTCAGCCAAAGAGGGGGATTGACACGGATGGTAAGTGAAGTAGCTTCTTCCGGCCATTCCTGATTATGTACCCTTGCTTTGATGAGGAATTCATATTTTCCCGGAGGAATGTTTCGGAAAGTGACGCTGTTGTTCTCATTGACGGTGTACCATGAGTTTTCAAGCCCTTTCAGCATATAAACATATTCCACTTGGTTGACTAGTGAATAGTTTTGTACGTTAAATGTAAGTCCAAAGCTATTTTGCGCATGACTTAATTCTACATTCTGTCCTTTGGATAAATTGATAATCATGTCATTATTTTCCAGGTTGCTCAATCGTCCGAGTATTTTCATTTCTGTGATAACTGCTGCCGGAGCTGGTTGTTCGTTCATGGTGATATCGGGATTGAAACAACATACTCCATTGATAGAACCGAAATAAATCCATCCGTTCTTGTTTTGTGTTACGCAACTGCTTGAGAAACTTCCCGCCGGTACATCATCAGAGTGACCATAGTTGTAAAAACAGTCTTTGCTTGTAACATAACAGCTGATACCTTTGTTGTTACTAAACCAGATATTTCCTTTTTTGTCTTCTGCTATAGCGCAGATATTCGTATTAATCAGGCCGTCTTTCCGTTGATAAGTCATATAATTCAGTTCGTCGGTTGACAGGAAACAAACCAATCCCTCTCCTGTTCCTATCCACATTCTTTTTTGTTTATCTTGTATGATCTGGTTGACAGTATTGGAGCAGAAACCATCCCTTTGAGTGAACGTTTTGATTTTCTGTAAGTCCGGGGTGTATATCCCAAGTCCGTCTCCGAAAGTCCCAATCCAGAAACGCCCTTTCTCATCTTGAGCTATGGAGCGTATAAAGTCACTTTGCAGTTCGCTGTTTTCTGTATTGTAATGTCGGATAATCTCCATTGTAAGAGGGTTCAATACAACAATTCCTCCACTGTATCCTACCCAAATGTTGTGTTGGGCATCTTCATAGATCGTACGGACATCCAGATTAGATTGTCCCATAAGAGAGATGGAACGGAATTTTTTATTCCGGCTATCATAATGGCTGATTCCCCCTTCATAGGATCCAAACCATAAATTGCCTTTTGAATCCTGCAAAGAGGCTAATATAAAATTAGAAGGAATATCTCCACTCTCTTTTTTATAGATGGCGGTACGTTTCTCTCCTTCAAATACATTGATTCCTCCGCCGTCTGTTCCGATCCAAACCCGCCCTTGTCTGTCCATACAGAGGCTGCTGGCTACTTTGTTGTTCAGACTGTTCTCATTGTTTGGAATAGGAGAATAGCTCAATGTGGTGAACAAAGGTGATTTACTACTGATAAAATTGATTCCTCCTCCCCATGTTCCTATCCAAATGTTATCAAAAGAATCCTGAAATATGCATCGGGCACTTGCGTTAGAGAGGCTTCGGCTATCGTCACCTTCCTGTATGTATTCAAGAGAAATCTCCTCTGGTGAGAGAAACATACTTTGTTTTAGGTTCAATATAGCAATGCCATTCAGCTCGGAGGCAATCCAAAGCTTATTATCTTTTAGTTGGCGGATAGATAATATACGACTGCATAAAGTGTCATACTTGTCATTCTTGTTTTTTTTGAACGTAATGAAGTTTTCATTAGCAGCATTATATAGGGCCAATCCTTTATTTGTACCTAACCAGATATTTCCGTTCGTATCTTTTATAATACAAAACACATCATTACCGGGTAAACTCATTGGGTTTCCGGCTTCGTTCCGGAAGTTTTTTACACTTTTATCTTTAAGAGAAAGAATACTGAACCCGCTTCCGACATGTCCGATATACAAATTCCCATCACCTCCGTCCAATACTGTCCATGTTTGCTCACAGGGTAGACCGGGAACTGTATTTTTATTATAATGAGTGAATTGTCCGCTGGTGATATCAAGATATTCTATACCTCTATAATAGGTACTAATCCATAAACCATCATCATGTTGAGTGGAAGGAGAAATGTCTGTTACGTCATTCGTAATCAAACTATGTGGATTCTTCGGGTTATGCTGATAAGCGGTAAATGTTTGCTTATTATAATTATATGCATTTAGTCCGTCTCGTTGAGTGGCTATCCAAATAATAGGACGTTTCGTGTCAGCATACACCCGGTTAAGCTCGTTGCCGGTGATTCCCTGATTGTTATGTGCCAAATCATTTTTATAGTAAGTAATAAAACGGGTACCGTCAAACTTATTAAGTCCTTCTTCTGTGGCAAACCATAAGAACCCTTGTTTATCTTGTGTAATGCTGACTACATAATTATTTGATAATCCTTGCTCTATCCCCAATCTTTTTACGGAATGAGACTGGGCTATCAACTGAAAAGTTGATAACAAGAATAAAAATAGAATAGAAGCAATGTGTTTTTTCATAACTCGTGCTTATTTGTTTCAATTACAAATCCAAAAATAGGAATAAATATTTTATTTAGAGTATGTAAATCGTTCATTGCATGATTTGTGTAGCTCTTCTGCATGATTTTTGTTTATTCAGTCTATATCAATGACGTATATTTGTGTTCGAAAAAACAACAAAAAATGTTTAATCTTTAAATTCTAATTTATGAGGTATTTAAGAATCTTATGCATATGTGTCATACAGCTGTTTCTGTCTGCTGTTGCATTTGCACAAACACAAGTTACAGGACATGTAGCTGATGTAAGGGGAGAGGATATCATTGGTGCCAATGTAACTGTAAAGGGAACTTCTAATGGGACAATTACAGACATCGATGGTAATTTTACAATCAATGTAGATGATAAGAATGGAACATTGGCAGTCTCGTTTATTGGTTATAAGACAAAAGAAGTGAAGATTGGCGAAAAGGCACGTCTTCAGATTGTTCTTGAAGAAGATACCGAAACTTTGGATGAAGTTGTAGTGGTAGGTTATGGTACACAAACCAAGAAAAGTTTGACCGGAGCAATCAGTGATGTCAAGTCTGATGCGTTGACACGTTCTGTTTCTACTACTACTGCCGGAGCGTTGTCCGGTAAAATAGCAGGTGTGTCTACACGTGCTGTGGATGCGCGTCCGGGTAGGGGAATTAATCTCGAAATTCGTAATATGGGTAGTCCGCTGTTTGTAATTGATGGTATTCCTTATGGAGGTATGAATAGTCGTGACTGGTTGCAGGCATCGGATGTTTCCGGTAGTGATGTCTTTAATGCTCTAAACATTGAAGATATTGAAAGTATCACAGTCTTGAAGGATGCTTCTGCTGCTATTTACGGTTTGCGTGCATCAAATGGTGTGGTTTTGGTAACTACCAAGAAAGGTAAAAAGAATGATAAGGTAAGTATCAATGTAAATGGATATTATGGCTGGCAAAACCTGACCCGTTTCCCGAAATTGGCAAATGCGGGACAATATGTAAGAGGGCTGGCTGAAGCAGCGCAGAACAGAGGCGAAGATCCAAGCAAGCTATATAGCCCCGAAGAACTGGCGAAATGGGAAGCTGGTACGGAACCGGGATATAAGAGTTATGACTATTATGATATGGTGATGAGAAAAAATGTGCCGCAGTATCACATCAATGCTAATGTGACGGGTGGCTCTGAAAAGACTAACTACTACCTTTCTGTTGCTCATACCGGACAGGATGCTATGATGCGTGACTTCAAATATGAACGTACTAACCTTCAGTTGAATATTGATACAAAGATTACAGACCGTTTTACGATCGGTGCACAGATCAGCGGTAAATACGAAAAGACCGAAGATGTAGGTTTGCCTGGCGGTGATGGATATTATTCGGCTATTTTGTCTATGTTCAAAATGCAACCGATTGAAAGTCCTTATGCTAATGATAATCCGGAGTATATCAATAATGTACATGAGAATGGTTACAATCCGGCAGCTTTTAGCCGTGATATTGCCGGCTATAAAGATAATCTGACTCGTAATGCCAATATCAATGCTTATGCGCAGTATGATTTCTCATTTGGTTTGACTGCAAAGGCTACTTTCTCGTACAATTATACTAACAGTCGTTTTGACGGTTATCAATATGCTTATCAGATTTATACCTACGATAAAGAGAAAGATACTTATAATGGAACTCCTGCCGTAGGACGTTGGAGAAGTCAAATTGATCGTAGCGTTCCTGCGCGTTATATGCAGTTACAATTGAATTATGCCAAACAGATTAAGAATCACAATATTTCGGCTGTTTTGGGTTATGAAGCCTCCGATTACGATTGGACTAAGAAGACTTATGGAACAGAACCTTCTACCGACTATTTGCCGCTATTGCAGTTCGATGAACTTAACAGTTTCGGTGATGAATGGAGCTACGAGGCACGTGCCGGATGGATTGGTCGTATCAATTACGATTTTGCTCATAAATATCTGGTCGAATTACTGGCTCGTTATGATGGTTCTTATCTTTATGCAGCGAATAATCGTTGGGGATTCTTCCCGGGTGTATCTATCGGTTGGAGAATCTCGGAAGAGAAATTCTTTGAAAAGTTGAGACCAGTTGTAGATGATTTGAAGATTCGTGCTTCTATCGGTCAGACAGGTACAGAAAAAGATGTAAAGTTGTTCGATTACTTGAGTGGTTATACCTGGAATAATGGTAACGCTGTATTGGATGGTGAACTGGTTACCGGACTGAATCAAAGAGGATTGCCTATTACAAATTTGTCCTGGACTAAGAATACGACATCGAATATCGGTTTTGATTTGACTATGTTCAATAATCGTTTGAAGATCACAGCCGATGCTTTCCGTAAGGATATTACCGGTGTGCCGGCTGCTCGCTATGATGTATTGCTTCCGAGCGAAGTAGGCTATTCGTTACCTAACGAAAATTTGAACAAACAAGCTTATATCGGTGCGGAGGGTATGGTTACATGGACCGACCATATCGGTGATTTGAACTATACTGTAAGCGGTAACTTTACTTTCTCACGTTACAAAAGTATTGAGACTTACAAACCGCGTTTTAATAACTCCTGGGATGAATATCGCAATTCTGCAGAAGGCCGTTGGGGAGGTATTTATTGGGGGTATCAGGTTATCGGACAATTCCAGTCGGAAGAAGAAATTCGTAATTATCCGGTAAACCTGGATGGAAATAATAACCGCACCCTGCTTCCCGGTGACTTTATCTATAAAGATGTGAATGGTGATGGCATCATCAATGGTATGGATGAGCGCCCTATCGGTTATCCTGAAGGCTGGGCACCTATCATGTCATTTGGTGGTAATATTGGTTTGCAGTGGAAGGGCATTGACTTGAATATCGACCTTTCCGGTGGTGCTATGCAAGGATGGAGACAGAACTATGAGTTGGCCAATGCATATCATGGCAACGGAAACTCTCCGGTTTATTTGTTGGAAGACCGTTGGCATCGTGCCGACTTGTATGATCCGGATAGTGAATGGATACCGGGACGTTATCCGGCCATCCGTAAAGGTGAATTCAGCTATAACAATAAGAATAGTGACTTTTGGTTGCACAACGTACGCTATCTGCGTATCAAGAACCTGGAAGTGGGTTACAGCCTGCCGGCTCAACTGTTGAGACCGATCCGTGCACAGAAGGTACGTGTTTATGCGAATGTTTCTAACTTGTGTTCGTTCGACAATGTGGGTAAGTTTGGAGTCGATCCTGAAATTACCGCCGCAGCTGCAGTGGTATATCCGCAACAACGTACATTCCTCCTTGGATTTAATATTACATACTAAAAACGAAAGTGATCATGAAAAGCAAATCTATAAAAATACTTCTGATGGGAGCTGCCATCACTTCCATGTTGTCGAGTTGTGGTGACAGTTGGTTCGAAAGAGAACCCAAAAACATTCTTACTAATGAGTTGGTATGGAATGATCCGAACATGATTAAATCGCAGTTGGCCAATCTTTATAATCGTATTCCACAGTTGCACGGTGATTTCAATACCGGTGGTATGTGTGAAACAGACGATGCGATGTATTGTGGTACATTAGATCAGAATTATCGTAACGAACTGCGTTATGGAAACGATTACGGACGCTGGTGGGATTACGGACTGATACGTGACATCAATATGTCTATTGAGAATATCGATAAGTATGGAACCGATATTTCGGCAGATGAGAAACTTCAGTTCAAGGCAGAGTTCCGTTTTATCCGCGCCTACGTTTATTTTGAGCTTGTAAGACGTATGGGTGGTGTACCATTGATTACAACGACTTTGGAGTATGACTTTAGCGGAGATCCTTCTTATTTACGCAATCCACGTGCAAAGGAACACGAAATATATGATTTTGTATATAGTGAATGTGAAGCGATTAAGTCGCAATTGGGTAATAAAGGCAGTCAGACTCGTGCCAACTATTACACAGCGTTAGCGTTAGAAAGTCGCGCTATGTTGTATGCCGGTTCTATCGCTAAGTACAACGCGCTGAAAACTCCTAATATTGTGACTTCCGGTGGAGAAGTGGGTATTCCGTCCGATATGGCAGATGATTACTATCGCAAATCATTGACAGCTTCGCAAGAGATTATCACAAAAGGTGGATATGAACTTTATGAGAAGGAGTCAGATAAAGGGGTGAACTTCTATAAGATGCTTATGGACAAGACCCTGAATAAGGAAGCAATTTGGGTGAAAGATTATAAGAATCCTCTGAAGGTGCATAGCTTCGGTTATGATAATGTAGTTCATCATTTAAGAGAGGATAACGACAACTCTTCTTGCATCGGCCCGTCACTAGGATTGGTAGAGGCTTTCGATTATCTGGATGGAACTCCGGGAACGTTACATTATAAGAATGGTGATGATTATGTAGTATATGACACTCCAAGCGATATTTTTGCCAATAAGGATGAACGTTTGTATGGTACGATTATCTATCCGGGTTCCAAGTTCAGAAATCAAGATGTGGATATTCAGGCAGGAGTAGCAGTTTGGAACGATAAGACCGGTTCTTATGACTTGCTGACAGACCCGAAATTGGGAAGTTTTTATGAAGATAATAAAACTTTTGTCGGCCAGGACGGACCTCAAACCAACAGTCCTAATGTGAGCAACACCGGATTCTATATCCGTAAGTTTATCAGTGAGGCTTCCGGTTACACTCTCCGTAACTACGCTGAAAACTGGTGGCCTTGGTTCCGTTTGGGTGAAATCTATTTGAATGCCGCCGAAGCTGCTTTCGAATTGAATGACGAGCCGACAGCTTTACCCTACATCAACCGCTTGCGTCAGCGTGCCGGTTTCCCGGCCAACAGCTTGACAAGCTTGACAATAGAAAAGATTCAGAACGAACGTCGTGTGGAACTGGCTTTCGAAGATCACCGTTATTTTGATATGAAACGATGGAGAATAGCTGATATTACCTGGAACGGAAATATTGATAATGATAAAGCTATCGTATATGGTTTATATCCTTATCGTATTGCAGTGGCAAAACCGGGAACACAGGATCAGGACAAGTACATTTTCGTAAAGACCAGATCCGAACGTTTCAAGGTGGCAAGAACCTTCCAGCAGTCCAACTATTATTCATTCATTGCTGATGATGTAATTAATAACAATCCGACGATTGTTAAGAATCCATTCCAATAAAAAATAAGAGATTATGAAAAAGATTATACCTTTCTTTATTATGATATGTTGTTTGTTGGCAGTAAGCAGTTGCAGCTACGACAACTTTGAGGAACCTAAAGCCACATTAACCGGAAAAGCTATTTATGATGGTGAGGCAGTAGGGGTTAGAAGCGGAAGTTCCGAATTTGCTTTGTTTCAGGATGGTTATGCTCTGAAAGGTTCTATTCCGGTGTATATTGCCCAAGATGGAAGTTATTCCGTGTCGCTTTTCAATGGTGATTACAAATTGGTGCGTATGGGTAATGCACCTTGGGAAAGGCCTTCTAATGATACGATCTATATTAGCGTAAAAGGAAACACTGTGCAGGATATTCCTGTGACGCCGTATTTCTTTGTCAGAAACGTGTCTTTTGCTAAAAACGGTAACAAGATTACAGCACGTTTCACCATTAACAAAGTGGTTGCCAATGCCAATATGGAAAACGTAGGTATCTATCTAGGTACAGGTATTTTGACGGATGAGAAGCAGAAAGAAGCAGAGTTGAAGTTGGGTAATGCTGTTTCACTCGATCAGGAAAACACAGCTGAAATTGAAATCCCGAGTGGTTTGGTAAACGAATCGTATCTTTACGCCCGTGTGGGAGTCAAATCGGACAAATCATCAGAATATTGCTATAGTCAGTCTATTAAGGTAGCATTGAAATAAATAGTATCAAGAATATAATACTTGAGGGGGAAGTATCGCAACCTGATATTTCCCCCTTTATCTAATGAATGAAAATAATGATAGTAACGATTAAACAAACTCTAATTGCGTTCGGCCTGCTGTTAGCGGTGACATTTCCTGCTTTCGCACAATCAGGGAATCCTGTCTTGCCGGGTTTTCATGCCGATCCTGAAATCTTGTATTCTAATAAGACAAAGAAATACTACATTTATTCTACTACAGACGGTCAGCCTGGATGGGGTGGTTGGTATTTTACTGTTTTTTCGTCCGTCGACTTGAAGAATTGGAAGGATGAAGGAGTCATGCTGGATTTAAAGTCAGACCAAGTGCCTTGGGCGGATGGTAATGCGTGGGCACCATGTATAGAGGAAAAGTTAGTAGGAGATCAATATAAATATTTCTTTTATTACAGTGGAAATCCTAAGACAGGAGGAGGAAAGCAGATTGGAGTGGCTACAAGTGATTCGCCTGCAGGACCGTTTGTTGACTTGGGACATCCTATTATAACGGATTCGCCTACAGGACACGGGCAACAGATTGATGTGGATGTATTCACCGATCCGGCTTCGGGGAAGTCATATTTGTATTGGGGAAACGGTTATATGGCAGGTGCAGAGCTTAATGATGATATGATTTCAATTAAGAAAGAGACTATCACAGTGATGACTCCCGAAGGAGGAACGCTACAGGATTATGCGTATCGTGAGGCTGCTTATGTGTTTTATCGTAACGGGCTTTACTATTTCATGTGGTCGGTAGACGATACCGGCTCTCCTAATTATCATGTAGCTTATGGCACTTCGACATCACCTTTGGGGCCGATTAAAGTGGCCAAGAGCCCTGTCGTATTGATTCAAAACCCGGAGAAGGAAATATATGGCCCTGCTCATAATTCCATATTACAGGTTCCCGGTACTGATAAGTGGTATATTGTTTATCATCGCATTAATAAGAATTATCTGAAGAGTGATCCCGGTGTTCATCGTGAAGTATGCATAGATCGTATGGAATTTAATGAAGATGGGAGCATTAAACAAGTAATACCCACCCGTTAGTTATATCTTTTCGGATTTCAATAGATTGTTTGTATGTTTTTAGAACTGTATTGTGTGATTTGAATAATTAAAAATTTTAGATGGATAGGATGAAAGGTAAAAAGATTTTAGCCGCTTTAGGCTTCTTCTCAATAGCCAGTGTGGCAGGTGGATGTTCCCAACCTGCCCCCGAAATACGTTATCAGATAGAAACAGACCAACTCTGTCAGACGATGGCATACTTCAGTGCTTCCGATGCCTGGAGTATGCAATTCATCGGGCTTTGGCCGCAGGAGAAACAAAACCAAATAGCCGACTGGTTGTTCAGCACGGAGAATGACGCCAACGGACAACCGAAAGGTATCGGCCTGTCACTCTGGCGTTTCAATGTCGGAGCAGGTAGCAAGGAGCAAGGAGAGAACAGTCAGATTGCTTCTCCCTGGATGCGTGCCGAATGTTTCCTGAATCCCGACGGAACATACGACTGGAACAAACAACAAGGTCAACGCAACTTCCTGAAACTGGCTAAAGAACGGGGAGTCAACAAATTTCTGGCTTTCTTGAATTCGCCTCCCATATATTACACACAGAACGGATTGGCTACCAACACCGGACGTGGAGGTACGGCGAACCTGAAACCGGATTGTTATGAAAAGTACGCTCGTTTTCTGGCAGATGTAGTGCAGGGAGTAGAACAACACGATGGCATCAAGTTCAACTATATCTGTCCTTTCAATGAACCGGACGGACACTGGAACTGGGTCGGTCCGAAGCAGGAAGGCTGTCCGGCAACGAATAGGGAAGTAGCCCGCACGGTTCGTCTGTTGAGCAAAGAGTTTGTAGACCGGGACATGGATACACAGATTCTGGTCAATGAGTCTTCCGATTATCGTTGTATGTTCCGCACTCACGAAACGGATTGGCAACGGGGGTATCAGATTCAAGCTTTCTTCTGCCCGGATAGTGTGGATACGTATTTGGGAGATACTCCGAATGTTCCTCGTCTGATGCTCGGGCATAGCTATTGGACAAATACACCTTTAAGCGATCTGCGCAATATCCGTCTTCAACTACGGGATACACTAGATAAATACAATGTTGACTTCTGGCAGACGGAAACTTGTATTATGGGCAATGATGAAGAGATCGGTGGCGGAGGTGGTTTCGACCGTACCATGAAAACGGCACTTTATGTAGCACGCATCATTCATCACGATATTGTATATGCGGGAGCAAAAAGTTGGCAATGGTGGCGTGCCATTGGCGGTGATTACAAAGATGGATTGATTCGCGAATGTACTACGGACAATAATTTCTTAGATGGCAGAGTAGAAGACTCCAAACTGATGTGGGCTTTAGGTAATTATAGTCGTTTTATCCGTCCGGGGGCAATCCGGTTATCCGTTTCGGCTTTCGATCAAACAGACGCTTTGATTCCTGATGGCGACACCGACCAGCAAGGATTGATGTGTTCTGCTTATAAGAATGTAGACGGAACGTATGTGATGGTAGTTATTAATTATGCCAATGAAGAAAAAGAGTTTTCTATTCATAAAGGAAAAGTAGGAAATACGCAATGGCAGATTTATCGTACTTCGGATAAAGAAGGGGAAAATTTGCTTCCGGTGGGGACAGTGAAAAGTGGAAAGATTGTTCAGATTCCGGCGCGTTCTATTATAACGCTTCAGGGCAAATAAAAAACTGTCTCATATTTTTGAGTGGTATATTTGTACGCCTGCCCATTGCTAATTAAGATAGTAATTAACTTGTGTAATTTTTGCACAAGTTAGACGAAAATAGAGGGAAATTCAGTTGTTGCAAAATTTGCGACAACTGAATTTCCCTTTTTTATTTCTTTTGATTTCCTTTTATTCATCTGTCTTTATCTCCGCCTTGCCATAATATCCCGGCATCGGCACATAAATCGGATTATAATAAGTATTGATATTCTTCAACTTCTTCTCCTCCTCTTTCAGCCGTTTGATTTGCCGTGCGGCAGTGGTAGGGGTAAAGCCGCACAATCCTTGAAAGTCGCGACGGGTTAATACAGGGTTGCTCTTGAAGTAGTTTGTCAGCAATTTGTCTATCTCGTCATTTGAAAGGACAGCCGAATGGGGTTTCAGTTTACTTCGCTCCACATGAACAACACTGACTGACCTTTTTAGTTTGGCATCCGCTTTAAAGCTGATATTGGCTTTGAGTTTTATCTGATTCGCTTTTAGTTTGGGCGAAGTGATAGGTTCTTGACTATTCAGCTTTATCTGGAAATAACCGATGCCATCCAGATGGACGCTTTGTCCTTCCCGAAGACGATCTCCCATAAAATGACTTAGGGATTCGAGAACTGACTTTACATCCCCTTCAGTTAGAGAAGTTGCTATCTGGATTTCTTTTGCCAAATAGTCTGTGTCAATGTGTTGGAAGTTGACTACACGTGCGTGATACACTTCTTTGTCTTCCTCATCCTTGGGACGGGGAGTCTTGTACAATTCAAATTGTATTGCCATTATTTATTTGTTTTTTGCCTTATACATTGCTACGCCTTTTTAATTTACCGTTGCAAGCCTATAAGGGCATTGTTTTTTGTTGTTGCGAAGCTAATCGATCATCTTCGGACTTAGGGGGAGGGTGTTATATAGCTGTTGTTTGTTTGCTATCAAGCGGCTTTTATAAGTTATCCTGCCTTTATTCTTAGACTAAGGCATAGGGATAGTTGTCTTCCGGTGCCTTTATCATTAGTTTCCCACGGCCGTGGAGAGATCTCTTCATGGCTGTGGTAGTATCTTTTCACGGCCGTGGTAGGAATTCGCCACGGCCATGAAGAATGAACTATATCGGTAACAAAGATAAACTATATCAGGGAGAAAAGCAAACTATCTCTGCTTGTTTGAGGTATTTATACGCCTTGTTCTATCTGATAGATATAGGGCAGGGGAGAATTAAACTATTCAACAAAAACAAGCTATCTTATGCATATAGGGCCTTTATTCGGCTATTTTGTAGATGATAGATAACCTGTTTTTGCTGGTAAAAGTATGATAGATACCTTTTTTAAAAGCTATCTATCATACTTATTTCTTTGATAATGAGTAAACTATCAAAATGAATGATACTTATGATAGATATTTTTTCACTATAGTGAGTATATATGTCCACCAAACTGAAAAATGGTGTCTTATGATTGTTTACTGAATACCTTATTTCAGCTTCTTCTGATACTCATCCGAATTCAGTATCTCCAGCGCCTTTTGTATACTCTCATTGGTGGTATTCATTACCCGGAAATATTCGTTCATATCCCAAAGGTCACGGGCTATCAGTGCTTTAAGCTGTGTTTTGATGAGAGGGAGCGACTTCTGATATTGTTCTTCATTAAATTTCACTCCTTCTTTCTCTCCTATTTCTTTTAAAGTGGCGAGCATATCATCATCAACGACGAACTTCTCATCAAACGATTCGAATTTCTTGTATTTGTTTTTCAACTCCTTCCGGTGCCCTTCGATAAACTGCATGGTGAATTTAATCACAGCTCCTTTAGCTACCAGATTACGGTGATAATCCGTATAAAGAGTAGTGTCGATAGGTACGAAATAATCCGGCATGATACCCCCTCCGCCATAAACGGTACGTCCTAGTTTCTTGGTTTGTACTTTCAGCGAATCCGGGAAGTGGATGCTGTCAGCATTCATCAGCTCACCGTGATTGAAACGTTCTATCAGATCTTTGTTGTAATCTGTCGAACTGTCGTAAGGCTTTTGGATGCAGCGACCTGCAGGAGTGTAATAGCGTGCAATAGTCAAACGAATCATGGAACCGTCCGGCAGGTCGATAGGACGTTGTACCAGTCCTTTGCCGAAAGAGCGGCGTCCTACGATAATTCCTCGATCCCAGTCCTGTACTGCGCCGCTGACAATTTCGCTGGCAGAGGCTGTATATTCGTCTACCAGGATGATAAGACGTCCATTGCGGAAATCCCCATTTCCTTTGGCGTAGAAATCACTGCGTTTGGCAGTCCGTCCTTCCGTGTAGACAATCAGTTCCTTTTGTCCCAGGAATTCGTTGGCAAGATCGATAGCCGCGTTCAGGTAACCTCCACCGTTTCCTTGCAGGTCGAGAATCAGGTCCTTCATGCCTTGTTTCTGAAGGCTTGTCATTGCTTTCTTGAATTCTTCGGCAGTGGTTGCTCCAAAACGGTTGATGCGGATATAACCTGTCTTTGGCTGGATCATATAAGAAGCATCGAGGCTAAGGATAGGTATTTTATCTCTTTTCACAGTGAACAATAAAGGATCCTGTACGCCACGACGAACAATCGTCAGGTTGACTTTGGAGCCTTTCGGGCCGCGAAGACGTTTCATTATATCTTCCGTACTCATCTTTACTCCGGCAATGGCGCTGTCATTGACCGCGATGATACGGTCACCGGCAAGGATGCCGACTTTCTCGGAAGGTCCGTTGCTGACAGGTTGCACTACCAACAGAGTATCCTCAATCATCTGAAACTGAACTCCAATACCTTCGAAGTTACCTTGAAGAGGCTCGTTCATTTTCTTCACTTCCTCTGCATCCGAGTAGGTGGAGTGCGGGTCGAGTTGTGCCAACATCTTGATGATGGCTTCTTCCACCAATTTGTTTTCATCTACTTTGTCTACATAGAAATGAGAGATTGCGAACTCTGCCATCTGTAGCTTCCGCATGGCTTCAGAACCGAAGTTCTGGGCTTGTGTGGTTGATACTGCCCACAGGCAAGCCAAAAGGACATATATTTTAATCTTATTCATAATCTTACTTTATTGGAAATCTTATCCGCATGCTTTCCCCTCCTTCGGGAAGGAGGGGTGCCCGTAGGGCGGGGTGGTAGGTATACATATTATTCTGTTATTCAGTGATATATAAGTTTATACTTTTACCTACCACCTCCCCCTACGGGTACTCACCCCCTCCGACTCCCCCGTTATCGGGGGAGAGCAACCTTCCCGAAGGAGGAGAAGCTGTGCGGTATATTTTTTCTCAACCCATCTTCATCCCTTTGGGAATAAACTGGCTGATGTCTTTATTATAAGTCAATAATTCGCGTACAATCGTCGAGCTGACGCAAGTCAGTTCCGGTTCTGTGAAGAGCAGGATGGTTTCAATGCCTGCCAGTTTGCGGTTGATGTCCGCAATCGTTTCTTCATACTCGAAATCTTTCACCGTACGGATACCGCGTATAATGAACTTGGCACCTATTTCCTGCGCAAAATCAATGGTCAGACAGTTGTAAGACATCACTTGAATACGAGGTTCATCTTTATAAAGTTCTCGAATCATTTCTTCCCTTTTCTCGATGGGAAAGTATGTATTCTTGTTCTCGTTGATACCGATTCCTATCACGATTTCGTCCATAAAGGTAAGTGCACGTTCCACTACCGAATAATGTCCGATGGTGAATGGGTCAAAGGTGCCCGGGAATATTGCTTTTCTCATGATGCCAAGTCTTCTTCTATAACTAGATTGTCTATAATAAAGTTCTGTCGTTCCATGGTGTTTTTACCCATGTAGAACTCAAGTAGTTCTTTCACTGCGTCTGTTTTTCGCAAAGAAACTTGCTCCAGACGCATGTCTTTACCGATGAAATGCTTGAACTCGTCCGGTGAAATTTCTCCTAAACCTTTAAATCGCGTGATTTCCGGATTCGGGCTTAGTTCGTTTATTGCGTTAACGCGCTCTTCTTCACTGTAGCAGTAGATTGTTTTCTTCTTATTGCGTACACGGAACAAAGGCGTTTGCAGGATATATACGTGGCCTTTTTTTATAAGGTCGGGGAAGAATTGCAGGAAGAAGGTAATCAGTAGCAGGCGGATATGCATGCCGTCCACATCGGCATCGGTTGCTACGATAACCTTGTTGTAGCGCAGACCGTCTAACCCGTCTTCAATATTCAAGGCTGCCTGAAGCAGATTAAATTCTTCGTTTTCGTAAACCACTTTCTTGGTTAGTCCGAAAGAGTTCAGCGGCTTACCACGAAGACTGAACACTGCCTGCGTGTTCACATCACGGCTTTTGGTGATGGAACCACTTGCGGAGTCTCCCTCGGTGATAAAGATGCAGGAGTCTTCTTCCAATCCTTTCCCTTTCGGGTCGTTGAGGTGAATACGGCAGTCGCGTAATTTACGGTTGTGCAGGTTCGCTTTCTTTGCACGCTCACGGGCCAATTTGGTAACCCCTGCGATGGCTTTGCGTTCTTTTTCCGATTCTTGAATTTTTTGTTGTATTACTTCGGCTATATCCGCGTTCTTGTGCAGAAAGTTATCCACTTCCTGTTTGATGAAATCACCTACATACTTGTTGACTGTCACTCCGCCGGGGACCATATTGGTAGAACCCAGCTTCGTTTTTGTCTGACTCTCAAAGATCGGTTCTTCCACATTGACGGCAATGGCAGCAACCAGTCCGTTACGGATATCGGTATAATCCATGTTTTTGTTGAAGAATTCCTTGATAGTACGGGCGATGTGTTCTTTGAAAGCACTCTGATGCGTACCTCCCTGCGTGGTGTGCTGGCCGTTGACAAAGGAGTAATATTCTTCTCCGTATTGTCCGGTATGAGTGAAGGCTATTTCGATGTCTTCCTCTTTCAGGTGGATAATCGGGTAAAGTCCGGTTGCCGTCATGTTGTCGTTCAAAAGGTCTACCAGACCATTGCGCGACAGGATACGGTGTCCGTTATAGATAATGGCAAGCCCTGTATTGAGGTACGTGTAATTACGTAGCATTGTCTCAATAAATTCAGGCTTGAAACAGTAATTCAGGAATAATGTATTGTCCGGTTCGAAGAAGATGTAAGTTCCGTTTTCCTCTTCGGTATCTTGCGTATTGTCACTCAGCAGGGTTCCTTTGGAGAAAGTGGCGGTACGTACTTTACCGTCGCGGTAACTGCGCACCTCGAAACGGGAGCTCAAGGCATTGACGGCTTTCACACCCACGCCGTTCAACCCGACACTTTTCTTAAATGCCTTGCTGTCGTACTTACCACCGGTGTTCAACATGCTGACGGCTTCGATGAGTTTTCCCTGCGGGATGCCTCGTCCGTAGTCGCGTACGCTGATACGAAGGTTTTCTTCAACGGTAATCTCGATTTTCTTACCGGCTTGCATTTTGAACTCATCAATACTGTTGTCAATTACTTCTTTCAGGAGGACATAGATTCCGTCTTCGGCATGTGCACCGTCGCCCAGCCTTCCGATATACATACCGGGGCGTGTGCGTACATGTTCCATGTCACTTAGGTGACGGATGTTGTCGTCAGTGTACTCTACTGCATTGTTGTTGTCTACAGGTATCAATTCGTTCTCTTCCATAGCTGTTTCTTTATTTTATCTCTTTGATGAACGCACGGCGGCGCTTATGTTGTTGAGTCTCAAAGTAATCCCATTGTGCCTGAACTTTTCCGTTCAGTTCCAGTTCGGGGTTGCTTTCCGCAAAGATAAAACCTAATTTTTGATAAACCGGAATTAAATCGGAAAATAACAAAGCGTTAACACCTTTGTTTTGATATTCCGGTTTCACTGCAACGAGTAGCAGATCAAGCATTTTGGCACGGCGTTTCATGAATAGTGCCTTTAACAGATAGAACCATCCGAATGGTAACAGGCGCCCGTGTGATTTCTGTAAAGCCTCGGCGAGAGATGGCATGGAGATGCCTACGCAGACCAGTTCGTCATTGGCATCAGTAATCAGTGTAACCATCCGTAAGTCAAGGATCGGCAGATACATTTTCACGTATTGGTCGATTTGCCGCTGTGTCAACGGAGAGTAGCCGTAGAGCGGGCTATATGCTTCATTCATCAGCTCGAAAATCTTCTGTCCGTAGTCTTTGGCTATTTTTTTTGCGGAAGTATATTTCTTTATCTTGAGGTTATATTTTCGTTGGATCAGTTCGGAGATACGTTTATGTTTGTCGGGAATGGCATCCGGTATGTAGATTTTGTATTCCACCCAGTCGGCATCTTTCTCGAAGCCTAACTTTTCCATGTGTACAGGATAGTATGGGTAGTTGTAGATAGTAGCCATGGTGCTAAGTTGGTCGAATCCTTCAACTAACATTCCTTCCGCATCGAAATCAGTAAATCCGAGAGGACCGGCAATGTGAGTCATGCCTCGTTCTTTTCCCCAATCTTCCACTGTTTTGATGAGTGCGGATGATACTTCGGGATCGTCGATGAAGTCTATCCATCCGAAACGAACGTTCTTGCAGTCCCATTTCTCATTGGCACGGTTGTTGATGATAGCGGCTACGCGCCCTACGATTTTATCGTCCCGATATGCCAGGAAATAATCTGCTTCACAGAACTCGAATGCTGCGTTTTTCTTCTTGTTGAAGGTGTTGAGCATGTCGTCATAGAGGTCGGGCACAGAGTAGGGGTTGCCCTTGTACATTCTGTAATTGAAACGGATAAATTTCTTAAGTTCTCTCTTTGTGGAGACTTTCTTGATTGTAATAGCCATATCTCGTATTTATGATTTGAGGAAGCAAAGATACGTGATAATCTTTAAATTGCAACGCGCCGGAAAGAGAAAATATCGTCTCTGGACGATTAGGGGGTGGACTGTAAATATGAAAAAATACCGGAAATGACGATCATACATTCATTGCCGGTATTCTTTTTCTGTTTTTGTAGGCCGTTTATTGGCTGATGTGTCCTTCGGAACTATTACTTTATTGTTTTCGATTTTAGCCTGTGCCCATTGGTGTTTTCCATCTGCTTCTCCAGTCTTTAAATATTCGTATCGTACCGGTTTCTATGTCTAAAGAGGGAAAAAATACTTGGAATGAGGCTGAATATCAGGTGTTCCGTTATAATAATTAAATATGATGAATCAATACCACCATGTACGCCACATAACAAAGTACCATAATGCCTCCTTCGATTCTTGTGATGGTCCTTTTGGCAAAGAACAGGCCGAATAGCCAGAGCAGGATACCGGAACTTACTAACGTAAACAGGTCGAAGTTGGTAATTCCGTTCAGATGGAGGGGAGTGATGCTGGCGCTACATCCCAGTACAAAGAAAATATTGAAGAGGTTACTGCCGATCGCGTTTCCAATGGCAATTTCCGGATTTTTCTTTAATGCGGCAACGATAGACGTGGCCAGTTCAGGAAGAGAAGTCCCTCCGGCAACCAGTGTCAGTCCGATAATCGATTCGCTGACACCCAGGTTGCGGGCAATGCCCGTGGCACCGTCAACAAACAACTGACCTCCAAAAATTAGGGCAGCCAAACCTCCGATGATATAAAGAATGGATTTCCACCAGGGGAGTGATTTGACTTCTGTTTCTTCTTCTTCTGTTGTTGGAGGTTTTATCTGTTCCGTTTGTGTTGCTGTGGCGGGCTTGAAGGCTATGGCAAACGTGTACCCCATGAAGATGACAAAGAAACAAAGCAATAATAAGCCGTCTGCTCTGTTCAGAATATTCTCCGGAGCTTTATTCAGGAATACATCATTGGCACAAATCAGCAGGGCAACGGACGAAAGTATGCAGAGCGGTATTTCTTTTCTAAGCGTATTGCGGGTGATGACAATCGGGGCGAATAGGGCCGTGCAGCCCACAATCATCAACGTATTGAAAATGTTGCTTCCCACCACGTTGCCTATGGCAATATCCGCGCTTCCTTTGAGGGCAGAAGATACACTGACCGTCAGTTCCGGGGCAGAAGTGCCGAATGCAACGATGGTAAGTCCGATCACGATGGGGGGGATGTGAAAACGCTTGGCTACTGAGGCGGCACCGTCTGTTAATCCGTTAGCTCCCAGAAGAATGAGGATTAATCCCCCGATAAGTAATAATATATTCATGCTTTTTCTCTTTTAGTGTGCAAAGATAATCAATCTGGAAATGATAATGTCAAAAACAATCCGTATGTTTGCTCTGTTTTTGATGGAATGTTAAATTAACCTTACTTATAATTTAAGGAATATAAGGTATGGAAATAGTTAAAATAAAACGGCCGTTACTGGTGTTGTTCTTTTCTTTCCTGGCAATCGGGGCTCACCTGTAAAATCCTGTGGATTCCTCAAAAAATCGTATCTTTACCCTCAAAAAACTCTTCACGGGGCAGTCTGAAAACCCTGTGGGTATAGCCCGAATTTACACTGTCAGTTTGCATAATCCAAACATAAAGAGAGGTATATTTCCTACTCCCCTGGACTGTGTTCTGAATGCTTTAATTTTTGCATCGGATGATTCTGCAACATCCGTACCCAAAGTTTTCCATTCGGCGGTTCACTCCGGACGATTAATCTTGGTTAACGGACTGATAAAAAAACGAAAAAACAAACTCCTTCCGGAGCCTTCCCGAAGATTCCGATTTTTTGTCTTTTCCTCGCTTGTCCGCTGCTTTTTCGTCACTTCTTCGTATCCCCTTCGTTTCCTCTTCGTTCCCCCTTCGTTCCCTCTTCGTTCTAAAATTGAATAAATATTTACTTAATATCCGTGAAGAAACGAAAATGAATGCTTCATAAAGCGGGGATGAAGCGGATTTTGATGCTTAATTGTTAAATGATGTGAACCAATGGATGGCTTGTTGCGTTTTCCAAAATGCGGACAAACTCTCTTCTATTGCGTTTGCATCCGTTAACAGAACGGGGCGCCTGTCGGAAAACTTTCTCCCGCCGGTGATTGTTGACTGCATTGAAGCATGAACCGCCCACAGGATTTTCGGACTGCCCCCTTCTGCCGGCTTGAATTCCTTTGTTGACAGAGCCACAAACGTCTTCGCAGAATCGTCCAACGCAAAAATCAAAGCGTTCAGGACGTCTCTGAGAGGGGTGACGGATATCAGGTTCTTTCTGGTCAGACTTTCTCACAGCGGATGATCACTTTTCGCCCATCATTTAATGTGCTGGCAAACAAGTAAGTATCTCCTCCTTCTGTCAGATGGAGCCGTTTGCGGAGTTCGGCTACTGTGGCGGGAAAGTTGCGGACAGTCACATTTGCTTTTTTCAGGTCTGCCAGACTCTCCTTTGCTTCTTTTCTATTGAAACTGCACTGGTTGACAATCCGGAAGATTCTTCCGGGGAAGTTTCCAATGAAAGTATCGGAGGTATAAAGATGACTGTTGGGGTGCAGTTTCCGGACGGAGTAGGCTGCGGCAACGCTGCGGAAGGCACCGGCTTTCAGAAGAGATGCATTCGGCTCGTAAAGGTAATCTCCTAAAGAGTCGGTATAAGTACATTGGCTATGCTGCTCCTGTTCGCGGGTGAATGCGAAGTGTTGCTCTTCTTGAGCTCCTTTTGTGAAGAGATTTGCACAGCGAATAGGGATTTCTTCCGGTGGGGCCTGTTCTGTCGGCGCTTCTTGTCCGAGTAGTAACAGCAGTTCCTTGCATTCGTTATTGACGGACAGGATGTGAACTTCTTGTGTATGTTTCAGTTCTTTCAATGCCAATGAAAGGTCGAGCATGGGGGAGAGTTTTACCATTATCCGCTTGGCTTTGCTTAGTAAAAGTTCCTCCAGTCCGGCTACGTCCGGTTCGCAGTCGGAGATGGCGACCGTTTTTCCGCCGTGTTCGTTGCGGCGGGCAGGGTCGAGGAAGATGCAATCTACGGGAGACATTGTTTGCAGATAGGCTACTCCATCCTCATTTCTTACGTTTATATGGTTTAGATTCAGGATGGGAAAGTTGTGTGCCGCTATTTCGCAGAGCTCTTCCTGACGTTCTACATAAGTGGCGGACTTGAATCCGGCAGCAAGAAAAGAACAGTCTATGCCGAAGCCTCCGGTGAGGTCGGTCAGCGAATCTCCCTGAAAAAGGCGGGCTTTGTAGCGGGCAGTGGTTTCAGAAGAACATTGCTCCAGCGACAGATGTTTCGGATACCATATCTCCTCCATTTCCCGCCATGAAGGAATCTTTTCGGCGGCAACCTGTCTTCCTGCAATCTGGGTGATGGCAGTCGGCATATCTATATCCGGATACTTTTTAGCTTGTAAAGCCAGTGCACGTACATCGTCCGATGAGTGTTCGCGGATAAAAAGCTGAGTTTCGGGGGAGATTTGTATCATGGCGTTATGGTGTTATAGGATATGGCAATGAATCGTTGGGCATCGGTCATGGTTTTTCCGGGCGCCGATTTATGGTATTAACTGATATTTCTGTCTGGCTACATCCCGGCTGCAAAAATTGAAATGCCACCACTCGCTGGGTAATGCACGGAACCCGGCTTCTTTCATTACTTTTCGCAGCAGTATCCGGTTCTGACGTTCTGTTTCACTCATTTTTCCGTTATGTACCAGTTCGTTTTCGTTTGTAATGTGGGCTTCCACACCCAGATGGTCTACTTGGGTTCCCATCGGTAAAGGCTGCCCTAAAGAGTCTTGAATACTGATGTCTACTGCCAGCCCGTAGTTGTGTAGTCCGCCTCCGCGGCTCGGGTTGGAGACATATTTGTATTTGGACGTTCCTTTCACAACGTTCCACATCTTCTTTTGTACCGACATGGGGCGGGCTGCATCGTAAATGATCAGACTATAAGACGGGTGTAGCTCTTTCAAGGCTTTTTGTGCCTTTATAAGAGCGTATGCCGCATCCGGATGCAGATAGGCTTCCGTTAAGTTGTCGTAAAGCACTTCGCCAGTGAAATTGTCAGCTTGCGTATACATTAGCTTAACAACGAGGGTGCTATCCAGATCGGTTACATTGACGAGTCCCAGCGAATCCATGTAGAGAGCCATTGCGCTTCGCTTTGGCGGTGGCGGTGGGACGGTGGCACTTTCTTCGCCGGATTGCATATCGTCCGTCGTATATTCATATTCCGTCAGGGCGGGGCTCTCCTTTTCCTTTTGGCTGGAACCGGAAAAGAAGGAGCATCCTGCCAGCAGCAAACAGAGGATAGCTAAACTATATTTTAGAATAATCATTCAACCTTTCGTATTTAGTGTGCCAAAGATACTTCTTTTTGGCTTTTGCTCCAATAAGCTGCCTTTAAATCCTGTTGTTTAAGTGGTCAGGTCGTGCCAATATATTGGCACAGTTATGCCTCTACGTTGGCACAACCTTGCCACTTCGTCGGCACAGCCGTGCCAATACGTTGGCACAAAGTAAGAGATTAAGTAGTTGCAACACTCTTCTTAACGTTGGATATTAGCCACTGCTTTCTTCAGATTAGCGACCCCTTTCCAAACATTCAACAGGTGCAAAACCTGTTCGTCTTTGGCTTTGCTGTGGTTGATGGTCAATAGTTCCGCATAGAGTTCGAGCAGTTGTCTGAGTCCGGCGACGGGTTTGTCGGGCAGTCCGCCAATCAATACAGTGAGCAATTCTTCCAGTTGACGGTTGTGGAAATCGCTTCGTTTGTACATGCTTTCGTACACTTGTGTGGTGAAGCGTTTCAGCGGCGCAAGTTCCATGTTGATAAGCCGGGCGAGGATTTCTCCTACCCGGCGGTTGTTTATTCTTCCGGCAGTGAGCCCTTCTACCCATAACTCCGCTGCATAGGAACGGACTGTTTTGTCTACAAAAAGCAGCGAGCCGCTTAATAGGAGCAGACTCATTTCTTTGAGCGGGCAATGGAAGGACAACAGCATGCGCAAGGCACAGGCAAGGGTACGTTTGCTGTCTTCCTGCGGACTGCCGAAAGCCATGTAATTGGAGATAATCTGGGCTATCAACGGTTCCGGGCGGTTAGGGTAGCAACACAATAGAGGCTCCATGTAGCGGGAGTCGTTTGCAAAGCATATCAGACTTTATATGATATGCCATATTCATCTCCCGTTTGTTGGCACATACAAACTGTACAGCCGATAGAAAATGTGCCTGCGCCGCACTACAGGTTGTCTCACTGCTGAAACCAGCGAACCTGCCTTTTATCCATTGCAATTCCCGGATAAGCGGCAGCAACTTCCGCCTGTCCTTCATGGGCAACTCCAATAATCTCTTGATAAAAGGGATTAGTATCTTCTCTTCATTCTCCGGAGAATCCTCTCCAACATTCGCGGGAAAGGGAAAGGCTGAAGCGGACCGGACCGAAATAGAGTTGCCAGATAGTAGATTGCATAGTAGGATGTGCAAATACTTTCAGTTCATCAGCAAACGGAAGCAAGGGTTCGAGCAAGCGTAAACGATGGACTCCTCCAATACAGATGGCATTCATACTTTTCACCGGTGAAAAGGCAGGTTTTTGACCACGCATCACTAAATAATAGTCACATTTCACACTAGTTTTCGGCAGTGTCTGGAAGAGTTGCAAGGCTTGTATGCGATTGAAGGAATAGACCTTTTCGGCAACGGACTGATAAAGCTGTACCGTAGTCAGCCCCTTTATCCATTTTACGGGAAGAGGCACTTTTCGCTCTATCACCTTCTCACCTTTATTATAGAGTCCCACTTCTTTGGGACCGACCGACATTACTACATTTTCTTGTCTGCCTATTCCTCCTAAAGCGGAAATCATTCCGGGATTAAAATCTACATTCGTTGTTCCGTTTTCCAGGAATTCTCCGTCGTGTCCGTCAGGAAGTACATCCACCCTGGCGTATACACCTGCACAATTAGAAAATCCTTCAAAGCGCAGACGATTATTTCCGGCCGTTACAATCGGATCTTTCAGCATCTCAAGTTGTGCCGGCGTCAGATTGAAACTGGACTGCACAACGTTGGATAATGCAATAAGGCAACGTGCCGTCATATAAGGTTGCGTCAGCTTTCCCCAAAAGAAACAGGGGGCTTCTTTCTTTTCTATTTCGCTATATTTGGCAAGAAACAGTTCGTCCCGATCGGCCGATCGTTGCAATGTGGAAGGAGTTGCATATTGATAAGAAATAGTATCAGTCATAGATAATAAATAGGTATTTGGTTGTACATTGCCCAAATATAGAAATTAATTCTTACGTGAAAAAAGAAGTCGGAGAATTTACATCCCCCCCTCCCTACGGGTACTCATCCCCTCCGACTTCCCCGTTATCGGGGGAGAGCAACCTTCCTGAAGGAGGAGAACGAGGATAGAGCCGACTTTTTAGACAGCCTCCGAAAGACTAATTTATGAGTCTTTTATATTAAGTCATGAAATATAATTCGTTATAGTCAGACACAGTTCTTTATGCATAAAACAATTATTTTTCATAACTATTCTTAAATTATGCATTCCTTTTTACCGGAAAGTAATATTTTTGTTCCCATAAATAGAATGTTTAAGCGACATATTCTAAAATTAAGTCTTGTGAATTTTTTCTTATAAAAAGAAAGCTGTTTGTGAAAATCGCTAATATTGTTTGTTTTGTTTGTGTTATCCCATTTTGAGTCAGGTGTGACTTCAAAATGGGATTTTTTTGCTATACCGGCAGATTAAAACCACCTGAATCCTATCAAAAATGACCTAAATTCTATCAACCGATAGATTTTCCCCTCAACAATGTCTGTTCTTCACCTGCCGCATTTGTTGAAAAGCCGTAAACTTGCAGCATCAAAATTATAACAACGAATACTCACAATTTAAAAATAACGTATATGAAAAGTGTAAGCTTCAGGAAAGATCTGATAGGAGTACAGGATGAATTACTCCGCTTCGCATACAAATTGACAACCGATCGTGAAGAAGCAAACGATTTGTTACAGGAGACTTCATTAAAAGCATTGGATAACGAAGACAAATATACCCCCGACACAAATTTTAAAGGATGGATGTATACTATAATGCGGAACATCTTTATTAATAATTACCGCAAAGTAGTGCGCGATCAGACATTTGTCGATCAGACTGAAAACCTCTATCATCTGAATCTGCCACAAGAGTCAGGTTTTGAAAGCACAGAAAGTGCTTACGATTTAAAGGAAATGCACCGCGTAGTCAATGCTCTGCCTAAAGAATACAGAGTTCCGTTTGCTATGCACGTTTCAGGATTCAAGTACCGTGAGATTGCAGAGAAGTTGAATCTTCCGTTAGGTACTGTAAAAAGCCGCATATTTTTTACCCGTCAGAAATTACAAGAAGAGTTGAAGGACTTCCGCTAAACGTTCACTATCATTTTTCAGTAGGTATCAATAGGTATAAGGCAAAAGGATCTCGTTTCCTTTTGCCTTTTTTGTTTTATGTATTGGAGGTATACCTGCTATGGGGATTTTTTTCAGTAACTTTGTCGCTGGGTAATAGACTGTAAATAAAAAATATAGATGTTATGATAAAAGCAATCATGCTCGATGTAGATGGAACATTAGTGAGTTTTGAGACTCATAAAGTACTGCAATCTTCTGTTGAAGCTCTTAAGGAGATTCATGACCGTGGGATTCGAATAGTCATTGCTACCGGTAGAGCGGCAGGCGACCTTCATGAAATAGCTGCTGTTCCGTATGATGGAATTATTGCATTGAATGGAGCTGACTGTGTTTTACCGGATGGCACTGTGATAAGGAGACACCTTATTCCAAAGGACGATTTTAAGAAAGCCATGGAAATAGCAAAGGCTTTTGATTTCGCAGTTGCTATTGAATTGGATGAAGGCGTGTTTGTCAATCGGCTGACTCCGACTGTCGAACGGATTGCCAAAATCGTAGAGCATCCCATCCCCACCGTTGTAGACATTGAAGAACTATTTGACAGAAAAGAGTGTTGCCAGCTTTGTTTTTATATCGATGATGAAATGGAACAGCAAGTAATGCCGCTTCTGTCTAACCTTTCCTTATCACGCTGGCATCCTTTATTTGCTGATGTGAACCTTGCAGGAATCAGTAAGGCAACCGGACTTTCAGCTTTTGCCGATTATTATGGGATTGAAATGACGGAAATAATGGCTTGCGGCGATGGCGGTAATGATATTCCTATGTTGAAAGCTGCCGGTATCGGAGTTGCTATGGGAAATGCATCGGAGCTTGTCAAGGCTTCAGCCGATTTTGTTACTGATACCGTTGAGAATGACGGTTTGCGTAAGGCTTTGAAACACTTTGGAATCATTTAGTATTGATATTCTTATTTCAATATGGAGCACTGTTCCTAATTTTGTAAATTTCATTATTCTGACTGTATAAAAGAAAAATTCCTGTAAGTATTTCACTTACAGGAATTTTTCGTGGGCCATCTAGGGCTTGAACCTAGGACCTCCAGATTATGAGTCTGTTGCTCTAACCAACTGAGCTAAAAGCCCGATGTATCCATTAACTGGATGCGGTGACAAAAGTAGTATTTTTCGTCGAATTATGCAAATTCTTTCGAGAAAAAACTATCATCCTCTGCTTCTAGAACTTATATTTGCGCTTCGGATTCTTGGGGAACCATCCTTTTTGTACCCGTTCTTCCTGTTCGAAAACCTCTTTGATCGTCCAGAAGGAAGAAAACGCAAACACGCCTAATAAAGAAGATAAGATCACATTATCGATACTTAAGGAGGCAATCACACCGGCAATACCGAGTACCAGAAATATCCACCAGCATTTTGTGCCCCAGTAATATTCGGCCTTTACCACGACGGGGTGAAAAAGGCCGATAATCAAAAAGGTACAGATTCCGATGAATAACCCTGCAAGGTGATATTCATTTAGAAACTCCATCACAATTATTTTTCAACGCGGATGGGAATCTCTTTCTTGATACTCTGTTCCAGAGAAATCAAAGTCTCGGTAGCTACTACACCTGGTATTTCTTGCATTTTGTTATTCAGCAAATCCATCAGATGTTCGTTGTCGCATGCATAAAGTTTTGTCAGCATTGTGTACGGGCCTGTAGTGAAATGACATTCCACTATTTCGGGAATCTTTTGTAATTCCGCTACGACAGATTTGTACATAGAGCCTTTTTCCAGCTTGATACCCACGTATGTACAAGTTCTGTAGCCCAATGATTTCGGGTTCACATGGTAACCAGAGCCTACAATGACACCTAGGTCAATCAGTCTTTGCACACGCTGATGAATAGCTGCGCGTGATACTCCACATTCGGCTGCTACGTCTTTAAAAGGGATGCGGGCATTCTGGGAGATAATCTCTAAGATCTGCCTGTCGAGGTTGTCTATTCTTTCCATAATAATAAATTGTAATTTCCTGTTGTTATCAAATAGTAAGCAAATATAGAGATTTATTTTAATTATTCTTCTTTTCCGAGAGAAAAAATAGGAAAAAGCAAAAAAAGAGGCACAAACGTTTTGTGCCTCTTTCCTTTTTCTATTTAGAAAAGAACTTTCTTATTTCTTATCTTTTTCGATGCTCAACAGTTCAACTTCGAAAATCAAAGTAGAGAACGGTTTGATTTGGTTGCCAGATTCTCTTGCACCGTAAGCAAGTTCTTGCGGGATGTAAAGTTCCCATTTAGAACCTACAGGCATCATAGTCAATGCTTCTGTCCAACCTTTGATTACTTGGTTAGCACGGAAAGTAGACGGTTCGTTACGTTTGTAAGAGCTGTCGAATTCTGTTCCGTCGATCAAAGTACCTTTGTAGTTCACTTTCACTTTGCAAGTGTCAGCCGGAATTTCACCTTTACCTTCAGTGATTACTTTGTATTGCAGACCGCTTGCAGTAGTTTTTACGCCTTCTTTAGTCTTGTTTTCAGCAAGGAATTTTTCGTTTTCAGCTTTATAGTCAGCATATTTTTCTTCCAAAGCTTTTGCTTTGATTGTTTCCATAGCTGTACGAGTATATTCTTGAGCTGCTTCCATAGTCATTACGCCGCCTTTTTCCAAAGTACCTGCGATGAAACCTGCCATGAAGTTTTCTTTGCTGATCGTTTTAGTAGAGTCTGTGCCAAACAATTCCTGATTGATACCTTTCATCATCTGGTTGCTGATTTGCTGGCCGATTTGCAGACCTGCCATGTAAGCGATGTCTTTTTTGCTAGTCTTGTTTGCGCCTTCGTTCAAACCTTTGATGAATTCTGCCATGTAAGTAGTATCAACATCCAGACGGCCTGTCAGATAGCCTTTCAGACCTTGAGTCTGAGCCATACCGATAGAATACGACAGTGAGTCGATGTCTGTTTTCAGATTTGCTTTAGGAGCTTGAGCTGTGCAAGAAGCAAGGCTTGCTGCAGCGGCGATTGCCATAAAAATACTAACTTTTTTCATTTTGCTTTGAATTTTTTTATTTATAATACTTCGAGTAATTCTACTTCAAAAATGAGTGTGCTGTGAGGAGGAATCATTTCTCCGGCACCTCTTGCGCCATAAGCGAGTTCTGATGGAATATACAGTTTCCATTTAGAGCCTTCCGGCATCAGCTGCAAAGCTTCCACCCATCCCGGGATTACTTGGTTGACGCCGAATACAGCCGGTTCTCCGCGTTGGATAGAGCTGTCGAACAGTGTACCGTCGATCAATGTACCTTCATAGTGGCATCTTACCTGATCGGTAGCCTGCGGCTTTTTACCTGTTCCTTCTTTGATGATTTCATATTGTAATCCGCTGGGAAGGACCACTACACCCGGTCTTTTTTTGTTTTCTTCGAGGAATGCCTGTCCCTGCTCAATGGCAGCGGCACCCATCTTGGATTCCAATTCTTCGAAATATTTGTTTACTATTTCGCGGGCTTCATTGTGGCTGATAGCCGTCTGATTGCCTTCTAATACATCTTTGATTGCTTGTGCGAAATCATCTACCGCAAGGTTTCCGATTCCCATGCTTGATAAGTTTTGACCAATTCCGAGGCCAATAGCGTAACTGAATTTATCCATATAATGTTTTTTGTTGGCGATTGAAATGTATCACCTTCATGGTTTTAGCTTTCAATCAATTGCAAATTTATGAAACGCAAAAGTACGTGTTTTATTTGAATGATTTAGCATTTGCTATTTAAAAATTCTTATATCTGTGAAAGTTGATCGCTTTTCTTTAAAGTTTCGTATTAGATTAAGCGTAAGAAAGTCTTCTTTTATTCGATGATTCTGATTACATTTGTGTGGCTATTAAAAAAAGAAGGAACAATAATGAAGAATCTGGTAGTTTTGACGGGTGCCGGTATGAGTACCGAGAGCGGGATTAGTACATTCCGGGATGCGGGCGGTTTGTGGGATAAATATCCTGTGGAGCAGGTGGCTACTCCTGAAGGTTATCAGCGCGACCCGGCTCTGGTGATTAATTTCTATAATGAACGCCGTAAACAGTTGTTGGAAGTGAATCCGAACCGTGGACATGAATTGTTGGCGGAACTGGAGAAAAACTTCCATGTAACGGTAGTGACGCAGAATGTGGATAATCTGCATGAACGCGCCGGCAGCAGCCACATCATTCACCTGCATGGCGAACTGACAAAGGTATGTTCCAGCAGAGATCCATATAATCCTCAATTTGTAAAAGAGCTGAAACCGGAAGAATATGAAGTGAAGATGGGAGACAAGGCCGGTGACGGCACTCAATTACGCCCTTTCATTGTATGGTTTGGAGAAGCCGTGCCGGAAATTGAAACAGCTATCCGCTATGTGGAGAAAGCAGATATTTTCGTCATTATCGGTACGTCGCTTAATGTATATCCTGCGGCGGGACTGCTTCATTATGTACCGAGAGGAGCAGAGGTGTATCTGATTGATCCGAAACCGGTAGATACACATACTTCCCGTTCGATACATGTAATTCAGAAGGGGGCTTCTGAAGGAATGGGCGAATTGAAACAATTGTTGGGAGTTTGAGACTTTCTTCTCCGGCAGATAGTCAATTATCTTTTTTGTCCTATATAGAATACATAGCCGTAGTATTCCTTATACTTATTATATAGGCTCTCTTCATGCCGTTGACCGGCGATGAAGTCTGCGGCAGCTTTATTTCCTGCATATTCTTTCAGAAAGGCTTCCTGAACCGGGAATTGGGGAGCATAGAAATGCTCGGTCCAGCAATTTTCCGGTAAGATGAAATGGGCTGTCGGGATATATCCGGCTTTTTCCATTTGTGGCACGTACGCTGATGTACCAGTTGCTTGCGTTGCCTGCAACATTTTAAAGAGAACCAGCTTTACCGGTGAATCACCGCACGGATCACAAACCATATATGATGTGCTACGGTGCCAATCAATCCGTAGTGCTTTGCCATGATGCGAAATCTCTCTTTCAGGGAGGCTTTCTGATTGCGGGTAGTCATTCCTTCATCCAGATAATCGATAATCGTCAGATGGGTATTGTGTAAGGTGCGCGCTTTCTTCATAAGACGGATGCACCAGTCGAAATCGGCTGAAAAACGATATTTCAGGTTGTAAGGCTCCACCAGCGTATGACGAGGAAAGAATGCCTGATGGCAGACTAACATACCCTGTTTGAAACTTTTCCAGGTGAGCGTTTCGGGGGCGGACAATCTGCGCATCCGCAGGAAGTGCCTGTCCTGGTCTACGATAGCAGTTTCTCCATACAGCACATCGGGCAGTTCATTGCCGTTGATGGTATGCACCATTTGTTGCAGTGTGTCGTCTTCGTGAAAACAGTCGCCCGCGTTCAGGAAACAGAGATAATCGCCGCTGGCAAGGGCGATGCCCTTATTCATGGCGTCATACAGCCCTTTGTCCGGTTCGCTGACAACGGTGTGTATGTGCGGGCGGTAGCGGTTGATAATAGAGAGGGTTCCATCCTTGGAAGCTCCATCTACGATGATGTATTCTATATGATGATAGGTCTGTGAAATGACACTCTGAATCGTGTCTTCCAATACCTTTTCAGCATTGTACGTCACCGTAATGATAGAGAACTTGGGAGTAGGATGGACACTATGCATATTTCCCCGTTATTTTATTGTAGACATCTGTATATTTCTTTGCGATGATGCTCTCCGAATAATTGCCCAAGACCTTGCGGCAAGCTTGTGCGGAGAGTTCATCGTATTCCGGTTCCGTCAATATCCAATGGATGCCGTTGGCAAAATCTTCCGAAGATTTGTATTGTGCCACGTAACCGTTGTGCAGGTGGTCGATCATTTCGGGGATACCTCCTACGTTAAAGCCGACACAGGGTACTCCGCACGCCATTGCTTCCATAATCATGTTAGGAAGATTTTCTTCCAGGGACGGGATGGCGAAGAGGTCTACGGCATTGTAGATATTTACTATCTCATGCTCATTCTTGATATAAGGGAGCGGGTAGACATGGAAAGGAAGCTGCTCCTGCAATTGCTGCGACTGGTTGCCGAATACGACTACCCCCAGTGACTCTTTCCATTCCGGATGCTTTTCTGCCAGCAGTTTGCAGGCTTCAATGAGATAGTCGACTCCTTTCCGTTTGTCGGTGATCTTTAGCGAGCCGAACAAAACCAGTTTCTTACCCTCCGGCAACATGAACTTGGCACGTGCTTCTTTTTTGTTCATGGGTTTGAACAGGTTGGTATTAATAGCGTTCGGAATATTGGTGACGCTTTTTCCTTCAAACAATGCGCTGGTTTGTGCTTGCTCCTTCAGCCAGTGACTGCACGTGACGAAATGGATGGGAGCGTAGCTGTATAACTTTTGTTTCTTACGGAAAGTGCGGTAAGATAAATCTTTCCGACTGCCGCCTTTGTAGATGTAAGGGCAGTCGTGACACTCCTGCTGATAGTTCTTGCATTCCCGTGCGTAGTGGCAGATACCGGTACATGGCCACATATCGTGCATGGTCCATACCACAGGTTTGCCGGAGGTGAGTATTTTCCGTATATCTTTCAGCGAGAGCATTCCCTGGTTGACCCAATGCAGATGGATCACGTCGGCTTGGCGGAATTCCGGGAGTGAGGTGATGGCTGTACCTGTGTTGGCGATGTCAACGTCGAACAGATGGTATCGGCGGAAACGATTGGCACTCCAGATAACGATCCGTTCCCACATGAACTTCCATACTTGCAACCAGTTGCTTTTTAAACGGACCACGCTAATTTGGTCGGTCTGCTTGTCGCGCACCAGCATTTTGGCTTTGATACCATTGTTTTTCAGTGACTCCATCAACCGGCTTGCTGCAATGGCTGCTCCTCCTATTCGTTCAGATGTATTTATTATCAGGACTCTCATGGGCAAAAGTTTATGCAAATGTACGGTTTTTAGAGGAAATGTTTGATATTTCCAACAAGCTTTCTGCTATTTCGCGCGAAAAGATCTCGAGGTTGAAGCGTTTTTCTGCCAGTTTGCGTGCATTCTTTCCCATGCGTCGTGCCTCTTCGGGATGGCTGGCGATGTAGCGGATAGCGTCTATCCAGCCTTGTACATCGTTATATTCTACGGTGATGCCAATTTCTTCCTTGTCGATGTCGATTTCGAAGTTGGGGTTGCGTGAGCAGATGACGGGGATGCCGAGGGCAAATGCTTCTACAAGAGTGGTCAGTCCTACGGTGTAGGGGAAGTCCAGGCAGCAGATGACGATGCAGCTTTTGCGGGCTACCAGTTTTCCCAGTTCGTAGGGAATCACTCCGTCGGTATAGTGGATACGGATGGAGTCGGGCACTGAATAGCGGTCGAGTATCTTTTTATAGTTGATGTTGCCGCATGAGACAGCAATGTACAGATCCAATTCCTCGTTGGTTGCCGCGAATGCTTGGAGTAAGGTGTCCACGTCCCGGTTCTCTTTGCCGGTGGAGATAAATCCTTCGGGCTTCCGGTCGGGCATTTCTGCCAACAGATGGTCGTAGAAAGGAAGATCGGGTCCCCAATGTATCAGTTTCAGTTTGTGGGATGGAGCTTTCCGGGTTTTCTGCGAGTCCTGAATCAGTTTCCGGCTGAACAGGAACATTTGATCGATGCCTTTGTAGAAAAGGCGGGAGATTTGTTCGCGCCACGGTTTGGGATTGGTGACGACTGCTGTGTGATGCCAGATGACAATAGGTTTGCGGTACAGCCCCAGCGCACGGAGGAAGATGACAGGTTCTATCCCCCGGAAAGAGGTGGCATAGATCATGTCGTATTTTTCCTTGCAGAAGAGAATCTCTTTGGTGGCGTAAAACATGAGCTTCAGGCGACTGGAGAAATATTTGCATTTGTGCATTACGGAATGTATTCCGTAATTTTCCAGCAGAGGAAGTCCGTATAAAATATGCCCGGGGAATTTATATTCTTTCCATTCCTCGTAACTTTCCCGTGTGAGGCGGGTATGGTAAAAATAAATAGTAAGCAACTTATTTAGTGGTGCTTGTTTCTTTTCAGCCATTTGTTTATTCGGTTTTTGACAGCTTTCATAATGATGGAGAAATTACCGTATTTCAGGTTGAGGAACAGTTCTTCGAACGAACGCCCTATCTTGATCCATGGATGGTCCCAGCCCATGATGCGGTAAACCTTCTCTTTGTAGGCTACGTTTTCAATGACGTAGCGGGGATGCCGCAGCGGAAAGTCCACCTCGTAACGCTTCATGGTGAAGATGCGGCGATAGCCCTTGGGCAGGGTGTGGACCGAGCCGGCGAAATGGGTGGAATCTGCCGTTGCTCCGAGGTTGTTTATCATGTTGCGGGTAGGCACGATGCTTAGTCCGGAGTTGAACAGGATAGAGGCGTGGAAGATGGTTTCATAAAAGGCTTTCTGTTGTTCCCGGTGACGCTGGCACATATAGATAAAGTCGCTCCGGTATTTGCGCTCCTTGATGAGCTGCTTTAGTTGTTGCATGTTGAAGGAGTCGTCCAGGAAACTGTAAAACTCGTCCCATTGGTCGACTACCCGTTTCCAGCTCGCCCATCCCCAGATGGAAAAGGTGGTTGCGAAGAAATAGTCGGATGGCATATCCTGGGTGATTTCTTCGGGGTTGAATCCGGCAATCATGCTGATGCGGGTGTCGTGTTCGTATTTATCCAGCATCTCCTTGCAGAATTGGAAAAAGGAGACGGAGGGCACATCGTCGTCTTCCAATACGATGCACTTGTCGACTTTGGAGAAGGCCCATTTCTGCGAAATGTATTCTGAAGGGTCGCAGCCGAAGTTCTTTTCCTGATAAAGGCGTTCTACTTCGCATTCCCAGTCTATCTGTGATACGATTTCACGGCAGGCTTCTATTCCGGGCAAATCGCGTTCGTTTCGTGCTCCGTCCTGATAGAGGAAGAGCCGGGACGGACGTGCTTTCTTCACTTGCTCGAACACTTGCGACAACTGTTGCGGGCGGTTGAAGAACAGGATAAGTACCGGGACGTCTACTAAAGCGGATTTCATATTCATCGTTCTTGTTTTGGGGTTGTACTGAATGACAGGGCGGCAGGATAGTGGTTGTTCACTTTCTCCTGTTCCTCCTTGGTAAATCGATGCAAGGTCGGGTAGTTGTATCGCAGGAACCCTTCCAGATCATCGGGAGCGGTCACGGTGAGGGGACCGAACTTCACCGGTTGCAGGTGGCGGAGGCTCTCTACGGTCACGTGGTCGGCGGTTGCCATGACGTTGTTGTAGTAGCGGGTGTTTCGCGAGTTGAAACAGCTTTGCACGGATACCAGCATCCGGTAAATTGCTTTTTTAGAGAAAAGAAAGTCGACTATTCTGTTCAGGAGACAGGAGAAGGCTCCCCGGTTGGTAGGGTTCTCTATTTCGCACTTGCCGAAGTGTTTCCACATCCATATCTCTTTTCCCATCAGGCAGCATTTGAGGAAGCCGAGTATGCCGGATTGCATTTGCCGCAGCAGTTTGTTGTCGGGAATCCTGTCGAACGGGAAGATATCTACAAAGATGCCCGGATGCATCGGGACGTTCTTGAACATTTCTTCTACAAAGAGGGTGTTGTTTTTCTTAACCTTCGCGTAGTAATAGGGGGTGTGAGGGTCTGTCTCTATCCATGAAAGGAAGTAGGAGGGACCCAGTTCCCCGGGGGCTACTTTTAAGAATTTGTTGTAATTCTCCCGCGTCATGCCGATGTCTATATCGTCATCCCAGGGGAGAATTCCCTGATCGTAGAGTGCGCCGATGGCTGTGCCGCCTATCACAAAATAGGGGATATCGTGCTTCTGACACACCCGGATGGTTTCTCCCAATATGTCGTAAAGTTCGGCATGTAATAAATCAAGCTCTTCGGCTGTATATTTCTTGTTCATCGGAAATGGTTAATGCACGTTGTCTTGCAAATGTAGTAATTATATTGCTAAGTTACTATAACTTTAAGTTTCCTTGCATAAATTCGGTCGCCACTCGCCCGCGTCTCGGAATGGGGAGGACGGATGCCTGTGGGAAATCCTTGAGCAGACAGTCTGCCGGATGGATCTCCGGATAGAACTTCTTCAACAGGAACAGGCTGGGACCGGTGGTGATACTTCCTATAAAGACGGAAGCATCCATCAATAGCTGTATCGAGCAGAGGAAACGTGCCATTTGTTTCTGTTTCAGCTCTTTGGCGGTCTGCGTGAAAGCGCTGTTGACGTATCCTTGCTCGTTGGGGCTGCAAAGGGTGTACCAATGTATGTCCGGGGCAAGGGTTTGCACTTGCTCGAAGAGGCGGTAGTCGTCGGTCAGTACAAAGACGTCGCGGATGGCTGTTTTTTCTTTGATGAGGCGTATGTAGTGTTCCGGCGGCAGCAGGTTGGTTTCGGTTATCTTGTCTCCTCCGCGTATCTGGCATCCGGCGTATTGAGGCGGAAGTTGCAGGGTGGCGGCAAATTGGCGACATTCCTGTGCGGTGGTGTCGTTGAGTTTCCAAGTGATTTCCGTCAGCTTTTGGAAGGTGTGGAGGTAGTCACCGTCTATTCCCAGTTCGGGGATATGGAAGTGCTGGTTGGGGTTGAACGTCACCTGGAAGTTGAGCAACACCGGTTTGCCATATGTGAAGAAAGCAAGGGTTTTTCCGATGATGTTCTTGCACGTTACTTTCAGTTTCCATTTCAGTAACTTCGTTTTAGATAGTTTTTTGTCTTGCATCAATGCTTGCCATGAAGGCAGGCGATGGGTGTTGTAGGTGTGGTGAAACGGTTCGTGCACTTGCTCGCAGAAAGGTGCGAAACAGTCTTCCCAGCCTTTTTCCCATCCGAAGTTGGCGTCGTCGGAGTAAAGCTTGAACTGTATTTTGTGTTGCAGGCAATAGAGCATTGCATGGAGCATATAGGTATATTCGGTAAAGAATCCGGCGTCTATACCTATGTGATAGATCATCGTCTTTTTGAAAGAACTGTTCAGAAGGCGGTATTTGGTGGCAAGATCATTAGGGTTCATGTGGCTTCTTTTTGATGAAATACTGGATGCTTTCTTTAAAGGTGACCGAACGGCTGCCCCACATGGCGGCTACGTAGAGTGCTGCTGCGAGCACTATCTTGCTTGCCAGGCGGAGATAAATATTCTCGATGGAACGGGTGGAGTAATAGGTGATTACCATGACGGTGGCGGCAATGACAGCGTATGGAAGTATGTCTATCAGCGCATGGCGCAGCTTTAGTCCGATTTCCTGCCATACGAAGTAGTGCCACGTCAGTAGCCACAGTATATTGGTGGATACATAGACGGCGAGCATGGCATAGATCCCGTGTGCGTGGACTAACAGAACGCCTGACAGTAGAATAATGCCGAGCGCTATGGTGTTCCACATATAGATGCGGGATTTTCCTTTGCTGATGATGAGTTGCTGATAGAGGTATGCGATGGGAGTGAAGGCTCCGCTGATACACAGAATCTGCATGATGGATATGCTGGAATACCATTTGTCGGTGATGGTGATGGTAATCAGCTCTTCTGATACGATGCCCAGTCCGAGCATGGCAGGAAACGAGACGAAGGCGGTGAAACGCAGCATTTTGCGGAATACCCGTTTTTGCCGTTCAAGGTCGTCCGACACTTTGGTGAGTACCGGTTGCGCCACTCCGTTTATCATGCCGGATATAAAGAGCTGTCCCATGCCGCACCATTTATTGGCTTGGTTGTAATATCCTACTTCCTTTTCGGTGTAGAACTTGCCCAGTATCACAGAGAACAGGTTGTTGTTGATGTGATTGAATACATTAGTAACCAGTAGCTTCCCGCTGAATCCGAACATTTCCTTAATCGGGGTGAAGCTGAACTGCAAGCTCGGTCGCCAACGGGTGAAATGCCAGTAACAGGCTGTGTTGACGGCTACATAAACGATGCTTTGCGTGGCAATACCCCAATAAGAGAAACCGAAGTAGGCAAGAGTGACTCCGGTGATTCCGGATACGGTAAGCCCGATGACGGAAGACAGGGCACGCTGTTTCACCATCAGGTTTCGCAGAAGATAGGCGCTGTGGGATATTCCCAGGCTGGCTATGAAGAATCCGATGAAGGAATAACGTGCCAGCGGTATCAGTTCGGGAGTCTTGTAAAAATCGGCAATGAGCGGTGCGCACAGGAATAACAGTAGATACAAGGATAAGCTGATGGCGGCATTGAACCAGAAGACAGCATTGTAATCATTGTGTGTCACCTCCTTCTTGTTGACAAGGGCGGCTGTGAAACCGCTCTCCTGTATCGAACTGGCAATGAGGGAGAAGATAGCCAACATTCCCACCATTCCATAGTCTGCCGGAGTGAGCAACCGTGCGAGGAATATTCCGAAAAGCAGGTTTAACAACTGCTGTATGCCGTTGCTGAATCCTCCCCAAAATAGTCCTTTGGCTGTTTTTTCTTTTAGTGACTGATTCTCGCTCATGTTATTTGCAAAAAATAAGGCTGTCTAAAAAGTCGTCAGTCACTCTAACTCCCCTCCTTCGGGAAGGAGGGGTGTCCGAAGGACGGGGTGGTAGGATAAACGAGATTCCTCCTATCTTATTGTAGATGATAGAACCGACTTTGTAGACAGCCTCATTCCCTATTTAAGTTTTATTATTTTACTTCGCTACCCGGCTTCACCTCACGTCCCGGCATGATGACTGCCAGACTACCGTCGTTGTTTTCGGCACTTAGAATCATGCCTTCGCTGACGATGCCTTTCAGTTTGCGCGGAGCAAGGTTGGCGATGAAGCAAACCTGTTTGCCTACCAGCTCTTCCGGTTGGTAATGCTTGGCAATGCCCGATACGATGGTACGTGTTTCCAGTCCGTCGTCAATCTTGAATTGCAGCAATTTATCCGCTTTCGGCACTTTCTGACATTCAAGAATGGTACCTACACGGATATCCAGTTTCGTGAAATCCTCGAATTCGATGTTCGGACGGATAGGATTAGCCTTGTAGTTGGCTTCTTCGTTTGCTTTCTTTGTATCGAGCAATTTTTGTACTTGTGCTTCGATCGTAGCATCTTCAATCTTTTCGAACAATAATTCCGGTTTGTTCAGCTGGTGACCTACAGGCAGAAGGTTGTCACGTCCCAGTTCCGACCATTCGAAGCTTTCCATGTTCAGCATTTTGCGGAGTTTCTCCGAGCTGAACGGCAAGAACGGGTCGAAGGCGATGGCAAGATTGGCAACCAGTTGCAGGGAGATGTTGAGGATGGTACCTACACGCTCCATGTCTGTTTTTGCCAGTTTCCACGGTTCGGTGTCGGCGAGGTATTTGTTGCCGATACGTGCCAGGTTCATGGCTTCTTTCTGTGCGTCGCGGAATTTGAATACGTCGAGCAGTTTTTCCACTTCTGCTTTTACGTCTGCAAATTCTTTCAGCGTTTCTTTGTCGTAGTCGGTCAATTCGCCTTGTGCAGGTACGCGCCCGTCGAAGTATTTCTGAGTCAATACCATTGCACGGTTCACGAAGTTACCGTATACGGCTACCAGTTCGTTGTTATTGCGTGCCTGGAAGTCTTTCCAGGTGAAGTCGTTGTCTTTCGTTTCCGGTGCGTTGGCGGTCAGTACGTAGCGGAGTACGTCCTGTTTGCCGGGGAAGTCCGCCAGGTATTCGTGCAACCATACAGCCCAGTTGCGGGAAGTGGAGATTTTGTCTCCTTCGAGGTTGAGGAATTCGTTGCTCGGCACGTTTTCCGGCAGGATATAGCTGCCTTCTGCTTTCAGCATGGCGGGGAATACGATGCAGTGGAACACGATGTTGTCTTTCCCGATGAAATGGATCAGGCGGGTTTCAGGATCTTTCCACCATGTTTCCCAGCTGTCGGGGAGCAGTTCTTTGGTGTTGGAGATGTAGCCGATAGGTGCGTCAAACCATACATAAAGCACTTTTCCTTCTGCTCCTTCTACGGGGACGGGGATACCCCAGTCGAGGTCACGGCTCACGGCACGTGGTTGCAGTCCCATGTCGAGCCAGCTCTTACACTGACCGTACACGTTCGGACGCCATTCTTTGTGGTCTTCCAGAATCCATTTGCGCAGCCATCCTTCGTGCTTGTCGAGAGGAAGATACCAGTGTTTGGTTTCTTTCATCACCGGTTTGCTGCCGCTGATGGCGCTTTTCGGGTTGATAAGATCCGTAGGAGAAAGTGAGGTTCCGCACTTTTCGCATTGGTCGCCGTAAGCGCCTTCGGAATGGCAGTGGGGACATTCTCCGGTGATATAACGGTCGGCAAGGAATGTTTTTGCTTCCTCGTCGTAATATTGTTCAGACGTTTTCTCGATGAATTCGCCTTTATCGTACAATGTTTTGAAGAAATCCGAAGCCAATTGGTGATGCGTCGGCGAAGTGGTGCGGCTATACACGTCGAATGAGATACCGAATTCTTCGAATGATTTTTTTATCAGCGAATGATAACGGTCTACTACATCCTGCGGAGTAATTCCTTCTTTCTTGGCGCGAATCGTGATAGGCACCCCGTGTTCGTCCGAACCTCCGATGAATAATACATCTTCTTTTTTCAAACGCAGATAACGCACATAAATATCTGCCGGTACGTATACACCAGCCAAGTGACCGATATGGACAGGACCGTTCGCATACGGCAGTGCCGATGTGACGGTGGTTCTTTTGAATTTCTTTTCCATTATATAGTGTGATTTTTGTTGTTTTCAGCTTTGCAATGTGCAAAGATAATGATTTTTCACCACAGATTACACGGATTAACACAGATTTTTCATTCTCATTAGTTGTGGTGGTTTTGTGATTGTCTTGTGGTTGCGGCTGCCTTGTGGTCGTGGTTGCTTTGTAGTTGTGATTGCCTGTACGGTATGTGGCAACTGCGCTTATGCAACACATCCTGCGGGGGGGCTTTGAGGATGAATATGAAAGATCAGTATTCCTCTGTCTCCTCCGTCCCCTTTATCTCCTCCGTGTCCACTGTGTCCTCTGTGGTGAAACCTTGAAACTTACATCATCATGTGCCTCCTGATGGAGAATTTCACAATTGCCATCGCGTTTGATAGCTGTTAACAGCTGTTCCCTCAAGTGTTAACAGTCATTTCTCTAACTATTAATACCTGAAATGCCGGATGTTAATACTTGCCGATAGGATAACAGAAGGACAACATATTGTATACGAATACTCCGTATTTGGCTGATTACAGGCCTGACTGATAAAAACTAACATTTCCCGGCAACTACTGTAAGGAATGCCGTAAAACTGTCAGCCTGCCCTTGAAACCGTACACTCGATCCTCCCGGATGCTGTTGCAGAAACCGCGGATATTGTAACGCAACCCCCCGATACTGTAACAGAATCCCCGGATACTGTAACAAAAAGCACCCTCCTAAAAAGAAAAGAAAAAGAAAGGAAAGAAAACATCCTCCCTAACCCTCCTTTGCCCAAAGGAGGGGATGAGGAAGAAAAGGGAGGAGATTTTCTGTTGAGTACCCTGAATAACTGAATGGATAAGGGCTATGATGCCGTTTTTGTCACGTAATACATTGTAAATAAGACATATATAGACAAATATTTATATTAACGAATTTATTAACGCACATTTTCAAAATCTCTTGTACAGGCGGAAATAAGGCCTTATATTTGCATTGTCGATAAGCTTAAAGACACAGACGAACTAGAATTATTAACAACTAAAAAACTATTACAATTATGCCAGTATTGTACAAACCCTTCCAGTCAACTCTGGAAGACCAGAAAAGCGCCCGATCCGGCTGCATAAATGACGTCACGGCAGTGAGGAATACACAAAATGTAAACGACAGACTTCGTAGGCTTAACTGAACATTTGGCTTTTAACTAGACATTTGACGCGACGAACGCTTAAAGACGGAAGTGTCATTTCTTATGTGTGGGGATACAACGGACGTTATCCGGTCATTATAGAAAAGAACGGATTAAGGTATAGTTACGAGTACAAACCGTTGATTGGGATAATTTCGATGACAGATCCCAGGGGAGTGAAGACTTATTATGAATATGATAATGAAGGAAGACTTCAGTGTGTGAAGGATGATGACAGGAATGTAGTCACCAGATATGATTATCATTATGATTCGGGTATAAACAATTAAAAACATAGCTTGTAGTATATGAGAAAGATATTTGCATTTATATTATTATCGTCAATTTGCATAGTCTTATCGGGAAGCGAACATTTTTCTGCCGCAACAACAATGGAAAGGAATTCGGCAAGTTTTAACAGAAGCTTTATCCATAAGCAAACGATGCTTTCTGACAAAGGGGATTCCATGCTTGAGGAATACCGGTATTTTGACGGATTAGGAAAACCTGTACAAACAGTATGGCATGAAATATCTCCAGCCAAAGGGGATTTGATATCTACTTTTACATACGATTCCATAGGAAGGCTGTCGCAACAATGGTTGCCACTCCACGTTGTGGGTAACAATGGCGCTTCTGTCCTGCCGTTATGTATATGACAAGACCGATAGGCTGATATATGTTCAAAATAGTCTTCAACGGCAAAAGCAGGAATGGGTTTTCTCCATTGCTGACGAAAAAGGAAGAGAGGCTATAAAAGGAACGGGCATAGGTTTTTCTGTCAATGTTCCGTCTGTTTCGGATGTAAGGGTATATGCCAAACTCCTGTCGGATTGAAATCGGGAAAACGTTCTTATTTGGATGATAATACATCCCTGTTGACGGTGTTTTATTATGACAATAAAGGGCGTATCATCCAGCAACGGGGCACGAACCATTTGGGAGGATATGATATCTATTTTTATTCGTACACGTTTACGGGGTTGACCAAAGGATGCGTTCATTTACAGCTCGATTCTGGACGGAATGTGGTAATTGCAGAGTATTGTAATTTTATATATGACAATGGCGAACGTTTGAAACAAGTAAAACATACCTTGAATGGTGGGCAGGAAAGTGTATTGTCGGAGAATGAATATGATGATTTGTGCCGGTTGAAAAAAGTGAAGCTGAACAATGGGACAATGACATTGGGCTATGATTACAATATTCGTAATTGGCTGACAAGTATTGAAAGCCCGCTTTTCAAACAAAAGATGTATTATGTGGATGGTGCAGGTATTCCTTGTTACAATGGGAATATCAGTAGTGTTACGTGGCAATCGGCTCTGTCGGGCAAACTGTCGGGATATAAGTTCAGCTATGACGGTTTGAACCGGATGAAGGATGCAATGTATGGCGAAGGGAGTTCCCTTGATGTCAATCCTGGTTATTTCAATGAGCAAGTGGCCGGCTACGATAAGAATGGAAATATGTTGGGAATAAAGCGTTCAGGCAAGTTGTCTGAGCATAGTTATGGTCTGATAGATAATCTGTTGATGGCTTATGATGGTAATCGTTTGCTTGCAGTAAAGGATAAAGCCGGACAGTCGGTGTATTCCAATGCCTTTGAATTTGTAGACGGTGCAGATGAAGCGACCGAATATTTTTACGACGCCAGTGGTAATCTGATAAAAGATTTGAATAAGAAGATTGTTGATATCCAATATAATTATTTAAATTTGCCAAGTCGTATAGAATTTGAAAACGGAGATAGTATTGTTTACTTGTATGATGCAAACGGAACGAAACTTCGCGCCACACATGTGATAGGAGATGATACAACTGTTACGGACTATTGCGGCAATGTGGTCTATGAAAATGGTGTTCTCAGATTGTTGTTGACTGAGACTGGCTATGTTTCTTTGAACGATGATAAGTATCATTACTTCATTCAGGATTATCAGGGCAACAACCGTGTGGTTGCCGATGAGGACGGTATCGTGGAGGAGGTGAATGATTATTATCCGTTCGGCGGGTTGATGGCTTCTTCTGTCGGTTCTGTTCAGCCTTATAAATATAACGGCAAGGAATTGGATCGGAAAGGCGGACTGGATTGGTATGATTATGGGGCGAGACAGTATGATGCAGCGTTAGGACGTTGGCATTCAGTGGATCCGTTGGCGGAGAAATTCTATCCGTTCAGTCCATATAACTATTGTTTCGATAATCCTGTTAAATATATAGACCCTGATGGAAAACAAGGTAGACCCACACGCCCACCTGTAAGAAGAGGATATCGGAATGGAGGAAGACCCAATCCTTATGCTTTCTATCCAAGAGGTATGAGACCGCAGTCTTATGTACAAAAAACTTCTATGACTTATCGGGGGAATGGCACAAGGCAGATGGTAGGAATGGGACCTCAGACTATTTTAAATACGGTTAATACTCCGGGTGGTAATGAGGTGCAGATGAGTAATAATAATGAACTCGGAATGTGGCTGTCAGGTTTTGGTGATTTGACAAGCAATCATATTGAATTCAGAGAAAAATTGATAAGTCTTGTTAGCACTGTGCGTTATGGAGAAGATGGCAATGTTCAAAATAGCACGGAAATAGTGATAGATGATCCTCAATTGGCTATGCAACAACTTGATTACGAAATGAAAGCAAGGGAGATAGAAAAGGGATTGGGAGAAGTCGACTTTACTGGAAAATCATTGGTAGAAAGTCTTGAAATGCTTGCAGAACGCAAAAAAGTTATACAAGACAAAATAGGTATATCTCCGAAAGAGGTTATACAGACAGAATTGTTTCTTCACCCTGAAAGGTTCCGATTTGGAACATCAACAAGAAGAATCCTGCCTGAATTGATTCAACACTAATATGTTTATGAAAAAGAGAAGAAAGAAGTGGACAACTAAGAATACCCATATAGAAAGAAAAAGGAAAAAAGAGATTATTGAATATAAAAATACGCCATACACAATAATTTTAGCAATTATAGGTGTGGCTACAGCAATAATTGTTATATTATCTATTGCCTTGAACAATCATATTGTTGGCTATGATCATTATATCGGTATTCCTCGTGAATGGGTACATTCCTTGTTAAAGTAACTTTTCTCTGGCATAAGATTTCAACTTATGCCAGAGTCTTTCTTGTATTAAGGTAATGTCTTGAATCTGTATTTCCCTGACATAAGTTGGCTAAAAACAGTTTATATCAGGATAATCTTTTAAACTAATCAATAAGTCAGCATCATCCACCTGATTTCTTCATCTTTCTTCCCATTATCCTATGTTTTCTCTTATATTTCTCCCCTTTTTCTTTCTTTTTTCTCATAAGAAAGAATATATTTGTATCCTAGTTTAAACGAAAACCAAAGCATGATATGATAACAACCCAGTTGCTTCGTCCTGAAAGCATTGTCGTAGTAGGGGCATCGAATAATGTGCATAAGCCGGGTGGCGCAATATTAAAGAATTTGATAAACGGAGGTTATCAGGGAGAACTTCGGGCGGTGAACCCGAAGGAGACAGAAGTGCAAGGAGTTCCCGCCTTTGCGGATGTGGATGATCTGCCGGACACAGATCTGGCGGTGTTGGCTGTGCCTGCCTCGATGTGTCCTGATATGGTGGAAACATTGGCCAGCAAGAAACAAACCAGGGCATTTATCATACTTTCGGCTGGTTTTGGTGAAGAAACTCACGAAGGAGCACTGTTGGAAGAACGTATTTTGGAAACAGTCAATAAATACGGGGCTTCGTTGATTGGTCCGAACTGCATCGGATTGATGAATACATGGCATCATAGCGTGTTCAGCCAACCGATTCCTAACTTAAACCCCAAAGGGGTGGACTTGATTTCCAGTTCCGGTGCTACGGCGGTATTTATTCTCGAAAGTGCCGTAACAAAAGGTTTGCAGTTCAACTCAGTCTGGTCGGTGGGAAACGCCAAGCAGATCGGCGTAGAAGATGTGCTGCAATTTATGGATGAGAACTTCGATCCCGAAAAAGATTCTCATCTGAAACTACTCTATATTGAAAGTATTCAGAACCCGGACAGATTGCTCTTCCATGCCTCTTCATTAATAAGAAAAGGCTGTAAGATTGCGGCAATCAAAGCCGGAAGCTCTGAGAGCGGAAGCCGGGCGGCATCTTCCCATACAGGTGCAATTGCCAGTTCCGATTCGGCAGTGGAGGCGTTGTTCCGTAAGGCGGGGATTGTGCGTTGCTTCTCTCGTGAAGAATTGACTACTGTAGGTTGCGTGTTTACTTTACCCGAATTGAAAGGAAAGAATTTTGCCATTATCACTCATGCCGGAGGACCGGGAGTGATGCTGACAGATGCCTTGAGTAAAGGCGGACTGAATGTGCCTAAACTGGAAGGAAAAGTGACCGAGGAATTAAAAGCCCAACTATTCCCCGGTGCTGCCGTCGGGAATCCTATTGATATTCTGGCTACCGGAACACCGGAGCATCTGCGCCTTTGCATCGACTATTGTGAAGAGAAACTTGACAATATAGACGCCATGATGGCCATCTTCGGAACTCCGGGATTGGTTACTATGTTTGAAATGTACGACGTGCTTCACGAAAAGATGCAGACTTGCAAGAAGCCGATTTTCCCCATTCTTCCTTCCATTAATACAGCCGGAGCGGAGGTTTCCGCCTTTCTGGCAAAAGGACATGTGAACTTTGCAGACGAAGTGACCTTGGGTACTGCCCTTTCACGTATCGTCAATGCTCCTAAGCCGGCAGCTCCTGAGATAGAACTGTTCGGAGTGGACGTTCCGAGGATTCGTCGTATTATTGATTCCATTCAGGAAGATGGTTATATCGCTCCTAATTATGTACAAGCATTGTTGCACGCTGCCGGTATTCCGTTGGTAGATGAATTTGTTTCCGATAATAAAGAGGAGATAGTAGCTTTTGCCCGTCGGTGCGGATTTCCGGTAGTTGCCAAAGTGGTTGGTCCTGTGCACAAATCGGATGTCGGCGGTGTCGTTCTGAACATTAAAAGTGAGCAACATCTGGCACTGGAATTTGATCGTATGATGCAGATACCTGATGCAAGAGCAATTATGGTACAGCCGATGCTGAAAGGTACGGAACTGTTTATTGGTGCAAAATATGAAGAGAAATTCGGACATGTGGTACTTTGTGGTTTGGGAGGTATTTTTGTAGAGGTGCTGAAAGACGTATCTTCCGGTCTCGCTCCGCTTTCTTACGAAGAAGCTTATTCAATGATTCATTCTTTGCGTGCTTATAAAATCATTCAGGGAACACGTGGACAAAAGGGAGTCAATGAAGACAAATTTGCCGAAATTATTGTCCGTTTGTCCACTTTGCTACGTTTCGCTACAGAGATCAAAGAAATGGATATAAATCCGCTTCTGGCAACGCAAAAGACCGTTGTAGCAGTTGACGCGCGTATTCGAATAGAAAAATAGGACTATTTTTTCATTCATTGAGACATATTTATTATCTTTCCGATGTGATTTTGCCTACATTTGGTAGCGCTAACGGAAGGATGGAAAATACGTATATTTATGA